>DASWDJ010000156.1:0-1921 GCA_036395295.1 Gaiellaceae bacterium | reverse complement strand
GACCGTCTCGCTCATTTTCTCTGCTCCGGCTCCGACCGCCCGCTCTGCGAGGAGTGCGCTCCCGAAAAGACGATCGGCGCGACCGTCGTGCGGATCTGCAGCCATTGCGGCGGCCCGACGGTCGCCGCGCCTTGATTCGGGAAGGCCCCTTCGCTATCCTTCGCGGTCCCCGAGCGGGAATAGCTCAGTGGTAGAGCGCCACCTTGCCAAGGTGGATGTCGCGGGTTCGACCCCCGTTTCCCGCTCCAAGCTAATCTCCACACTCGACACAAGTTCAGTCCTTGCCGGGCTCAGCTATCCCGACTAATCGCGCGCACCGGCCGGTGCTGGCTCGGCCGAGCGCTTCCGCCACTCCCGTCCGATCGTGTGGATCATCGCGGGGTACACGAGGAGGTGGCGGAACGGCTTGATTGAGGCCATGTAGGCCTTGCCCAACAATCCGTTGGGCTTCACGTACACCGCCAGTTGGCCGTGGTAGCCGCAATTGCCGTCCGGCACCCAGCCCAGATGCAACACGCCGTGCATCGTTTTGTTCGCGATCTCGGCCGCCCACTCGTCGTCCAGCAGGTACAGCGAGGTGAAGGGGAGCGCTGCGAAGTCCGGACCTCGGGGCGCGTCGCGTAAGTCGGCGGGCATGCGGTCGCGCAGCGTTGGCACGCGTGTGCCGACGCCGGTGTCGGGCCCGTCCCAACCGAGCAGCTCGCCGAGCTTCCAACGAACTGCCCACAGCGCTCGGCCGGGAAGCGAACCGCAGGACGGGTCACACGACGCGAAGCGCTCAACGAGCCGATGGAAGTCGCGAGGGCCGCCGGGCGTAGGAAGCGCCCACACGTCCTCGAGGCGAAAATCGTGCGTGAGCTCGTGGATTCGCCATGGCCGCGAGGTCTGCGCGCTGTTTGGGAGTCTCATAGGTGAACCTCCAACGGCTCGAGAGAACTCGTGGTAACAGAGAGAGAAATGGGGTCAGTCATGCTTTGAGGATTAAGGCGTGAGGCCGCGCGGCGGGCGAAGGCTGATCGAGCATAGGAGAATATGACGAATCGCTGGAGCCACCCCCGAGCCGGCGTGCAGATACCTCAAAACATGACTGACCCCAACGGCCCCCAACGGCCCAGGAACTTCTACCTCTTAAGCCCAAGCTCCTCTCTCAGGAATGTCTTGACGTTCTGTCCGCCGGTCAGCCGCAGCGTGACGTGGCGCCCCTTGTCTCGAAGGGAGATCTCGAAATCCAGAAACGGGCAGCAGCGAGACTCGAGGTCCACCCACTCGGCAACCTCGACGACGCAGAAGGGAAGCCCCTTGGCGTCGGCTGGAAGACGCGAGAGATCGAGCGTCAGCCCGTAGCCGGTGGGCAGTTCCGAGGTCTCCGTGACGGCGCGGCGCAGCGCCTCGCCGAGACGCTGATGTCGGTCGCGCTCGGAGGGGCTCAAGGCGTCGAGGCGGCAGACGAGCGGCTCTTGCGGAGCGGCGGATGCCGGGACGCCAGCCGCGAACACGAGGGGAACGACCAAGCTCAGTAGATTCATGCGGCCTCCTTTGAATGGCCCAACCGTAGAACCTCAAGTACACTTGAGGTCAAGAGGTTTTTCCATGCGAATCGGGGAGTTGGCAAGAGCGACGGGGCTGGCCCCGTCGGCGATCCGTTTCTACGAGGAGGAGGGGCTGCTCCCGGCGGCCCGACGCCTATCGGGGCGCCGCGTCTTCGATGACACGGCGCTGACACACTTGACCGTCGTGCAGCTCGCCAAGGACGCCGGCTTCACGCTGGCGGAGATCCGATGCCTGGTGAATGAATTCGGAAAGAACCGCTGGCGTAGCCAGGCCGAGCGCAAGCTCGGCGAGGTGCGCCTGGCGGCTGCGCGCCTCCAGACCATGGCGCAGCTTCTCGAGAAGCTCCTCCGCTGCGAGTGCCCCGACGTTG
>DASWDJ010000155.1:0-5547 GCA_036395295.1 Gaiellaceae bacterium | reverse complement strand
CTGCTCGTGCCCGAGATCGTGGACCTTTTCCCGGAGCCGCGCCGCCAGGCCGTTGAGCGCCCGCCCGAGCGACCCGATCTCGTCGGGGGAGCGGATCGGGGCGCGGACCGTGAAGTCACCCTCGCTCATCTGGCGGGCGATGGTCTGCATCTGCACGACCGGCTTGGTCACACGCCCCGCCACGAAGAGCCCGATCCCGAACGCGACGGCAAGTGCGACGACGCCCCCGGCGAGCATGACCCGGTGGATCTCCGCGTACGACGATGTCACCGCCGTCAGCGGCAGGGCCACCCGGATGACGCCGATCGTGCGGCCGCCATCGACGATGGGCAGCGCCACGTAGAGGAGTGACACACTGATCGTCGCGCTCGTCCTCCGGTCGCGCCCGACCTGGCTGGCGAGGGCCGCCCGCACCTCGGGCCGTGCGGCGTGGTTCTCGACGCGGGGCAGATCCTCGATGGCCACCTCGGAGTCTCCGAGCACGCGCCCGTCGGCCGCGATCACGGTGATTCGTGACGCGGTCGGCCGCGCCGCGCGGAGCGCGAACGCGTGGAGCTCGGCCGGCGGCGCATTCCTCGCGACGAGGCTCCGAGCTTCGTCGTGCAAGAGCCGGCCGATGCCGGCCAGGCGCGCCTCCAGGGTCTCCACGGCGAACGTCTCGAGGGCGCGGGTCAGGTAGAGGCCCGCTGCCACCGTCGTGAGGGCGACGAAGCCGACGAGCGTCAACGTCAGCTTCCGCGCGATGCTACGCCGGATGAAGTGAACGAAGAGGCGGATCATGCCGACTCCACCTCGAACCGATAGCCCACCGACTTGACCGTCGCGATCCGGCTCCCGGCGGCGCCGAGCTTCGCGCGCAGGCGGCGGACGTGCACGTCCACAGTGCGCGACTCGATCTCGTCCGCACGCGCGTAGCCCCACACGTGGTTCAGGAGGTGCTCGCGGGAGAGGACGCGCCCGGCGGCGTCGAGTAGCGCGTGCAGGAGGTCGAACTCCTTGGGCGTGAGCTCGACCGCCCGCCCGTGGAGCGTCACGGCGTGGCGCGCCGGGTCCAGCGCGACGGGACCCACGGAGAGCAAGCGGGGCCCGTGGTCCGGGCGCGAGCGCCTGAGCACGGCCCGCACTCGCGCCACCAGCTCCTTGGGCGAGAAGGGCTTCCCCACGTAGTCGTCGGCGCCGACTTCGAGCCCGACCACGCGATCGACTTCGTCGGACTTCGCGGTGAGCATGATGATCGGCACGCCCGCCGTGCTGGCATCGCTCCGCAACCGGCGGCACACTTCGAGACCGTCGAGCTCGGGCAGCATGAGGTCGAGGACGACGAGGTCGGGAACGGCCGCCTTCACTGCCCGCAGCGCGTCCGGCCCGTTCGCAGCCGTCCGGCAGCGAAAGCCGTCGTGCTCGAGGTGCAGGACGATGAGCCGGCGGATATCCGGCTCGTCCTCGACCACGAGAACCTCGCGGGCCATCGCCTACTGGCGACAGGCTCTGAAGTTCGCGTAGTCCCCCTGCGCCATGGAGTTGGTGTCGTCGGAGTCGGTGAGCACGGCGATGCCGGCGGGCTGGGGCGTCTCGGTCACGTCGAAGTACTTCTTGTAGTCGTCGCGCACGTTCACGCGCTCTTCGACCCACTCGCCCTTCTTCTCGGGGGCGCCGGACCGCAACACCCTCACCTGAGTGAGGCCCATGTTCGAGTTGAGTCGGGTGCTGACCGGGACCTTCTCGCTCCAGACGTACTTGACCGCCTTGGGCCCGGCGACGCGCGAGTAAGGCACGAGCAGGTAGACTGCCAGCACGCTGTCGTTGGTCTTCGACTCGCGCTCGTCGCTTCCCTTCGGGAACCCGAGCGGCCGCCACGACCACGCGAGCACCGGGTAGGCGCCGAGGTCCCATTGATGCTGCTTTGCGGCCTGGATGCCGAGCCCGCGGGCGGCGGCATGCAGGAAGCGCAGGCCCGGCTCCTCGGCGACCCGGTAGACGTCCTTGCCGGCATCCTTGCGGGGCTTCCAGTCGGTCGGAAACTCGCCCACCTTCGCCTTCGAAAAGTCCTCGATCGTCACGCAGTCGGGCTGCGCCGCGGTGTCGGCCGATCCCACGGCGAGCAGGAGGCAGGCCGCCACGACCATCGCCAACGGGCGGCTCATCGCCCTCGCCGAAGCGATCAGATCGTTCGCGTCGCGCCCGGCGAGCTCGCCAGTCGGCCCGCGGCCGGCGGGTCCCATGCCCTGAAGGCTAACACACGCCCACTCCCGAGCCGCGCGCGAGCGCGCCAGGGCGGGAGGCCGCGCACTACCGTCCGCGGCGCCACCAGTGATGCACGAGGTTGTCGACGACCTCACCCAACTGCCCGATAGTCCGGCACTCCCGGACGAAGTCGCACGCGGGCGCGTAAAGCGGCATCACGCTGTCACCGATGCCCCAGCCCCACTGGCCCTCCGGGTTCAGCCAGATGATCCCCTTCACGCGTTCGCGGATGAGCCGCAGCGCCCACGACTGCGGATCGTTGTAGTTGTTGCGCGCGTCCCCCAGCATCAGGATCGTCGTCTTCCGGTCGAGCGAGTCGAGCTCGGTCTTCGCGAACCGGCTGAAGGCAAATCCAAAATCCGACCGGCAGTGGTAGTCCACGGGCGCGCCCTTGAGCGCCCACTCGATGGCGCGCTCGACCGGATACGTGCTGAAGGCCTGGGTGACCTCGGCGATCTCGGAGACGAACACGTACGAGCGGACCCGGCTGAAGCACTCCTGGAGGCTCCAGACGAGCTGCAGCATGAAACGCGAGGCGTTGCGGACCGAATCCGACACGTCGCAGATCGTGATGAGCTTCGGCTTTTCGCGGTGCCGCCGCTTGAGGAAGATCTCCATCGGCACCCCGCCGTACTGGAGGCTCTTCCGCGTCGTCCGCCGCGTATCCAGGCGCCCCTTGTGCTCCTGCCGCTGGCGCAGCGCGAGCGCATCCTTGATCTTGCGGGCCAGCCGCGCGACCACGCTCTTCATCTGGGCGATCTCGTCCGCCGTCAGCGCGAAGAGCGGCTTGTCCGAGAGAACCTCGCGCGTGAGCTTCTCGCCCTGGCGGTACGCCCGGCGCTCGAGCTCGCGCTCGACGTGCTGGCGGATCATCCGCTTGAACGCCTCGAGCCGCAGCTCGAGGTAGTTGCGGATCCGCGCCAGCTGGCCCGGGTCGAGACCGCGTGCCTCGAGCGCCTTCATGATCCGCTCGAGATCGCCCTCGATGGCGGACCAGTCGAAGCGGTCCGAGATCCGGCGTGAGAAGAAGCCGACCTGCAGGAAGTACATGAGCCGCTCGAGCCCGGCGTTCTGGCCGCCGGAGCGGATGGCCATCTCGAGCTCGCTCCCCTGGCCGCGCATGAGCAGCTCGGTCAGCTCGTCGAGCTCCATCCCCTCGTCGGCGAGGAGCTCGTCGAGCAGCTCCTGCGCGCGCGGATCCTGGGGGCCGAGCGCCTTCTTGAGCCCTTCCCCGAGTGCCTCGAGGTCGAGGAAATAGAGGTTGAAGAGCCGGTCGAAGGTCGGCTGATCGCGGAATTCCTTGATCAGCGTCGCGGCCAGCGTGGACTTGAACGTCTCGCGGTCGGAGAGGCCGACCTCGGCGCTCGCGGCGAGCGCATCGAGCGCCTCCGAGGGCGAGATGCGGATCTCGGCCCGGCGAAGGTCGCCGATGAACTCGAGGATCCTCTCGTCCAGGGCCTACTCCGCCAGGACCTTGTCCAGCGAGCCCTTGACGCGCTCGAGATCCTTCTCGTGCTTGACGAGCATCGTCAGCGTGGACTCGACGATCTCCGGGTCTAGCGCTCGGGCGTTGAGGATCACGAGCGAGCGCGCCCAGTCGAGCGTCTCGGAGACGGACGGGAGCTTGCGAAGGTCCATCGCACGGATCTTCTGCACGGCGGCGACAACGGCACGGGCGAGCTGCTCGGGGACCTCGGGGACCTTCAGCCGGATGATCTGCAGCTCGTCCGCCGGCGCCGGGAAGTCGATGAAGAGGTGCAGGCACCGGCGCTTGAGCCCGTCGGAGAGCTCGCGGGCGTTGTTCGAGGTCAGGACAACGAGCGGGATGTGCTTGGCTCGCACCGTCCCCAGCTCGGGGACGGAGACCTGGAAGTCCGAGAGCACCTCGAGCAGGAACGCCTCGAACTCGGGCTCGGCCTTGTCGATTTCGTCGACGAGGAGGACGACCGGCTCCTCGGCCAGGATCGCCGAGAGGAGCGGCCGCGGCGAGAGGAAGCGGAACGAGAAGAACGCGTCTTCCTGGCCCGCGATCTTCGCCACCGCGTCGGGCAGCGACGGCGCGTCGGCGATCAGCTCGCCGATGCGGTCGCGCAGGAGCTGGGTGTAGAGGAGCTGCTTGGCGTACTTCCACTCGTAGAGGGCCTTGCCCTCGTCGAGCCCCTCGTAGCACTGTAACCGGATGAGCGGGCGCGCCGTCACTTCGGACAGCGTCTTCGCCAGCTCGGTCTTCCCCACACCAGCCGGCCCCTCAATGAGCACCGGACGGCCCATGCGTGCGGCCAGGAACACGACGGTGGACACGCGACGGCTAGCGATGTAGCGCGCGTCCCTGAACCGCTGCTGGACCTCCTCGACGGACTCGAACATGATGGCTCCCTTACTCGACGGATTTCGGTCATTGTAGCAGGCATTTCGACGACTCCGGGCTCGACGACCGATGTGTACAATGCCACATGGCTGACGCGGCTCGCTACCATCGGCTCCAGCTCCTCCTGGCGCTCCTCGGCCTGGGCATCTCGCTCGCGTATCTCCTCGCGGCGCTTCTGACGGGCGCGGGCCACGCAGTCGCGTACTGGGCGGCACGGGCCACGTCGGCACGGTGGGGCCAAATCGCGCTGGTCGCGCTCCTGCTCGGCGCCGGGCACGGCGCGCTCGGCTTTCCGGTGACGCTGCTCCGGAGCTACTGGCTGCCACGGCGCTTCGGGCTCCTCCACCAGGCGCTCGGCGGGTGGCTCGCGGACCGCTTGAAAGCGATGCTGATCGGCGGGGCGCTCGGCCTCGCGGCCGTCGAGCTCGTCTACGCTCTCCTCGAGCTGACGCCGCTCTGGTGGCTCGTCGCGTCGGCGGTCTTCGTCGCCGCCCGGATCGCGCTGACCGCCGTGTTGCCGGTCTGGATCGTCCCGCTCTTTTATCGGCTGGTCCCGCTCGCCGACGACGGGCTCCGCGAGCGGCTGTTGGCGCTGGCGCGCCGGGCGGGCGTCGACGCGATCGGCGTCTTCGTCGCCGACCAGTCGAGGAAGAGTCGCACCGCCAACGCCGCGGTCGTGGGTCTCGGCCGCACGCGACGGATCATCCTCTTCGATACGCTGCTTGCCGATTTCCCTCCGGAGGAGATCGAGTCGGTGCTCGCCCACGAGCTGGGCCACCATGTCCACGGTGACATCCGTCGCGGGCTCCTCCTCCAGGGCATGCTGACGCTCGTCTCCTTTGGGCTCGCCGCGCTCAGTCTCGATGCCGGCGTCGCGCTCTTCGGGCTCGCCGGGTCCGCCGATCCCGCCGGGCTCCCGTGGCTGGCGCTCGTTG
>DASWDJ010000154.1:0-6073 GCA_036395295.1 Gaiellaceae bacterium | reverse complement strand
GGAGTCCGGCTTGCAGGTGCTTGGTGCGCGCGGCTCCGAGCTCGAGCGCTCGTTTTCGTACGGCGTCGTGCGTCAGCTCTTCGAGCCGTTCCTCGCCTCTCTGGGCGAGGAGGAACGAGCCGAGCTGCTTTCGGGCGCGGCGGCGCTTGCGGCGCCGCTCTTCGATCCCGCCCAGGTTGCGGTCGGGGAGCCGACGGGGGACTCGTCGCTGGCGACGTTGCACGGTCTCTACTGGCTGACGGCGAACCTCGCTGCGCGCAGGCCGCTCTTGCTCGCGCTCGACGATCTGCACTGGTGCGATCTGCCCTCGTTGCGCTGGCTGGCCTACCTCCTGCCACGGATGGAGGGGCTCGGCCTCTTGGTCGTCGTCGGCCTCCGGCCAGCGGAACCGGGAGAGGATCCGGGCCTCCTCGGGCAGATCGTCTCCGATCCGCTGGCGACCGTGATCCGGCCCGCTCCCCTGAGTGCCGCCGCCGCCGCCCTGCTTCTGCGCGAGAGCCTCTCGCCCGACGCCGAGGACGCCTTCTGCGCAGCCTGCTGGAAAGAGACGGGCGGTAATCCGCTGCTCTTGCGTGAGCTCGTGCACACGATCGCGGCCGAGGGCCTTGCCCCGGCCGAAGCAAACGTGCCCCGCCTCCGCCACCTCGCAGCGAGGGCCGGCTCACGCGCAGTCGCGCTTCGCCTCTCCCCGCTTGAGCCGCAGGCGACGACGCTCGCGCAGGCTGTTGCAATCCTGGGCGACGACGCCGATCCCCGCCAGGCAGCTGCGCTGGCCGACCTGAAGGAGCAGGCGGCGTTCGAGGCGGTTGACGCGCTCGCGCGGGTCGACGTACTGCGCCCGCAGCCGCCGCTGGCGTTCGTCCATCCACTCATCCGCGCGGCGGTCTACGAGACGCTCACACTGCTCGAGCGAGACCGGGGACATGCCCGCGCCGCGCGCCTGCTCGCCAACGCCGGGGCGGAACCGGAACGCGTGGCCGCGCACCTGCTGCGCAGCCCGCCGGCCGCAGATCCGCAGGCCGTCGCGACGCTGCGCGACGCCGCGCGGCGCGCCGGCTCGCGCGGTGCCTTGGAGAGCGCCGTCGCCTACCTTCGACGCGCCCTCGAGGAGCCGCCGCCGGACGCGGAGCGCGCCGAAGTGCTCCTCGAGCTCGGCGCGGCCGAGACGCACGTGAGCGGAGAGGCCGCAATAGAGCACCTGCGCGAGGCGCATGCGCTGGCCGCGAGCCCTGTGCGGCGCGCCGAGGCCGCGCGACTGCTCGGCGGCCAGCTGTTCGTCCTCCGCGGAGAGGAGGCGGACGCCGTGCTCCAGGAGGCGCTCGACGAGCTTGCCGGAGCCGATCCTGAGCTCGAACGCTTCCTCGCGGCCGGCCTGATCACGAACGGCCTGTTCGCCCCGGGGCTCCACCGCGATGCGGCCCAGCGGCTCGAACGCGTCCGCGTTGAGCCGCGAGCCGGGACCGCAGGCGAGAAGCTGCTGCTCTGCCTGCTCGCCTACCACGACGCACGTGCGGGCAGGCCGGCGGCGGAGGTCGTCCCGCTCGCGCGCAAGGCCCTCGCCGACGGCACGATCCTGCGCGCGGACCAGCCGGCCATCCCGTACCCGGTCGGCGCCGGCCTCGTCCCGACGAGCACGGTGCTCGCGATGGCGGATCTCGACGAGGTCCTCACGGTCTACGAGGACGCGCTCGCCGAGGCCCACAGGCACGGCTCGACGCTCGCATTCGGTGCGGTGAAGGTCTTCCGCGCCTTCGCGCTGCGCTGGCGTGGCGACCTCGGCGAGGTGGAGGCCGAAGCGCGTGAGGCCCTGGCCGCGGGGGAGGTCTGGGGCGCGACGGCTCGCTTCGCGCGGCACGCGGCCGCCTTCCTCGCCGACTCGCTGATGGAGCAGGGCAGGCTCGACGAAGCCGCGGCCGTTCTGGCCGGCGCCTGGCCCACCGAAGCTCCTCCCGGCAGCACGCGCCTGCTCTTCCTCGGCGACAGCGCCAGGCGCCTGCGCCTGCTGCGCGGAGACCTGGCCGGGGGCCTCGAAGAGATGCTCGAGGCCGGACGCCTGTTCGAGGAGGTCGGCAGCCGGAACCCCGCCTTCATCGCATGGCGCTCTCCCGCCGCGCTGGCTCTGCTTCAGCTCGGCCGGCGGGACGATGCCGGCCCGCTTGCCGAGGAAGAGGTCGAGCTCGCGCGCACGTGGGGTGCCCCGCGGGCGCTCGGCGCCGCCCTGCGTGCGGCAGGCCTCGTCGAGGGCGGCGAGCGCGGGCTCGAGCTCCTCGTGGAAGCGGTCGACGTCCTGAGCGGGGCGCCGGCCCGGCTTGAGCACGCGAAGGCCCGGACCGACCTCGGCGCCGCGCTTCGCCGGGCCAACCGCCGCTCGGAGGCGCGGGAGCAGCTTCGTCAGGGACTCGAGCTGGCGACGATCTGCGGCGCCACGCCCCTCGCTGCACGTGCCGAGCGCGAGCTTCTCGCCACCGGCGCCCGCCCCCGGCGCATCGCCCTGAGCGGCGTCGAGTCGCTGACGCCCAGCGAGCGGCGCGTGGCCGAGCTGGCGGCCGAAGGGCCCACCAACCGCGAGATCGCGCAAGCGCTCTTCGTTACCCAGAGGACGGTCGAGGTCCACCTCACGAGCATCTACCGCAAGCTCGCGATCAGCTCGCGCTCGCAGCTCGCGGGCGCGCTCGCCGAACCGGCTCGCACCTAGGTTCTGCTCGTCGCCGCGCATTCCTCGCTCGCGGTGCGCTGATCAAAACACTTCGGTTCGGTTCTGGGGGCGTCCACGACGCGAACGGACGCCTTCCGCGAGCACTATCGGATCGATGTCCACCGAGACCGACTCGCTGGGAAGTGATTCGAGCCAGTCTGGCGGCCGTTGCTTTGTGGCGAATCGATCATCCGGAGTCCACGTCTCGGTCATCCGGAGTCCCCACGTGAGGTTCGGGCAAGGGCGCCGTTGCTCTTGTCCGAGGGGATTCTCGTAACGCTCAAGCGACCAGGGAAAGGGTGCTGACGATGACCATGCGCAAAATCGAACTCTCGGCCGGGACGATCGAATATGAGGACAGCGGTGGCGAGGGACCTGTCCTCGTGCTGCTGCACGGGCTCCTGATGGACGCCTCGCTATGGGAGAAGGTGATTGCTGATCTCGGCGTCGACCACAGGTGCGTGGCACCGACGCTGCCGCTGGGTGCTCACCGTCATCCGATGCGCGCCGATGCCGACCTGTCGCTACGCGGGATTGCGCGACTCGTCGCGGAGTTCTGCGACCGCCTCGACCTGCGCGACGTCACCCTCGTCGGCAATGACACCGGCGGGGCCCTCGCGCAGCTGCTCATCGGCACCGAGGCCGTAGGCATAGATCGAGTCGTGCTCGTCTCATGCGACGCGTTCGACAACTACCCGCCCGGCTTGACGGGACGGACGCTGGTGCTGACCGGGAAGCTGTCGCCCCCGCTGTTCGGTCTGTTCATGCAGCAGATGCGGCTGAGGCCGCTCCGGCGACTGCCGATCGCGTTCGGATGGCTGACCAAGCACGGCGACGCCGCCACCGCTCGCTGGCTGAAGCCGATCCTCCAGCAGCCGGAGATCCGCCGCGACACCGTGCACGTCCTGCGCACAATCTCGGCAGAGCCCGACCTGATGCTCAAGGCCGCCGAGTTCCTACCCGGCTTCGACCGGCCCGCCCTCGTCGTCTGGGCACGGGAGGACCGCGTCATGCCCCCCGAGCACGGGCGGCGCCTAGCCGAGCTCCTCCCGCATGGACGGCTGGTCGAGGTAGCAGATAGCTACACACTCATCCCCCTGGACCAGCCCGCCAGGCTCGCTCAGATCATCCGGGAGTTCGTGCGCGAGCCCGGGATATCCGCGCACTCATCGGAGCGAGCCTTCCGCGGTAGCCGCGTGACCAGGCCTCGCAGGTACCGGAACGGAGAGCTGGCGTGAGCGAGCGCAGGTGGCAGGCCAAACGCTTCGAGGGGCAGCGGCCGCGCCTGCGGCAGCTCGCCAACCGCACCCTCTGCACGCTCGATCCCGCCGCAACTGCCGGAGGTGACCGGTGCACGCGCTGAGCTCTTTCGTCGCGGTCGCATCCCTGTTCGAAGCGGTTGCGTTGGTACCGGTGATCGGCGGCGGCCTCTTCGTCCTGTTCCTCTTCGGGCTGTTCCTGCTCGCACTCGTCGGGATCAGGGGCGGACTCGGAGACCGCACGTCCACCAGCACGATCCTGCAATGGACCCAAAGAAGTGGCGCAATGGCTCATGAGCACGGACCGCTCATGCGGAAGCAGCGGGCAAGGCAGCCGCTGTGAAGGCCGTGGTCATCCATGCGACCGGAGATGCGGACGTGCTGCGGCTCGAGGAAGTGGAGCGGCCCGAGCCGGGCGAGGGCGAAGTGCTGATCAGGGTGCTGGCCGCGGCGGTCAACCCGGTCGACTGGAAGTACCGCCGTGGTCTCGTCGAACGAAAGCTTCCCGCGGTCCTCGGCGAAGACGTCGCCGGAACCATCGACGTATCGAGGGCGGACGGCTTCGCCCCCGGGAACGACGTCCTCGGAGTCGCCAGCAGCGGAGGCTATGCCGAGTACGCCACCGCCTCCGCTACGGCTATCGCACACATGCCCGATGGGCTCGGCTATGAGCAGGCCGCGGCGCTGCCAGTGTCCGGGATGACTGCCTGGCAAGGGCTGTTCGACTCCGGTCGCCTCGAACGAGGACAGACAGTCCTGATCACGGGCGCGGCCGGCGGCGTCGGCCATCTCGCGGTGCAGCTCGCAAGACACGCCGGAGCCCGCGTGATCGGCACGGGATCGCCGCGCAACCGGGATTTCGTCCTGAGCCTCGGCGCCGACGAGTTCGTCGACTACACCAGCGGCGATGTTGCCGATGCCGTGGGCGGCGTGGATCTCGCACTGGACACCGTAGGCGGATCGACAGCCGCGTCACTTGTTCCGGCGCTACGCGAGGGCGGCACGCTCGTCACGATCGCCTACCCGCCGGAGACCTCTCCCCAATGCCACCGCTGCTGGGTGAAGCCGCTGATCCTGCGACCAAACGTAGAGCAGCTTGCGCGGATCGCCGAGCTGGTCGCGTCCGGCGCGGTGCGCGTCGAGATCCAGCAACTGCCTCTCGCCGATGTCCAACGCGCACACGCACTCAGTGAGGCTGGACACGCGCGTGGAAAGCTCGTTCTCACCGTCCCGTCGCAACGAGTCGCCGACGGTGTCCACCCGAGCGTGTCCCGTCCGTCTTGATCGAGAACCCAACACAAGAAGGAGCACACCGATGCAAGCACACAAGAAAATCGCAGTAGCGGGAGCCACCGGCAGGGTCGGCCATCACGTCGTCGACGTGCTCGAGGCGAGGGGGCACGACGTTGTCCCAATCTCCCGCTCGGGCGGCGTCGACGTGATTACCGGCGAGGGGCTGACAGAGGCGCTGGCCGGCGTCGAGGCCGTGATCGACGCGGCCACCGGCGCCTCTCCCGACCAGCAGGCGGCCACCGAGTTCTTCACCGCCGCCGCTCGGACTCTGCACCAGGTCGGCGAGCAGGCAGGCGTGCAGCGAATCGTTGTCGTCTCGATCATCGGGACCGACCAGTTCACGGCCGGCTACGGCGCGGCGAAGCAAGCCCACGAACAGGCGACGCTGTCGGGCCCGATCCCGGCCCAAATCCTGCGCGCGGCGCAATTCCACGAGTTCGTCGAACAGCTCGTCGACTGGGGCAGACAAGACGGGGTGAGCTACGTGCCGAAGATGCGCACGCAGCTGGTCGCCGCCCGGACCGTCGCCGAGGCACTCGCCGACCTCGCCACCGCGCCCGAGTTGGCCCATCCACCCGGATCCAACGGGACACCGATCCCGGAAATCGCCGGTCCACGCGAGGAAAGCCTCGTCGAGATGGCGAAACTGCTCGCCGCCCGCCGCGGTGACCCAATACGGATCGAGGGCGTCAGCGTCCCGGCCGACTTCTACGGCGACCTCCACGAGTCAGGCGCACTACTGCCCGGCCCGCACGCCACCCTCGCCGGCCCGACCTTCGAGCAGTGGCTAAGTCGGGAGACCTCAGGAGAACGCGCGTCCGCGCGG
>DASWDJ010000153.1:0-3943 GCA_036395295.1 Gaiellaceae bacterium | reverse complement strand
TGCGGGGTCGAGGTCACGCGCCAGAAGGTGCGCCGCGAGCGCATGGGGCACATCGACCTCGCCGCGCCAGTCTCGCACATCTGGTTCTTCAAGGGCGTGCCGAGCCGGATCGGCTACTTGCTCGACATCGCGCCGCGCGAGCTGGAGAAGGTCCTCTACTTCGCTGCCTCGATCGTCACGACCGTTGACACCGCAAAGCGCAAGAAGGACCTGAACGAGCTCGAGTCCAAGGTCGAGGCCGAGCGGGAGCGGATCGACGTCGACCGCGACGAGGCTCTCGCCGCACTCGAGGACCGTCTGAAGCGGCGCCGCGAGTACTTCACGAAGGGCAAGGAGCGCAACTTCGACGAGGACGACGAGTTCTGGGTCCGCGGCCTCTCCAATTGGGCCGAGGAGCAGGGCATCCCGCCGCTCGAGGAAGCGCGCGAGCTCGTCTCCAAGCTGTTCCTCGAGGTCGCGAGCAAGATCACGACCGAGGACTCGAAGAAGATTCGCGAGCTCGTTCGCAACGCGGCGATCCGCGACGACCGCCGGTTGACGCCGAAGGAGCTCGAGACGGTCGCGAACGTGGCCGTCCAGATCCGTGAGATCCTCGCACCGCTCTACAAGCAGCTCGCGAAGGCGACCGGCTCGAAGAAGGGCGCCGTCACCAAGCACATCAACCGCGTGCTCGACGGCCTGCTCGTGAAGAAGGCCGAGGTGCACGAGGACGACAAGGAGCTCGTTGCCGCGATCGACGAGAAGCAGCTCGAGAAGGCGCGGGGCCTCGGAAAGGGCCTCCTGCACGAAGTGCTCGAGCAGGCTTCGCCGACCGCGAGCGCGGACGAGATCCGAGAGCTGACGAACGACCTCTGCCTGCGGACGGACGGCAAGATCCAGAAGGAGGATCTCGACGCGATCGTCCAGTGGTCGCTGAAGGTGCGCGAGATGTACCTCGACATCGAGTCTCGCCGGCAGGATGCGCGCGAGGCGGCGGAGGACTCGAAGCAGCGGCTCGCCGACACCTGGCAGCTGTTCAAGGAGCTCGAGCCGAAGCAGATCATCGGCGACGAGCAGCTCTTCCGCGAGCTCAAGGACCGCTTCGGCTCGCCTTACGGCTTCGACGTCTACTTCACCGGCGGCATGGGCGCAGAGGCGATCCGCGAGCTGCTCAAGGACCTCGATCTCAATGCCGAGGCCGCCTCGCTCCGCGAGACGATCAAGACCTCGAAGGGCCAGAAACAGCAGCGCGCGATCAAGCGGCTGAAGGTCGTCAACGCCTTCATCAAGTCCGAGAACCGGCCCGAGTGGATGGTTCTCGAGGCGATCCCGGTCATCCCGCCCGAGCTGCGCCCGATGGTCCAGCTCGACGGCGGCCGCTTCGCGACGAGCGACCTCAACGACCTCTACCGGCGCGTGATCAACCGCAACAACCGGCTCAAGCGCCTGCTCGACCTGGGCGCGCCCGAGATCATCGTCAACAACGAGAAGCGGATGCTGCAGGAGGCCGTCGACGCGCTCTTCGACAACGGGCGCCGCGGACGCGCCGTGACCGGCCCGGGCAACCGCGCCCTGAAGTCGCTCTCGGACATGCTCAAGGGCAAGCAGGGCCGCTTCCGGCAGAACCTGCTCGGCAAGCGGGTGGACTACTCAGGACGCTCGGTGATCGTCGCGGGGCCGAGCCTGAAGCTCCATCAGTGCGGAATCCCGAAGCTGATGGCGCTCGAGCTCTTCAAGCCGTTCATCATGAGCCGGCTCGTCGATCGCAAGAGCGTGCAGAACATCAAGGCGGCGAAGAAGCACGTCGACTCGATGGTGCCCGAGGTCTGGGACGTCCTCGAAGAGGTCATCGCCGAGCATCCTGTGCTCCTGAACCGCGCACCGACGCTCCATCGCCTCGGTATCCAAGCCTTTGAGCCGGTGCTCGTCGAGGGGAAGGCGATCCAGGTCCATCCGCTGGTCTGCCATGCCTTCAACGCCGACTTCGACGGCGACCAGATGGCGGTCCACCTGCCGCTCTCCGCGGAGGCCCAGGCCGAGGCTCGCCTGCTCATGCTGAGCTCGAACAACATCCTGTCCCCGGCGAACGGTCGTCCGCTGGCGACTCCCGGCCAGGACATGGTGCTCGGCGGCTACTTCCTCACGTATTCCGAGGAGGACCTGACCAAGACGAGCGTCGACAAGCTCAAGCCGCGACCGAAGCGCTTCCAGTCCGAGGAGGAAGTCGAGCTGGCGATTGAGGCGAAGCAGGTCGCCCTGCAGCAGCCGATCGAGTACCGCTGGCGCGGCGAGCTCCTACTGACGACTCCCGGCCGGGTGATCTTCAACTCCGAGGTCGAGCGTGCGCTGCTCGAGTCCTTCGGTGACGAGAAGGTCGCGCTGCCGGAGTTCATCAACGAGACGCTGGCCAAGCGGGAGATGGACGACCTCATCTCGGCGCTCGCAGAGCGCTACGGAGCGCACGGGATGGGCGGCGTCCTCGACACGATCAAGACGCTCGGCTTCAAGTATGCGACCGACGGCGGCATCACGATCTCGAAGAACGACATCGTCGTCCCCGAGGACAAGCAGGAGATCCTCGCGCGCTACGAGGAGCGTGTCGAGCGCGTCGAGGGGCAGTACGAGCGCGGCCTCATCACCGAGGAAGAGCGCCACGAGCAGATCGTGAACATCTGGACGGAGGCGACCGACGAGGTTGCAGACGCCATGGAGAAGACGCTCTTCAAGCTGAACCCGATCTACATGATGGCCAACTCGGGTGCGCGTGGGTCGTTCAAGCAGATCCGCCAGCTCGCCGGCATGCGCGGCCTGATGGCGAATCCGAAGGGCGAGATCATCGAGCGCCCGATCCAGGCGAACTTCATGGAGGGCCTGTCGGTGCTCGAGTACTTCATCTCGACCCACGGCGCCCGCAAGGGGCTCGCCGACACCGCGCTGCGCACGGCCGACTCCGGCTACCTGACGCGCCGTCTCGTCGACGTCGCCCAGGACGTGATCATCCGCGAGGAGAACTGCAAGACGAAGGACTTCATCGAACTGCCCCTCACCGGGCCCGACGGGATGAACAAGAGCCTGCTCGGCCGAGGACTGGCCGGGGACGTCATGAAGCCGCTCGCGAGCGGCAAGCCGGGCAAGACGAAGCTCGCCGACAAGGGGACGCTCGTCACCCCGCAGCTCCTCGACGAGCTGATCGAGGAGCTCGGCGACCAGGCCGGCGAGACCACCCTGCCGGTGCGCTCGGTGCTCAAGTGCCGCAGCGAGTACGGAGTCTGCCGTGATTGCTACGGCATCTCCCTCGCCACCGGCAAGCTGGCCGAGATCGGGGACGCGGTCGGCATCATCGCCGCGCAGTCGATCGGCGAGCCGGGCACGCAGCTGACGATGCGCACGTTCCACACGGGCGGCGTCGCCGGCGCCGACATCACGCATGGTCTCCCACGCGTGGTCGAGATCTTCGAGGCCCGGAACCCCAAGGGCGCCGCGAAGCTCGCCGAGGTCGAGGGTCTCGTCGACATCGAGCAGACCGACCGCGGCGTCAAGGTGACGATCGTGCCCACGGGCAAGGGCCCGGACGGGGAGGAGCTCGAGCCCGTCAGCTACGCGCTGCCGCGACGGACGCGCCTGCTCGTCTCGAAGGGCCAGGAGGTCGAGCTCGGCGATCCGCTCCACGAGGGCTCGCGAGCCCCGGCGGAGCTGCTCGCACTGCATGCCGAGGCCGGCAAGGACTCGACTCCGACCGAGCTCTACCTCGTGTCGGAGGTGCTGCGGGTCTACAAGTCGCAGGGCGTCGAGATCCACGACAAGCACATCGAGCTGATCGTCCGGCAGATGCTGAAGAAGGTCCGCATCGAGAGCGCGGGTGATACCGAGCTCCTGCCGGGCCAGCTCGTCGACAAGGTCGTTCTCGAGCGGGAGAACACGCGGGTCAAGAAGGAGAAGAAGGAGCAGGCGACCTTCGAGCCGT
>DASWDJ010000152.1:0-13907 GCA_036395295.1 Gaiellaceae bacterium | reverse complement strand
AGATCACCGTCGTTCGAATCCCGAACAGGTAGAGGGCCGCTCTCACTGCCGAGAGGAGAGGGGCCGCGCGCGCGGCCCCTCTCTAAAACCTCACACGCTGCCGCTACCCCGTCTCGGCTCGCGCACCGCCAAGTTCAGTGGAGCGTACCGGGATCGAACCGGGTGACCTCCGCCAGGCCGCGGTGGTGGCCGAAGACCTCAAACGACAGCGGCGTAGACCCCACGTAGAGCTCGCTGGGGCCGCGAGCTCGGGGCGGGCGGACTGAAGTAGCCCGCCCGCCTCACTTCACATCAGCCCGTGAGTGCGGGCACGGCGGCTGCGCAGAAGTCGTCGCTTCGACCTGTCGAGCCCTTGACGACTCCTAGGAAGGCGAGAAACTCGTCGTCGGACGGATCGGTCGGCGTGCCGCCGTGATCGATGAGGATCTCGAACCGGATCTGACCCGGGTTCCTGGCGATCGCCTTGCCGTCCTCTCCGTAGAGAACAAAATTGCCGGTTGCAAGGACGAGGATCGTCAGCGTGCCGTCGCCGTTGTCCGTCACGCGCAAGTCCTTATCAATCTCGTTCACGACACCAGTCACGGACTTGTCGTTAGCCAGATTCGTGAACACGTCAGTCCGCACGAAGTGGACGCCGAAGTAGGGCAGACCATCCGGTCCGTGTGGGACCGCATGGACCCTGCCGTCCAGGACGAACGCCAGTTCAACGGTCAGTCCCGGGACATCGCAGAAGTCATTGAGGACGAATGTGTCCTCCTCATGAAAGGTCTCCCGAAAGATCTGACCGGCGCTAGCGGCTGCAGCGAGCATGACTGCAGCTGTTGCACCCAGAGCCAGAATCGCGCTGAGCCGCAGCGCGCGTGAATGTCTCATCGCCCCTCCCGAAAAGTATGCGAAAGACCGCAGTTCGGTCTTAGGGCCATTTTTGAGTCTTGACGACGTGAAGATCGAAGTCAAGCGGGTGTTTGCTGACATGGGAACACGTATGTCGTGACAGCCGAAGCTCACGCCCACGTCCCGCTTCCGCCAGGCACGAGAACGGCCCGCACCGTCGAGGGCCACCACTGCGCGCCGCCGTGGGCGGTCGGCGTCTCGGCAGCGTTGAGGTCGCGGGCGATCTGCCGAAGCTCTTGCCATTCGCGTGCTCTGCCTGGATGAGCCGCACGAGCTCGTCCAGTACGCGCCCCGGAGGCGCCGTCTGCGCGCGCCCGCGCGGTGTGCAGCGACTTTCCAGTGGAGCGTACCGGGATCGAACCGGTGACCTCCGGCTTGCAAAGCCGGCGCTCTCCCAGCTGAGCTAACGCCCCGCATCCGCATAGTTGAGCCGAATACGACTCGTGCGGATTTCCCAATCATGTTAGCTCTGCTGGGACCCGCAGACGCGATGGATTAGGGTTGCGGCCTCACCCAGCGAGGGGGGTAGACATGCAGCGGAGACTTCTTTTCTTGGGCTTGGCCGCGGTGACGATGGGGGTGGCGGCATTGCTGCTGACTCTGCCGAGCGGCACGGCGAGCGCGCGGGCCAGCGCCCTCGGTACGCCGCCCAATGTCGACGTCAGCCGGCGACATCTGAACGAGTCCGAAGAAGCAATCGCCGTCAACCCGACCAACCCGAACAACATCGTCGTGGTCACCAACGTGGGGCACCGGGAGGCCGGGCTGTCTGCCGGGATGTTCGAAGGTGTGAGCTTCGACGGCGGCGCGACCTGGACGACAAGCTTGATCGGCAACAACGACAACTTGGGCGACTCCTGCTGTGACCCCAGCCTCTCGTTCGACGAGTACGGAAACCTCTTCTTGACCTACCTCTACCAGGTCGAAAACAGGGTCCCGATTGCGCTGAGCACAGACGGAGGCCTGACGTTCAATGTGATCGCGAATATCGACCGGCCGGGGGGGACGAAGGCGAGCGGCGACAACCGGGGACTGTTCCGCTACGTCGACCAGCCGACGATCATCGCCGGCGAGAATGAAGTCTGGGTCGTCTTCAATGCGGCCGGCCCCATGTTTGCCACGGGCGCGCCCGTCGCCGGCCTCGGCCAGGTAGGCGCGTTCTTCTCCGGAGAGGTCGTCTCGGGCAGCAACAACTGCACCTACGGCGACGTAGCGATCGGCCCGGCGGGGCAAGTCATGCAGTCGTGCTCGCTCAACTCGACGGGGCAGGGCGGCGGCAAGGTGTTCGTCAACGTCGACCCGGACGGCCTCGGTCCGGCCGGGTTCGGCGATCGTGTCTTCGTCGCGGCGACGCACGTCGGCGGATTCGACTTCATCCCCCCGCAGGCCGACCGCTCCGTCGATGCCGAATCGGGGCTCGCGTGGGATCGCACCGGCGGCTCCCACAACGGCCGGGTCTACGTCGTCTACACGAAGGAGCAGCAGAACGAGAGCGACGACACTGACATTTACGTGCGCTACTCCTCCAACGACGGCGCCTCCTGGAGCAGCGGCGTTCGCGTCAATGACGACGCGACTACCACCAGTCAGTTCCTGCCGAAGATCTCGCTGGACCCGACGACAGGGAACCTGGCGGTCGTCTGGTACGACTCCCGAGCGGATCTCGGCGCTGGGGGAGCGGGCGACACGAACGGCATCCCCAACGACGACGCGCAGTTCTGGGGCGCCTTCAGCACCAACGGCGGCACATCATTCACGTCCAACGGGCAGGTCAGCGCGGGGACGTCGAACTCGCACGACTCCGGCAACGGAATCGATTACGGCGATTACTCGGCTCTGTCGTTCTTCGGCGGGATTGCTCATCCGGCGTGGTCCGACAACTCCAACAGCACCGGAACGAATCCGGACGGAGCTCTGCATCAGCTGGACATCTATACGGCGTCAGTCCGCCTCGGGCATTGACCGGCTCGACGACCGCAGCCGGCTGAGTTAACGCACCAGGCGCCTCCGATGTGGAGGCGCCTGGGGTCGATTCGTCTAGGCGGCGCGCTCGAGGCGCTCTTCGAGCCGGGCGCGCTTGATGATCACATCACGGTCGCCGAAGCGGCCGCGCACGCGTGCCTGGCGGTACTCGTCCCAGAGGCGCGCGATTCGCTCCTCGACCTCGGCATGCTCCGCAGCAGCGGCGGCGTCATGTCCTTCGGCGAGGACGTGCAGCAACTCGGCGCGCCGCTCCGTGGCGCGCTCAATTTCGAGCCTGATCGTATCCAGGGTGGTCTCAGTCGTAGTCATCACTTCATATAACGAAGCTCTCATTACCGCCATTCCTGCAAATCAGACTCCGAAACCCGGGAACGCGAGGACGAGCTGGCCGCCCGGCAGCCGCAGGCCGCTCACTCGTCCCGGCCGCCCAGGAAGAAGAGCACGATCACGATTGCCCCGACGATCGCAGCCGCCACGGCGACGGCATTGAGGAAGAAGTCCATCAGTGCCCCATCCAGCAATACGAAACGGCCGTACCGGCAAAGCCGGCACGGCCTCCCCTGGTCGGCATCGCAAGCGATGCCTTAGTGCCGGCTTCTGGCCCGCGATCACGCGGCGCCAGAGCCCACCCTCGCCCTTGCCAAGGCTTCTTGCATGAAACGGTCACGGCAGCAAAGCCGCCGTGACCTCCTAGAGGCATCGCAAGCGATGCCTTGCGCGGACGAGTGCGGCCTCTGGCTTGAGACGGCCGCGCCGGCAAAGCCGGCACGGCCTCTTCTGGTCGGCGCCGACGAGTCGGCGCCTTGGGCTCGCGACCCAGAAACTCGGCGGCATTACTGGATGGGGCACTACCCGTAGCCGAGCTCGGCGATCCGCTGCTCGTCGATCCCGAAGTAGTGCGCGAGCTCGTGCAGGACGGTGACCCGGATCTGGCGCTCGAGCTCCTCGGGATCGGGAAAAGCGGCCTCGAGCGGCCGGCGGTAGACGACGACCTTCGCCGGCAAAGCCCCCGGCGGCGTCCGCTCGGCTCGCGGAAAGCCGAAGAAGCTGCCGAGGATCGCCGGCCCAGCCGGGCTTTCGTCCTCGACGACGACCGCGACGTTCTCGAGCCCGCGTGCGATGTCCTCGGGCAGCCCGTCGAGCGCAGCGCGCACGTGCTCCTCGAACTCTTCCTCGTTCATCAGTAGCGCGGTGGCAGCGGCCGCCGCACCGTGAACAGGTAGACGGTCGCCATTCCGGACACGAAGCCGCCGATGTGCGCGAAGAAGGCGACGCCGCCGCCGGCCTCCGGGTGCAGGAGCGAGAAGCCTCCGTCCCAAAGCTGGAAGAGGAACCAGAAGCCGAGGAAGAGGAAGGCGGGTAGCTCCCAGAAGAGGATGAAGAAGAAGAAGACGAGGACGCGAACGCTCGCCGTCGGCAGCAGCAGGAGATACGCGCCGAGCACGCCCGAGATCGCGCCGCTCGCGCCCAGGTTCGGGATCGCTGCGGCGAAATCGGAGGCGGCCGTGAGCGTGACGACGGTCTGGAGCGCGGTCGCAGCGAGCCCGGAGAGGATGTAGAAGAGGAAGAAGCGCACCTTGCCCATCGCGTCTTCGACGTTGTTGCCGAAGATCCAGAGAAAGAGCATGTTGCCGCCGATGTGGAGCCAGCTCCCGTGCATGAACATCGACGTGAATGCAGTGACCAGCCAGCTTTCGCCGATTGCCGTTCCGGACGGACACGAGCTGTCGATCTCGCAGGGCTGGAACGCGAGCTCGCGCACCGAGCCGTTGAGGTCGGGCAGCTGGTAGAAGACCCAGACCGCGACGTTCGCTGCGATCAGGAGCACCGTCACGAGCGGGAACGACCGGGTCGGGACGTTGTCGTGGATCGGGATCAAGGAATGATCAGCGCCATGAGCGCCTTCTGGGAGTGGAGCCGGTTCTCGGCCTGGTCCCAGACGGCCGACTGCGGCCCGTACAGCACCTCCTCGGTGATCTCCTCGCCGTAGTGCGCGGGCAGGCAGTGGAGCACGATGCACTCGGGATGGGCGAGCGCGATGAGGTCCTCGGTGATTGCGTAGTCCGCGAGGTCGGTCCGGCGCCGCTCGGCCTCTTCTTCCTGGCCCATGCTCGTCCAGACGTCCGTGTAGAGGACGTCGGCCTCACGCGCAGCTGCTTTCGCGTCGCGGGTGAGCTCGACCGTGCCGCCCATCTGCACGGCGGCGCGCCGGGCAGCGGTGACGGCATTGTTGTCCGGCTCGTACCCTTGGGGCGTGGCCGCGACGAAACGCATGCCGAAGCGCGCGGCGCCGACCATCAGCGAGACGCACACGTTGTTTCCATCCCCGACGTAAGCCAAGCGGACGCCTGAAAGCCGGCCGTGCCGCTCGCGGATCGTCATCAGGTCGGCGAGGGCCTGGCAGGGATGCGCGTAGTCGGTGAGGCCGTTGATCACCGGCACGTCGGCGTGCTGCGCGAGCTCCTCAACTTCCTCTTGCGCGAACGTGCGGATCATGATCGCGTCGAGATAGCGGTCGAGGACGTTTGCGGTGTCCTTGATCGTCTCTCCGCGGCCGAGCTGGAGATCGGAGGCGGCGAGGTAGAGGCCGTGCCCGCCGAGCTGTGTGATTCCGACCTCGAACGAGACCCGCGTCCGGGTGGAGGGCTTCTGGAAGATCATCCCCAGCATCCGCCCGGGGAGGAGCTCGTGCGGCTCGCGTCTGCGCTGGAGCTCCTTCAGGTCATCGCCGAGGTTGAGCACGGCCTTCAGCTCCTCGGAATTCCAGCTTCCGACCCGCGTGAAGTCCCGCCCTTTTAGGTGCTCGGCGAGCTCGACCATGTGCCGCGCGGGATGCTAGCTCGCAGGAACTTGACACATAAGCGCTTAGATTTTGACGTTCGACTTGCCCGGCATTCCGGAGGATCAGATCTCCGTCGAGTTCGAGGACGGCGGCCTGATCGTCTCCGGTGAGCGCGAGCGCACGCACGAGGTCTTGCAGGATCGGCTCTATCGCTACGAGCGCCGGTTCGGCTCGTTCTCGCGGACGATCGGGCTGCCGCAAGGCGTGAGCGAGGACTCGATCAAGGCCGACTACAAGGACGGCGTGCTCGAGGTCCACGTGCAGAAGCCGGAGCAGCCCAAGCCGCGCCGGATCCAGATCGGCAGCGGCGAGCGCGCGACCATCGAGGGCAAGGCTTCCGAGAACTGAGGCGCCGACTCGGCGGCGCCGACCATAAAGGCCGCGCCGGCTCTGCCGGCGCGGCCGTTCTGACGCACCTCCTCGGAAACACGGCGCTCGGACCATTTTCCCCGAAGGCTCGTACCGCGCCTCATGGCGCGCGCCGAGGCGGCCCGCGGGCCGCCTCTTCTTTGGACCTGTTCAGGGCCTGGCCCTGACAAGTCTCTTTAGGCGTGGTCGAAGCCGGCTTCGGCGAGGAGGCTGCGCAGCCGGTCTAGCCCGGTGAACATGCGGCTTTTGATCGTCCCGAGCGGCTGGCCCAAGCGCGCGGCTACTTCCGACTGGGTGAGCCCGCCGTAGTACGCGAGCTCGATTGCCTGCCGCTGCTCTGACGGCAGCGCCCGGAGCGCGGCGCGAACGATCTGCTGACGCGAGCCGAGGTCGGCCTCCTCGTCCGCGCCGGGGCCGGCCGGGTCGGCGAGCGACTCGGAGGGCTCTGTACGACGGCGTTCCTCGCGCCGCACGAGGTCGACCGCGCGCCTGTGCACGAAGGTCAGCAGCCACGTGCTCGCCTTCGCACGCTCGGGGCGATACGTGCCGGCGCCGCGCCAGGCCTGGAGGAACGCCTCCTGCACAGCGTCCTCGGCGAGCGAAGCGTCGCGGAGGATGCGAAACGCGAGGCCGTAGGCGATTCGGCCGAACCGGTCGTAGAGCTCGCCGAGCGCCGCCTCGTCGTTGCCGGCGACCGCCTCCAGCAGCGCCTCGTCCGAAAGCTGCGCGACGTCTTTCCTCACGTTTCGTCCGCCTCGGGCGGGGCGCAACCGTAACAGCGGGATTGCTGCTGCGAGCTCGTGTTCGGCCGTCGCGCAGATTGCTAGACCACCTCCGAATGGACCAGGATTCGCCCAGTCGGCTTCTGGACCCCGCCCTTGCGCTCGAGCGTGACCGCGACGGTCGCTCCTGCCGGCACCTCGCGCTCGAGGAGGACCGGCGGACAGCCGCTACCGCCGCGGAACAGACCGGCCGGCCTGGGCGTGCCGCCCTTGACCACCCAGGCCTCGTAGGTCTTGTCCGACGGAGCCGGCGAGAGGCCGCAGACCACGAGCGCCGCCTTCCCGCCGCCGGGAGCAACGAGGAGGGCTCCCTCGGCATTGGTGAGAGCCTTCGCCTGGGCCCCGCCGCCGAGCAGCTGCAGGGCGCGCGCATAGCTCGTCTTCGCAGTCCGCTCCCGGTCGAGCGAGTGCGAGAGCGACGCGGCCCAGAGACCCAGCCCGATCGCAGCACAGGCCGCGACCGCCGCGATCCCAGCCACGGCCGGGAGCGCCCAGCGTCTCCGCGGAAAGGTGATCACTTTCGCGGTGCCGTCGGTCCTGGCCGCTTCGAGGATTCGCGTGCGCAGGGAAGTCGGCGGTTCCGGCCCGTCGGCTGCATACGCAAGAGCGTCGACGGCCTCCTGAAGCTCGGCAAGCTGTGTCATGCAGCGCTCGCACTCGGCGAGATGCCGCTCGAAGCGCTCTCGCTCGTCGTCGTCCAGCGCATCGAGCGCATAGGGCGCGACGAGCTCGTGGAGGTCGGAGCTCATCGGGATGGGCTCAGAAATAGTAAGGGAGCATTCCCTGGGCCCCGAGCGCGTACCAGAGGCCAAAGGCGAGGCTCGCCAGACCGAGCGCCGGGGCGAAGCGGCCGAGCGGCCTGCTCCCGAGCGTCAGCCCGAAGCCCGTCGTCAGCAGTGTCATCGAGAGGGCGGTGCAGGCAGCCAGGATCGCGAGCCCGGCCAGTGCCAGCGGGCGGCTGTCGATTGTGCTCACGAGGAGGATTCCGACGCCCGCGCTCCCGCCGACCCCGTGCAGCAAGCCGATCCCGAAGGCGCCGAGAGGAGTGCGGTTGCGCGCGTGCCCGTGGGGTTCGCCGCGATGCGAGTGGAGATGGGCGTGAGAGCGAAGCCCGTGGACATGGGCGTGCGCGTGAAAGGTGCCGCGCCGCCAGCGGATGAGCAGCCAGACGGCGAGGCCGGCGATCAGGAATCCGATCGCGGTCTCGGCCCCGCGCTGCAGCGCGTCCGGAAGGTAGGCGCGGTAGAGCACGATCGGCACTCCGAGCGTGAACAGCGTCAGAGCGTGGCCCGCGCCCCACGCGACCCCGAGTGCGGCAGCGTTCCGCGCTCGGCGCTCGGTCGATGCGAGCAGGGTCGTCACGGCGGCCAGGTGGTCCGGGTCGGTGGCGTGCCGAAGTCCGAGCAGGACGGCCACGGCGAGGACGCCGAGGAGGGTGGCTCCGTCGGAGAGCGATGCGAGTTGCCCGTCGAGACCGAACATCAGAGAACCGCCGGCAACGACTTGACGGTGATGCCGATCCCGACGACGAGGATGACGAGCGCGCTCAGCGCAGGGAGCGCTCGCACGAAGGCGCCGTCGAGCCGCAGGCGTCCGAAGGCCCGGCGGGCGAGGACGGCGACGAGGCCGATGCCCGTGATCGTGGCGGCGAGGCCGACGCTGAAGGCGACGATGAGTGCGAGACCGAGCCCGATGCGGTGGAGGGCGATCGCGGAGAGGAGGACGACGAGCGCAGAGGGGCAGGGGAGGAGCCCCGCGGCGACGCCGACTCCCAGCAAACCGCCTCGCCCGTAGCCACCGTGCTCGTGGTCGTGGCTGTGGGCGTGTTCACGTCTGTGGCGGAGACGGCCGCGCAGGACGCTGGCGCCGACGCCGACGACGAGCAGGCCCGAGAGCAGGGTGAGCCAGGGGTAGAGGCGCTCGGGCACAACGAACCGGGACAAAAGGAGGGTGACGAAGCCGAGCGCGAACACGCCGGCCGTGTGCGTGGCGGTCACGATCAGGCCCAGCAGCACCGCGTGACGCGGCTTCCCGCGCGAGCCGACGAGGTAGCCGGCGATGATCGCCTTCCCGTGGCCCGGGGTGAGCGCGTGCGCCGCTCCCCAGAAGGCTGCGATCGCCAGTCCGAGGATGATCGCTCCCAGGCTGAGATCGTCCTTTGCGATCAAGGCCTCGAAGTGGCCCCCGCGGCGGCCGCCGGTCGTCTGCCCGTCGAGCCGCGGCGGGACGCCCGGCTGTGAGCCCGGTTGCGCCTGCGCCTCCGCCGTCGAGATGTGGAGCGGCTCCGAGAGCAGATCCTTGGGGTAGGAGCGAAGCTCGTCGCTCGCGCTCGCGGCCGGGACGCTCGCGGAGAGGACGCGCGCGCCGCGCTCGGCCCGGACGACGACCTCCCGCCACCCGATCCGGCCTTCGAAGTTCGTGTCGCGGAACTCGATCGCCGAACCGGTCCGATCGGCTGCGAAGACCGCCTCGAACCGCAGCGTGCGCAGGCCGCCGGCTCCGGGTCGGTACTGAGCGTGCGAGGCGAGCACGCGGAGGGGTGCCGGACGGCCGTCGAGCTCGAGCCGGAGGCCGTGTCCGATCGTCCTAGCGAACCCGGACCGGCGAACGCGGTCGCCGTCCTGGAAGGTCGGGATCTCGGCGAGGTCGAGGACGTACTCGACATAGACCCGGTTGCCGGAGAGCTCGATAGCGCTGAACCGGTTGACCGTGAAGTTGCCGAGTGGATGGGCTGCGGCTGCCGCTGGCGCGACGAGCGCGCCGAGCACTGCGAGCAGGACGGCGAGCCGCTTCACGCCGCGAACCGCCTGGCGGTCTCGCTCCAGAGCAGCGAGAAGTAGGGGTTGAGCGCGACCGCGCGGGCGAAGTACGTGCGCGCCGCATCCGGGCGGCCGAGGCAGCGCTCGATCATTCCGCGGTGGAAGAGCTTGGTCGCGTCGAGCGTGCCAAGACGAAGGGCGTGTCGGGAATAGGGGAGAGCCTCGGAGCAGCGCCCGCTGCGGGCGAGCGCCCAGGCGAGGATGTCGTCTGCGTCGATGCTCGGCCGCACCTCATGTGCTCGCCGTGCAAGCCCGAGTGCGCGCTTCATGTGGACACCGTGGTCGACGTCGAAGAGCGCGGTCTCGAGCTCGGTGCGCACGCCGTTGGCGACGAGCAGTCGCTCGATGACGCCGACGAGCGCGTACTGCCGCTGTGCGGCTTGCCTGCGGCCGTGATGAGCGAGGAGGTCGCCGAGCGTCGCGACCGACTGTGGAAGCGGCAGCACTTCCGCCGCACGTCGCGCGAGTGCGATCGCGCGTGCGGGGTGCCCCGTCGCCTCCTCGACGAGCGCAAGCGGCTCGAGTGCATAGACGTAGCCGGGGAAGATCGCGAGCGCGGCGCGGAAGTGTCGCTCCGCGGCGTCGACGCGACCGTGCGACCAGGCGAGCTTCCCGAGCTGCGTCTGCGTCCAGGCGCTTGGCTCGGGCTCGCCGCCGGCCGAGTCGAGCGCGAGCTCCATCGCGTGCGTCGCCGCCCGCGGCCGGCCGAGGAGCTCGCGCCCGTAGGAGATGCGCGCGTAGGCCGAGAGGCCCGGCTGCAGCGAGCTCATCCGGTCGAAGGCGCTGAATGCCTCTCGGTAGCGGCCGAGCTCGACGAGGGCATCGCCGAGCACGCCGTAATTCCGAGAGGTGTAGGGCGCTGCCTCCACGGCTTGCCTCCCGAGTGCGAGTGCCTGTCCAAAGCGGTGTTGAGCCAGCGAGAGCGAGCCCAGCGCGCTCGTCGTCGTCGCGTCGGCGGGGTCGAGGGCGCGCGCGCGGCGCAGCGTTCCGGCGGACTTCGTGTAGTAGGCGGGGTTGCCCGTCTCGCGGGCCCGCTGCTGGTAGGCGAGGCCGAGCAGGGTGTAACTCCGAGCGTCGTCAGGGCGAGCGCGAAGGTCGCGGGCGAGCTTGGCGACAAGCTTCGTCGTGTTTCCATTTGCAAGGCCGCTCTCGAGCGGTTCGGACGCCGCGGCGTGCAGGATCGGCACCGCCCTTGCGCTTCCGCCCGATTCGCGGAAGACGCCGCCGACGAGGGAGACGGCGGCGGCCAGAGCCGCCGCCGTCCCTGCGATCGCGAGTCGCTGTCGCGTCCTCGTCACGTGCCTACGGGTTGTTGTGGTGTCGATTGCGCCCGTCGAAGGGCGAGGCGAGGAACGGGAAGCTGCTCGGCAGCGTCGCGTCATCCGTGTTCACCCCGTCGGCCGCGCGGGCCCCGATGTAGTTGGCGCCCCCGACGACCCGGACCGCGATGTCCGTGACGTCGTCCTTCGGGCGCCTGCCGTTCGGCCAGCCGGCCGGATCGCCGGGAGAGGCCAGGACGGTCATCCGCCGCTGGGCCGCGAGCGGCGTCGGCGGGACCGTCAGGTTCAGCCGCAGCAGTTCCGAGAGCTGCCGGTCACCCGGCTGGTACTTCAGGAGCAGATCGCGAAGATCGGTCCTGCCGGTCGTGTCGGCCGGGACGCCGAGTACGACCTGCAGTGCCAGCGCGAGCCTGGGGTTGAGGTAGTAATCGACGAAGTCGGCCTCGTCCTCCGGCTCCTCCGAGTTCCAGCGGTCCTTGTCGACCGTGCCGATGATCGCCTCGTTGACGAGCGGGTTGGCCAACCGCTGGACCTGGTCGAAGCGACCATGGCCTTGGCCGTTGACCGTCACATGAGGCCTGCTCGTGCTCGCGTACGCGCCGAGCACGCCCGTGCCCGTGTCGCCCGTGAGCATCGATGCGGGGAGCTCGAGGGCGATCGAGTGGACGTTGAAGCCCGACAGCATGTCGATGCCGAACGGGTTCGTGGTGTCATCGGCGTCCTCGATGGCAGTTTCGACGGGGACGAACCGCCGCATGTTGAGCGTGTCGAAGACACCGCCGAGGTCGATGTAGAACGGATCCTCGCGCTGACCGGCAAACACCTTGATGCCGGCGCCGAGGTTGTGCACGCCCTGAGCTGCGAGCGCGTCGTAGTCGGGCATCGTCCGCGGCCCGACGTTCGAGGGAACCGCGATCAGGCCCTGTGCGAGCCGGGTGCGGTGCTTGTGGTGGACCATCGTCAGCGAGTAGCGCTGACGCAGGCCCAGGCCCTCCGACCCCGGGCCGTCGAGCGCGGTGATCGGGGGTAGCGTCGAGGTGCACGAGGGGCCCGGCGCAGGCGGCGCACAGCCCACATACGAGAGTGGGAGCGTCAGCTGGCCCGGGATTCCTCGGATGGGCTCGGTTCTGAACCGGAGCTCGAACTCGACGTCGTCAGCGCGTCCGTCTTGGTCGTTGTCGACGCTGAACTTGTAGAGGACGTTCGGGTCGAAGTTCCAGTAGTTCGGGCCCGAGCTCGGTTCCTCGCCCGGGATGACGTCCATGATCATCACGATCTTGTCCGCGTTGCCGGGCTGGTAGCTCCGGAACATGAAGAAGTCGGTGATGTCCGCCGTCGGGTCGAGCGAGATCAGCGGGGCCTCCCGGTGGCTCGCTGCCTGGGCGGCCTGCGGGCCGGTCCCGGGAGCGACGACCGCGAGCAGCACGGCCGCAGCGGCCGCCAGGAAGATGAGTGCGAGGTTGCGCACTGGTGCGGCTCCTTTCTCCGACGGCCGTGATCGGGGTCAGTGCGGTCGGCCGTCGCGTATCGCTGCTTGTTCGCGCGAGCCACCGAAGCGGTTCGGGTCGAGCGTTAGGTGTTGTGCGCGCCGAAGCTCAGCCGGTGATGCGCGTGCCCGCGCGGCCCTCGAGTGCCCCGCCGAGCGCGTCGAACGAGGTGATGAGCGTCTCGCCGCCGGCCCGGGCGAAGGCAACCGCAGCCTCCACCTTTGGGCGCATCGAGCCTTCGGCGAGCTCCGGCAGCAGCGCACTCGCGTCGGCGGCCGAGAGCGCACGGATCTCTTCCTGATCGGACTTCCGGAAGTGCCGGTAGACCGCGGGCACCTCGGTCAGGATCACGAGCCGCTCGGCACCGAGCTGGGCCGCCAGGAGTGCCGAAGCCCGGTCCTTGTCGATGACCGCGTCGACTCCCTTCAGCTGCCCATTGCGGCTGACGACGGGGATCCCGCCCCCGCCGCAGGCGACGACGACCGCTCCGCTGGCTGTAAGTGCGCGAATCGCCTCGATCTCCACGATCTCGAGCGGCTCAGGCGAAGGGACGACCCGCCGAAACCCGCGACCGGCGTCCTCGACGAGCTGCCAGCCTCGATCGCGGTCGAGGGCCTCGGCCTGCTCGGCGCCGTAGAAGGGGCCGATCGGCTTCGACGGGCTGGCGAACGCCGGATCGTCGGGATCGACGTGCACGTGCGTGATCAGGCAGGCGACCTGCCGCGAGGAAGCGGCGGCGAGCTCGGTCTCGATCAGCGCTCCGATCTCCGCCTGCGTCTGGGCAACGGCGAGATAGAGGGGAAGCGGAGGCACCTCGTCGGCCGCGCGCTCCTGGCGCAGCAGCTCGTTCCCGACCTGCGGCCCGTTCCCGTGCGTGATTACGACCTCGCCCTCGCGGACGAGCGGAGCGATCGCCGCACACGTCTGGCGCAGCGCCGAGAGCTGCTCCGCAACCGTCCCACGCCCCAGCGCATTACCGCCGAGCGCGATGACGATCGTCACCCTCGCGCCCCTGGCCGGCCAGTCCTCCCGGCCGGCGAAGCCGGCCTCCGGAGCGGCCCCAAGCCGCTGGCGGCACGATGCTCTCCGGGGCCGTGTTGAACCACACTGTCCCCTCCGGCCTCGCACCGCCAGCGGCGCCCCAGGAGCCCGAGGGTGCCGCTCGAGATCACACGAGGGCGGCGCGCTGCTCGCCGATGAGGCCGTACTGGGCGAGCACGTCGGCGAGGGTGGGCTCGCCGATCTCCTGCAGGCGGTAGGTGATCCGGAATGCGGGCCGATCGAAGTCGATCAGCCGGCGGAGGTCGATCGGAGTCCCGATCAGAACGAGGTCGGGATCGCAGCGGCTGATCGTCTCGCGCAGGTCCTCGCGCTGCTGCTTCCCGTAGCCCATCGCCGGCAGCAGCGCGCCGACGTGCGGGTACTCGTCGAGTGTGGCGGCGATCGAGCCG
>DASWDJ010000151.1:0-40747 GCA_036395295.1 Gaiellaceae bacterium | reverse complement strand
CCTGGTCTCGATCGCGCGCGAGGTCTGCTACCAGGCCGACGCGGGGCCCGACGACCGGATCCACTTCGTCACGGACATGGGCTGGATCATGGGCCCGTGGACCGTGGTCGGCGGCCATGCGCTGGGTTCGACGCTCGTCTTTGCCGAGGGCGCTCCCGACTGGCCGCACGACCGGCTCTGGATGCTGATCGAGTCCGAGCGAGTCTCGGTGCTCGGGATCTCCCCCACGCTCACCCGCGCGCTGATCCCTCACGGCGAGCCGGCGACCGACCTCTCCTCGCTGCGCACGATCGTCACCACGGGCGAGCCGTGGAACCCCGAGCCGTACCGCTGGCTCTTCGAGCAAGTCGGCGGCGGTCGCTGCCCGATCATCAACTGCTCCGGCGGAACGGAAGTCGGCGCCTGCTTTCTCTCGCCGACCCCGGCGATCCCGATCAAGGCCTGCTCGCTCGGAGGGCCGGCGCTCGGGATGGCGATGGACGTCGTCGACGCCGAGGGCAGCTCGGTGCGTGGCGAGGTCGGCGAGCTCGTCTGCCGGAAGCCGTTCCCCGGGATGACCCGCGGTTTCTGGCGCGACCCCGAGCGCTACCTCGACACGTACTGGCGCCGCTTTCCCGGAGTCTGGGTGCACGGCGACTGGGCTTCGGTCGACGAGGACGGCTACTGGTTCCTGCACGGCCGCTCGGACGACACGCTCAACATCGCCGGCAAGCGCGTCGGGCCCGCGGAGCTGGAATCGGCCGCGGTCGGGCATCCCGCGGTGGCCGAGGCGGCCGCGATCGGCGTCCCGCACGAGGTCAAAGGCGAGGTGGCATGGATCTTCTGCGTCCTCAACCCCGGCCGCGAGCCCGGCGAGAAGCTGGCGGCTGAGGTGTCGGCCTCGGTCACAGACGAGCTCGGAAAGGCGTTCAGGCCCGAGCGGGTGATCTTCGTGTCTGCCCTACCCAGGACGCGCAGCGCGAAGATCGTACGGCGCGCCGTGCGGGCGACCGCGCTCGGCGCCGACCCGGGCGACCTCTCCTCGCTCGAGAATCCGGAAGCTCTGGAGGAGATCGCCGATGCCGTCTGACCGCGGGGTTGCCTTCGTCACCGGTGGTGGGCGCGGCGTCGGAGCCGGGATCGCCCCCGCTCTCGCCGAGGACGGGTGGTCGGTGATCGTCGGTGCGCGGTCGCGAGACCAGATCGCGGCGGTCGCCGATGAGATCGGGGGCCGCGCGGTCGAGGTCGACGTCTCCAGTCGCGAGTCGGTCGAGCAGGCCTTCGCCGAGGCCGGCGACGTCGAATTGCTCGTCGCGAATGCGGGGATCGGGAACCAGGACGGAGCGACCTGGGAAGTCGACCCCGACGACTGGTGGCGCGTGCTCGAGGTGAACGTGCTCGGCGTTCACCTCTGCTGCCGTGCGGTCATCCCGGGGATGCTCGAGCGCGGCAGCGGGCGGATCGTGATCACGGGTAGCGGCGCCGCCTACCTGCCGGGCGCGAGCCACACCGCGTATCCGGCGAGCAAGGCGGCGGTCTGCCGCTACGGCGAGACGCTCGCCAACGAGCTTCGCGGACGGATTCAGGTGTTCTTCTTCAGCCCGGGGCTCGTCAAGACGGAGATGACGAGCAGGGCCGGAGACAATGCCCCATGGACTCCACCCGAGCTCGCGCCGCAGCTCGTGCGCGTCCTTGCGTCGGGGCGGGCTGACGCGCTCGCGGGCCGCTACATCCACGCCGAGCACGACGACATCGAGGACCTGATCGCCCGCGCCGACGAGATCGAGCGCGATGATTTGAACGCGATCCGGCTTCAGCGCTAGGTTTTCGACTGATAGTCTAAAACTAATGAGGCTCGCCCTGGCTCAGATCAACACCACCGTCGGCGACCTCGACGGAAACCGCGAGCGCATCCTCGCTCGCCTGGCCGAGTCGAAGGACGCCGGCGCCGATCTCGCCCTCTTCCCCGAGCTCGCCGTCACCGGGTATCCACCGGAGGACCTGCTGCTACGGCCGAGCTTCGTGCGGGCGGCGGAGCGCTCGCTCGCGCAGATCGCCCGCGAAGCGCGCGGCATCGTCGCGTTCGTCGGCGTTCCTCACCTCGACCGCGACCTCTACAACGCGTGCGCGGTCTGCGCCGCGGGCGAGGTCAAGGCCCTCTACCGGAAACGTTTCCTCCCCAACTACGGCGTCTTCGACGAGCACCGCTACTTCGCGCCCGGGCGAGATCTCTTCCTGCTCGAGCACGGAGAGGCGCTGATCGGGCCAACCGTCTGCGAGGACATCTGGCAGCCGGGGCCGCCCGCGACCGACCTCGCGCTTGCGGGCGCGCAGCTGCTCGTGAACATCTCCGCCTCGCCGTTCCACGTCGGCAAGGACCGCGAGCGGGAGCAGATGCTCGCCACCCGCGCGCGCGACAACGTGTGCTACGTCGCCTTCGTCAACGCCGTCGGCGGACAGGACGAGCTCATCTTCGACGGGCACTCGGTCGTGCTCGACGACGAGGGACAGGTCCTGGCGCGGGCGGCGGGGTTCGAGGAAGCGCTCCTCGTCGTCGACGTGGAACCGGAAGAGGCTCTTGGCCGGCGACTCCGCGACGTTCGGCGCCGCTCGCTCGAGAGCGAGCGCGAGGAGGCGCCCGACGTGCCCGTCCTTCACATCGGCTTTCCGCGGGCTCCGGACGGACAATCCGTCGAGCCGCAGCTGGCCCCGCTTCTCGACGACCTCGAGCAGATGCGACGCGCCCTCGAGCTCGGCTTGCGCGACTACGTGGAGAAGAACGGCTTCGAGGAGGTCGTCATCGGCGTTTCCGGCGGGATCGACTCCGCGCTCGCAGCGGCGATCGCGAGCCAGGCCCTCGGGCCGGAGCGGGTCCACCTCGTCTCGATGCCGTCGCGCTTCAGCTCGGAGGAGACCAAGAGCGATGCCCGGCGACTGGCGGAGGGTCTCGGCGGCGACTTCCTCGAGCTGCCGATCGAGCCGATCGTCGTCAGCTCCCTGGAAACGCTCGCGGGCGTCTTCGCAGGCCGCGAGGCGGATACGACCGAGGAGAACATCCAGGCGCGGATCCGCGGTGTCCTCCTGATGGCGCTCTCGAACAAGTTCGGCTGGCTCGTGGTCGCGACCGGCAACAAGTCCGAGCTCTCGGTCGGTTACGCCACGCTCTACGGAGACATGGCCGGTGGGTTCGCACTCCTTAAGGACGTGTTCAAGACAGACGTGTTTCGCCTGGCGAGGTACCTGAACGAGGAGGCCGGGCGCGAGGTCATCCCGCAGTCGATCATCGACCGGGCGCCGAGCGCGGAGCTGCGCGACAACCAGCTCGACGAGGACTCGCTCCCGCCTTACCCCGCGCTCGATCAGGTGCTCGAGGCGTATGTCGAGCTCGATCGCTCGCGAGAGGATCTGACGACGGACGGCTTCGATCCCGACGTCGTCGACCGTGCGCTAGAGATGATCGACCGGGCAGAGTACAAGCGCCGCCAGGCGCCGCCAGGTGTAAAGCTTCGGCCGAAGGCTTTTGGCCGAGACTGGCGCCTGCCAATCACAAACCGGTGGCGGGGCTGATCGACGTCGACTGAAACGCCCTAAGGAGGCGAGACGATGGAGTGGGCAGCGCTCATCACATGGGTCTTGACCGCGGGTGGAGGCTTCTTTCTGCTCGCGACCTGGGTCGCGCGAGGCGGAATGCGGCAGGGACGGGAGCCTGGGACGAGGATCAGGCCGGTGCTCATCCTCAGCCACTTCCTGCTGGCCGCGACCGGTCTGCTGATCTGGATCATCTACGTCGTCACCGACAGCGACGCCCTGGCCTGGATCGCGCTCGCGCTCCTGGCGATCGTCGCGATTCTGGGCTGGACGATGTTTGCGATCTGGTACCAGCGCCGTCAGCGTGGCCGCGTGGCCGAGGCGGTCGATCCCGGGACGCCCGCGGAGCAGCACTTCCCGGTGCCGATCGTCGGGCTGCACGGGGTGCTGGCGGTTACGACCGTCGTACTGGTCTTCCTGACCGCGATCGGCGTGGGCGACTAGACCGCCGCGACTGTTTCGGGGCGACCAGCGTCCCCAGCTCGCGGAACCAACGGCGGCGCTCGGTGTATGGCACCGCAGTGTTCGCCGGCGAGGTCGACGGGAGGACGAAGAGCTCGGTCGCGCCAAGCCGCCGGGTCTGGAGCCCGAGGTCGGGGCGCTCGCCGAAGGCTCCGCGATAGGCCTCCTTGCCGACGAAGGCGATGAAGCGTGGGCGGAGCTTGGCGATTCGGCCGAGCCGTGCTGCAGCCCCGGCGAAATCTGCCTGGCGCAGGTCGCCTGACCCCGAGGTCGTCCGGAAAGCCGCGTTCGTCACTCCGACTCCGTAGCGGGGGAGCTCGAACTGCTCATTCGGCGCAAGCAGGCGCGGCGTGAAGCCCGCATCGTGCAGGAGCCGCCAGAAGTCGTTGCGGGGATTGGCGAAGTGCGCCCCCGCCCCGGCCGAGACACGGCCCGGATTGATGCCGCAGAAGACGACGTCGAGTCCCGGCCCGAGCACGTCGGGAACCGCGCTCGGCGTTGTCACGATTTCGGCGCGGTCACGTTACCCACGTGTGTGAATGAGTAAGCGCTCCGAGATTAGCGGGGGGAACCTCCCGGTTCCCCCAGACCCCCTCCACCGGTCTGTGGTGCGGCTGAGCCGCATCACAGACAGACGCTGCGCGTCGGGGAGTAGGTCGTGGGTACCTGGGGACGAGTCCGGGACCTCAGGCGGCGGCGGCCGGCTCTCGGCCGTCGACGACCGGGTCCGGGATCGGATCGCGCTTGTCCAGCCGCGTCTCGAAGGCGCGGCGGAGATCCTCCCCTGACACCCGTGGGTCGTAGCGCGGGCGCCGCGGCTCGAGCTTCACGAAGCGGACGTTCTCGTCACCGGCGCCGTAGCAGCGCGCGTAACACTCGGCCTCGTCGAGCGACCGTAACCTCACGAGCCCAACCGTACTGCCTGACCGACGACGCCGTCAAAGGTCGGCACGCACACAGTCGATAGCGTTTCGGTCGTGAGGCTCCTCATCCTCGGCGGCACGAAGTTCCTCGGTCGAGCGACCACCGAGGCGGCGCTCGCGCGCGGACACGAAGTCACGCTCTTCAACCGCGGTCAGACGAACCCCGAGCTGTTTCCGGACGCTGAGAAGATCCGCGGGGATCGCGAACACGACCTGTCCCTGCTCGACGGCAGGTCCTGGGATGCGGTCATGGATTCGAGCGGCTATGTCCCCCACGTCGTGCGCGCCTCCGCCGAAGCTCTTGCGGACGCCGTCGACTACTACCTGTTCGTCTCCAGCACCTCGGTCTACGCGGACTTCGCCGGCCCGTTCGACGAGGAGAGCGCGCGCACGGAGCTCGGCGACGAGCCGGCCGACCGGCTGCTCGAGGACTACTCGAACTACGGCCCGCTCAAGGTCCTCTGCGAAGACGCCGTCGCCGAGACGATGCCGGACCGTCACGTCCTCGTCAGGCCCGGATTGATCGTGGGCCCGCACGACCCGACCGGCCGCTTCACCTACTGGCCGCACCGAGTCGCCCGCGGCGACGACGTGCTGGCACCGGCGCCGCCCGAGGAAAGGGTCCAGTTCGTCGACGTGCGCGACCTGGCCGACTGGCTCGTGACCCTCTGCGAGACCCGACGGCCGGGCAAGTTCAACGCCGTGCAGCCCGGACTGGCTTGGGAGGAGCTGCTCGGGACCTGCCGCGAGGTCAGCGGAAGCGATGCCGAGTTCGTCTGGGTCGACGGCGATTTCCTGCTCGAGCAGGGCGTCGAGCAGTGGATGGGCCTCCCGATGTGGATGCACGAAGAGGAATGGCGAGGCCTGCACATGGCAGACGTCTCCCGGGCGATCGCCGCCGGCCTCTCATTCCGGCCGCTCGAGGAAACCGTCCGTGCCACGCTCGACGAAGCCGAGACGACAGAGGAGGCAGGCCTTTCGCCGGAGCGTGAGCGGGAAGTGCTCGAAGCCTGGAAGGCGCACACGCCCGCCAGCTAGCATCCGCGCCGTGGAGGGGTTCGAATTCGTGCATCGTGAGACCGTCCGCTTCCGCGACGTGGACGCGCTGGGCCATGTCAACAACGCCGTCTTTCTCACCTATCTCGAGGAAGCCCGAATCGCGTTCCTGGTACCACTCGGCGCCGAGGTGTCCAACATGATCCTGGCACGCGTGGAGATCGACTTCCGCGCGCCGTTGCGGATGGGAGACGAGATCGAGATCGGCGTGCGACCGGCGAACGTCGGCACGAAAAGCTTCGAGCTCGAGTACGAGGTGCGCTCGGGCGACGCAGTGGCTGCGGAAGCGAAGACGGTCCTCGTCTCGTTCGATTATGAGAGCGGCCGTTCGATCGAGCTTCCCGAATCCTGGCGAGAGGCCCTCGCGGCCTGATGGACGTTTTCGAGCGACAGACGCTGCCGAACGGCCTGCGCGTGCTGACGGCGCCGATGGACCACGCCCAGTCGGTTTCCTGTTTCATCATGCTCGCCGCCGGCTCGCGCTATGAGACCCCCGACACGAGCGGGATCGCCCACTTCGCCGAGCACATGTTCTTCAAGGGCACAGAGCAGCGGCCGACCGCCCGCGACATCGGCAGCGAGATCGACGGCATCGGCGGCGAGTTCAACGCGTTCACCGGCAAGGAGTACACCGGCTACTACGTGCGCTGCTCGGGTGAGCACCGCTCGATCGCCCTCGACGTCCTCGTCGACATGCTCCGGCACTCGAAGTTCGATTCCGAGGAGATCGACCGCGAGAAGGGCGTGATCGTCGAGGAGATGAACATGTACTTCGACACGCCGCGCGACTACATCAGCGGCGTCTACGACGCGCTCCTCTACGACGACCATCCGCTGGGCTGGGACATCATCGGCCGCAAGGAGACGGTGCGCGCGGCGACCCGCGAGACCTTCCTCGGCTACATCGACCACTGGTACAAGCCGTCGCGGATGGTGGTCGGCGTCGCGGGGATGATCGGTGCCGACCTCGAGAGCGAGATCACGCGGCTGCTCGGCGACCTCGAGCCAGCGGAGACGAGTGCCCCTAGGCCGGCGGAGATCCAGGCGAACGGCACTCCGCGGGTCAAGATCCACACGAAGGCTTCCGACCAGGCGCACCTCTGCCTCGGCGTGCCGAGCTATCCGCTCGTCCACCCCGACCGGTACGCGCTCCAGGTTCTCTCGACGGTGCTCGGCACAGGGATGTCGTCGCGCCTCTTCACGGAAGTCCGCGAGCGGCGCGGGCTGGCCTACTACATCTACGCGATCAATCACAGCTACACCGACGCGGGCTCGCTCCTGTCGCAGGCGGGCGTGGACATCGAGCGGATCGACGAGGCGGTGACGACAATCGTGGCCGAGCTCCGCAAGATCGCCGAGGAGCCGGTGCCGGCGGACGAGCTCGAGAAGTCGCGCAATGTGGCCAAGGGGCGGTTCGTCCTGCAGACGGAGAGCCCGCACGGGCTCGTCATGTTCGGCCTTCGGCGCGAGGTGCTCGAAGGACAGGCGGCCGAGCCGGAAGAGGTGCTGGCCGGGCTCGACGCGGTCACCGCCGAGGACGTCCAGCGGGTCGCCCAGGACGTGATCGCCGGCCACGGGCTCAACCTCGCGCTCATCGGCCCCTTCGAGCAGGACCGGCAAGAGCATTTCGAGCAGCTACTCGCGTAAAGCGATGGTCGAGAGCTGGACGATGAAGGGCGCGACCTTCGGGCCGTGCAACTGCGACTGGGGGTGTCCGTGCAACTTCGACGCACCGCCGACGTACGGGCACTGCGACGGGATCTACGTCTGGGCGGTGCGGCAAGGAACGTACGGCGCCGTCTCGCTGGACGGTCTGAGCTTCGCCTGGGCGGCGCATTCACCAGGGCCGATCCACGAGGGCGATCTGACCGCGATCGTCCTCGTCGACGAGCAGGCTTCCTCCTCGCAGCGCGACGCTTTGGCCGCCCTCTGGACCGGCGGTCCTGCCGGTCTCCCGTTCGACATTCTCAACGCTGTGACGTCGACGTTTCTCGGCACGATCTATGCCCCGTTCGAGATCGAGCTGGCCGGGATCAACACCAAGGCGAAGATCGACGGGGGCAAGATCTTCGAAGTCGAGCAGTCCTGGGTCAAGAACCCTGTCACCGGTGAGGAAGAAGAGCTCTACCTCGACAAGCCGAAGGGCTTCACGTCGACCCGGAGTGAGCTCGGCATGGCCGAGGTTGCGCGGTTCGCGACGGAGGGACTCGTCCTGGAAGGGATGAGCCGAAAGTACGCCGAGTATGCCGAGTTCGACTACGCAGGGCCGTGAGCCCGGCTCACGGCTCCAGTTCGTACGGGAAATCCGTGAGGTTCTCGGCGCCGTCCTCGGTGACGACGACGAGATCTTCCAGACGGCAGCCGCCGTAACCCGCGCGGTAGAGCCCGGGCTCGAGCGTGACGACGTCACCGGCGAGCAGCTCGCCGGAGCCGCCTCGCCCCAGCGTCGGAGCCTCGTGCACCTCAAGGCCGACCCCGTGCCCGAGGCCGTGGACGAACCCGCTGTCGAGCACCTCGCCCGGCTTCTTCGAGAGCGACGTCTTTTGGCCCGCGCTCTCAAACAGCTCGCAGACGAGGTTGTAGACCTCGACGCCGGGCACGCCCGCCTTGGTCGCCTCGAGCGAGCGGTCGAGCGCCTCTTTGACCAGGCGGTGGTATCCGCTGAGTTCCTCGGACGGCGTCCCGACCACGTAAGTGCGGGTCATGTCCGCGTAGCAACCCGATTCCGGATCCCTCGGCCAGAGGTCGATCACGACCGGCTCGTCCGGCGCGATCGGGCCAAAACCCAGCTCGTGGCCGATCGCGGTCTGCGCGCCGTGCGAGACGATGAGGTCTTCGCTCGTCATGCCCTGTTCGGTGAAGACGCGGCGGATCTCGGCCTTGATCAGCTCGGTGGTGAGCGGCTTGCCGTCGACGGTGAGGGCCCCATTCGAGCGCTCGGCGCGGCCGAGGATCGCCTTGGCAGCGCCCATGCCCGCCTCGGCTGCCTTCTGGGCCCTGCGAATGCCCTCCAGCTCGGCCTCGTTCTTCACCCGGCGCCGGTCGGCGAAGAAGCTGTAGTTGGGATTGAGCGTGATGCCGTTCGCGCGCAGGTGATCGGCGGTCAAGGCCGGGAACGAGCGCGGGACGGTCGCGACTTCGACTCCGAGCTCGCGACAGGCGTTCAGGTTGACGTGGAGCCAGGTGATCTCGTCGCGCGGCAGGCCCTGCTCGATCAGCTCGTCGTAGCCGAAGTCCTCCCAGGGGTGAGCCTCGATCCCGATCTCGGCCAGCCGCACGACCTCGAACGCGGTCGAGACCGAGTAGCGCTTCCCGTCCTTCTCCGCGTAGAGGAACGGGTCGGGAACGAGGATCGGCACCTCATGCCGCATCTCCGGCGAGTTCACGGAGTCCGCGAAGATGAGGACGTCTGCCACTGCGGCGGCAGCCTACCAATCCGTGAATAGACTGAGTCTCCGTGGACGAAGCGTTCGACCGCGCCCAGGAGCTGATCGGGACATACGACGAAGAGCTTCGTCGCGAGCTGCCCGGGAACGCGGGGATCTTCGACGCCCACGTCCACCTGGGCAACGACATCGACGGCCAGCGCGGTGTCTATGAGGAGCTGGAGCGGATCCTCGACCGGTACGGCATCTCGGGAGCGTTCATGTTCTGCATGGACGAGGCCGACCGTCATCCGAGCTTCCGTGCGCCGAACGACCGCAGCCTCCACTACGCGAAGCGTTCCGAGGGACGGCTGATCCCCTTCGTCCGTCTCGACCTTGCCGAGGGGCCGATCGAGGAGGCTGAACGCTGTCTCGACCTCGGTGCACACGGAATCAAGCTGCACCCGCGTGCCCAGCGCTTCCTGCTGAACGACGAGCGGCTGGCACCGGTCTTCGCGCTCGCCGCCGAGCGCAGGGTGCCGATCCTGATCCACGGCGGCCGTGGCCTGCCGCCGATCGCCGACCATCTGGCCCGGCTCGTCGACGCCTACCCGGAGGCGCAGCTGATCATCGCCCACGGGGGCATAGCCGACCTCGCTGCGCTGGCAGGCCGTTTCGCGGGCAAGGCCGGCGTCTTCTTCGACACGTCGGTCTGGAGCCCGGTCGACCTACTCGACTTCTTTCACCAGGTCTCGCCGGAACAGGTGTTGTATGCGTCCGACTACCCCTACGGACGACAGCCGAGCTCGCTGCTGATCGCGATCCGCACCGCGAAGCTCGCCGGCCTGGACGACCAGCAGCTGCGCAACATGCTCGCGGGCAACGCGAAGCGCATCGCCGCCGGCGAAGCGCCGCTCGAGCCGACGCCGCCGAGAGGCAGCGACACGTTCGTCCAGCCGATGGCGCTCGCGCGAATCCACCAGTACCTCTCGATGGCGACGCCGCTCCTGTGGACGAGGCAGGCCGATACAGTCGGCGTCATCGGGCTCGCGCTCAACGCCACCGCCGAGCGCAACGGGCACCGCGACCTCGAGCGCATTCGGGAGCTGCTCACGGTCGCTCAGGAGACCTGGCGCCAGCTTCCGGAGGTCGAGGAGGAGGATCAGATGGACGCGCGGCGCGTCACCTTCGGGCTCATCCACCTCGCAGACATCCTGGCTGTAACTTCAGGCGTTGAAGGTTGAATTTGAGCGCATCGACCGGTCATTTCAGACGGGCCCACGGGAGAGAGACGGCCACGCCGGCAAAGCCGGCATGGCCTCTAACGGCATCGCAAGCGGTGCCTCAGGCGGTGCTTGAGCTCAGGATCAACGGCGAGCAGTACGAGCTCGATGCTCCGGTTGGGCGCACCCTCGCCGAGACGCTCCGCGACGACCTCGGCCTGACCGGGACGAAGATCGCCTGTGCCGAAGGCCACTGCGGCGCATGCACGGTCCTGCTCGACGGCGTGCCCGTCTATTCGTGCATCACGCTCCTGCACACCGTCGGCGAGCGGGAGGTGACGACGATCGAAGGACTGCGGGCGCACCCGCTCGTCGACGCGTTCGTAAAGGCCGACGCGCTGCAGTGCGGTTTCTGCACACCTGGTCAGATCGTCGCCGCCTCAGCCCTCGTCGAGAGCAACCCGCAGCCGAGCTCGGAGGAGATCCGGCATTCGATGGCGGGCAATCTCTGCCGCTGCGGCACCTATCCCAAGATCGAGGAGGCCATCGCCACGTGGCAAGACTGATCCGCACCGAGAAGGAAGTCGAAGGCCGATATGAAGACGTCTGGCTCGTCGTCGAAGAGGACGCACTCGAGCAATGGCCGCCCGGCCCGCAGGAGATCGTGGGCCGCCCGGTGACGCGCGTGACCGGGCCGCTGCGCGCTCGCGGCGAAGCCCGTTACACCGCAGACGTCCAACTGTCGGGCATGCTTCACACCGCGGTCCTTCGCTCTCCGCACGCCTATGCGCGGGTGAAGAAGATCGACTTCGAGCGCGCGCTCGCCGCGCCGGGAGTGCGCGCCGCGATCGGCCCGGGTGACGCGCACATGCTCGCGGCTGAGCCCGGCTTCCAGGGCGAGGCGGTGGCCGCGGTCGCGGCCGACACCTATGCGCAGGCACGCGGGGCGCTCGAGCTCGTCGAGATCGACTGGGAAGTGCGCGAGCCGCTCACCGACGCCGACGAAGCGGTGCGGCGCGGACAGCTCGTCGGCGAGGCGAGCCGCTACGAGCGCGGTGACGTGGACAAGGCACTCGCCGAGGCCGATGTCGTCGTCGAGGCCGAGTACCGCACTCAGACCGTCCTCCACAACTCGTTCGAGACCCACCAGTCCGTGTGCGAGTGGCGCGGCGACTCGCTCCATGTCTACATCTCGACCCAGTTCATCTGGGGTGTCCGCGACGAGGTCGCTTCACAGCTCGGGCTGCCGCCGGACAAGGTGCGCGTGGTCTGCGAGTTCATGGGCGGGGGCTTCGGGTCGAAGAACGGCGCGGGCGACCACACATTCATCGCCGCCGAGCTCGCCCGGCGCACCGGACGGCCGGTCCGCTGCGCGCTCACCCGACGCGAGGAGAACCTCGCAAGCGGCAACAGGAACGCGACCATCCAGCGACTGACCGGTGCGGCCCGCTCGGACGGGACGCTGGTCGCACTCGCCGGCGAGTATGTGAACGCGACCGGCTGGTCCGGCTGGCCCGCGCCTACGGACGGGCCGATGAAAGTGCTCTACGACTGCGAGAACGTCCGCACCGTCCTCTCGCCCGCGAAGATCAACACGCCGCCGATGAGGGCCTTCCGGGCACCCGGTTTCGTCGAGGGGACGTTCGGGCTCGAGTGCCTCCTGGACGAGCTCGCGGCGCGCCTCGAGATTGATCCGCTCGAGCTTCGCCGCCGTAACTACGCGCACTCGACGGGCGATCGGCCCTTCTCCTCGAAGAGGCTGATGGAGTGCTACGAACGCGCCGAGCCACACTGGCAGCGGCGTGAGGAGGTGCGTGCCCGCAGCGAGGGTCCGTGGAAGCGCGGCGTCGGTCTCGCGAGCCAGGTCTGGTACGGCGGTGGGGGACCGCCCTCGTACGCCTGGGTGCGCGTCGGCTCGGACGGGCGCGCGACTGTCGTGACCGCGATGCAGGACATCGGCACCGGCACGGCGACCGCGATGACGCAGATCGCAGCGGAGGAGCTCGGCCTGCCGCTCGACCGGGTCGAGCTCGTGCTCGGCGACTCGGCGCGCGGGCCGTATGCCTCGGTCTCCGCCGGCTCCTCGACGACGCCGTCGATGGGCCCGGCGGTGCGCTCGGCGGCGGCCGACGCAGCCCGGCAGATCGTCGAGATCGCGGCCCAGCGCTACGACAAGGAGGAGCGCATCCTCTCGTTGCAGGGCGGCAAGATCGTCTCGGCCGACGGCGGCTCCTGGCCGGTCGAGGAGGTCGTCGACCTGCTCGACGACGCGCAGATCCTCGGCAAGGGCGCGCGTGGGCCCAACCCGGCCGGCATGCAGGTGCTCACGTTCGGCGTCCAGGTTGCGGAGGTCGCGGTCGACGTCGAGACCGGCGAGATTCGGGTCGAGCGCGTGGCCGCGATCCACGACGTCGGGCGCGTCATCAATCCACTCGGCGCCTCCAGCCAGGTCGAAGGCGGGATCATCCAGGGCATCGGCCACACGCTCTCGGAGGATCGCCTGCTCGACCCCGGGAGCGGGGCCGTGCTCACGCCGACGCTCGACGCCTACAAGCTGCCGACGATCGCGGACGTGCCGGAGATCGTGACCGAGCTGCTCGACATCCCGGACGAGCACCTGACGAACCTCGGCTCGAAGGGCCTCGGCGAGCCGCCGATCGTCCCGACCGCGGCCGCGATCGCGAATGCGATCCGCGACGCCACCGGCGCCGACGTGCGCTCGCTGCCGATCACGCGGGAGGAGATGCTGCGGGGGCTGCGCGAGGCCGCCGAGCGAGAGCGGGAGAAGCGTGGAGCTGCTGCGGCCGTCTGAGCTCGAGGAATTGAACGGGGGCGTCTTTGTCCACGGCGGAACCGAGGTCGTGCCACTGCTGCGCGACGGGATCATCTCCACCGACAAGCTCGTCGACGTGCGCGAGCTCGTCCCACGCGGGATCGACGGGACGCGCATCGGTGCCGGCACGACGCTGGCAGAGCTCGAAGCCGATCCGCAGATCCCAGAGGCTCTGCGCGAGGCGTGCCGCCTGGCCGCCAGCCCCCAACTCCGCAACATGGGCTCGGTGGGCGGCAACCTCCTGCAGGCGACCCGCTGCTGGTACTGGCGCCTGAAGTTCCCCTGCCGGCTGCACGGAGGAGATCGCTGTCACGCGCGCGAGGGCGAGCACCGCGAGCACGCGATCTTCGCCAACGACTTCTGCGCCTCCGGGCATCCGTCCGACGTCGCCGCGGCCCTCGTTGCCCTCGGCGCGACCCTGCGCACGAACCGGCGCGAGCTGCCGGTCGCAGAGCTCTACCGCCTCCCGACCGAGGACGACCGGGAGCTGACGACGCTCGAGGAGGGCGAGCTGATGCTCGACCTCGACGTCCCGCAGCCGGATGCCAGCACCTATCTCAAGGCGGTGGACCGGCAGCGATGGTCGTTCCCGCTCGTCGGCGTCGCCGCGGCGCGGTCCGCGGATGGGACGACGCTCGCGCTCGCCGGCGTCGCCCCCATCCCCTGGCTCCTCGAATCCTCGGAGGCTCTCGACGAGGCAACGCCGCTGCCCGGCACCGCGTACAAGCTCGAGATCGCGCGCGTCCTCGTCCGCCGAGCGCTCGAAGCCGTCGCTTGAGGCTGCTCAGCCTGCTCTGTCCGATCGTCGTGCTCCTTGTAGGCTGCGGCGGAGGCGGCGGCAGCGGAAAGAAGGAGACCATGGACTGCAAGATCAGCGGCGACGAGTCGAAGGCAGAGCTGGCAACACTCGAAGACGGCAAGACCTATCAGGTCGCCGTCAAGACGAACAAGGGCGACTTCACGTTCGAGCTCGCGACCGACATCTCGCCGTGCACGACTGCGTCCTTCGTCGGCCTGGCGCAGAAAGGGTTCTTCGACGGCCTCACCTTCCACCGGATCGTGCCCGGCTTCGTGATCCAGGGCGGCGATCCGGCAGGAAACGGAACCGGTGGTCCCGGCTACTCGGTCGTCGACAAGCCGCCTTCTGACACGACCTACGACGAGGGTGTCGTCGCCATGGCCAAGGCAGGCAACGATCCGCCGGGCACGTCCGGCAGCCAGTTCTTCGTCGTCAGCGCCGACGGCGTACAACTACCGCCCGACTACGCCGTCCTGGGCAAGATCACGGACGGGATCGATGTCGTCGAGAAGATCGGCCGCCTCGGCGACCCGAACGACCCATCCGGCGCTCCGACCGAGCGCATCGTGATGGAGAAGCTCCAGGTCACGAGCAGCTAGGAGGGACGCCGAACGCGGTGCCTGGCAAGCTCGCCGCGATCGTTCTCGCCGCCGGGGCCTCGACGCGCTTCGGCAGCCCCAAGCAGGCGATCCTGCTCGAGCCGGTGCTCGAACGTGTGCGAGCGAGCCTGGTCGACGACATCCTCGTCGTCCTCGGCGCGTACGACGTCGAAACCTCGGCGCGAGTCGTTCGCTGCCCCGATTGGGAGCAGGGACGGGGAGCATCGCTGCGCTGCGGGCTCGCCGCATTGGCGGAGGAGGTCGAGGCGGCTGTCGTCGTTCTGGCCGACGGGCCTGACCTGGCCCCGGAGGCGGTCGACCGAGTCGTCGAGGTCTGGCGAGAGAGCGGCGCAGAGGCCGTGGCAGCCACGTACGGCGGCGACCGGGGACACCCCGTCCTGCTCGCACGTGCGAGCTGGGAGCGGATTCCGGACGACGGTGCTCGCAGCCTCCCGGCACTGCTTGTCCCCTGCGACGACCTCGGGCCTCCAGGAGACGTCGATTTTGCCGATGAGTTGCCGGAGAGGTACAACCCACCCACCGCCGAATGAGGCCGCTTATGGAAGCCGTACCTGCCCTCCAGCCCGAAGCGGGGACACCCCCGCTCGCCGCCGCGCGTCTCCGACGCCAGCTGACGGTCGAAAGCGCCGCCAAGCTCGCGCGGCTGACGCCCGACGAGGTGACCTGGCTCGAAGAAGGCAGGCTTTATCGCTTCCCCTCGAGCGATAGCGCAATGCTCGCGCTCCTGCTCTACTCGACCGGGCTCGGAATCGGCCGCCGCGAAGCACGCCGGCTCGCGGGCCTTCCGCTCGTCGCTCTGCCGCGACGGGGCAAGGTGCGGCAGGTCGCCGGAGTGATGATCGGCGTCGTTGTCCTCGCCGCGGCGATTGCGGCGTTCGTGCTCCCAGGACTCCAGGGGGGCACACACAAGCCTGCGACCGCCTCCGAAGCCTCGCTCCCGCCGACTTGGCGGGTCGGCGTGGACGTCCTCAACGGCAGCGGCGACATGAACTACACGCGGAGCGTGGCCAGTCACATCGGTGCGCTCGCCTACCGCATCGAACGGGTCAGCCGAGCCGACCGCTTCGACTACCCGCAGACGGCCGTCTACTTCCACCCCGGCGGTGAGCGTCTGGCCGAGCGCCTCGCCCGCCAGCTCCAGGTCGCAGCAAGGCCGCTACCGGGCCGTGGCGACCCCCGACGGCTCGTCGTCGTCGTCGGCCCGGCCCGAATCTAGCTACAGCTCTAAACGAAGCTCGGAAAGCCGCTGCTTGAGCGCGGGCTCCATCGGCTCGACGACCGCCTGGCGCACGTAGCGGCGCAGCCCCTCCTCGAAGTGATACCGCTTGCGGCAGTACGAGCAGCCCGCGAGGTGACTCTCCGCCTCCGCGCGCTCAGCGTCGGTCAGCTCGCGATCGAGGTAGGGCTGTAGAACCTCTTCGCACCAGTCGCATGGATCGACTGCTGTCATGCCGACTCCACCGCCAAATCTGCCAGCTCCTTCTTCAGGATACGCCGACCACGATGAAGGCGCGACATGACGGTGCCGATCGGGATGTCGAGGATCTGCGCCGCCTCGGCGTAGCTGAAGTCGCCGATGTCGACGAGGACGACGACGTCGCGGAAGTCGTGTGGCACGGCCGAGAGCGCCTCCGCCACGTGGTCCTGCGAAAGCCGCTCAAGCACGCGCTCCTCCTCCGTCTCGCCGGACGCTGCTTCGAGCTGGTTGTAGAGGAAGTAGTCGCTCTCTTCGAGCGGCTGCTGGTCGGGTGTGCGCTGGGCGCGCCGGCCGCGGTCGATGTTGAGATTCGTGAGGATGCGGAGGAGCCAGGCGCGCAGATTCGTCCCCGGAGTGTACGAGCGCCAGCTGCGAAAGGCCCGGGCATACGCCTCCTGCATCAGGTCCTCCGCCTCCTCCTTGGAGCGGGAGACGCCCCGAGCCACGCGGTAAACCTGGTCTGCAAGCGCAAGCGCCTCCTCTTCGAAGCGGACACGCTCTCGCGCGCCTTCTGCCAGCCGCCGGGCCTCGTTTGGCGAGGTCTCGCTCACCCGGCGACCCTAGCAACCTCTAACGAGCCCAGAAGCAGGACTATTCCCTGCGTTCGGCTTAACGATCGCGAAACGTGGGTATCCCGGTTGACACCTGCCAAGGAGGAACGGAATGGAAGGCTATGAGGTCGTCACGCCGGACGAGGACACCGTCGGCCACGTGGTCGAGCGCAAGGGCGACTATCTGATCGTCGAGCACGGCCTCCTCCGCAAGTCGCGTCATGCGGTTCCTTGGTCCACGGTCGAGATCGACGACGCTGAGCAGAAGGCGCGGACGTCGCTCTCGAAGGAGCTCATCGCGACCTCGCCGAAGCTCGAGAACGGCTCCCTCGACGAGCAGGCGGTCGCCGCCCACTACGGCGTCGGTGCCGACAGGACCGCCCCGGCCACCGAGGGCTACGGCGTAACCGAGCCCGCCGATCCCGCACGTTCGGCCGAGCACGACGCGGTTTCAGCGGGACTCGAGCCTGGGACGCAGGACCGTGCCCGAATTCAGAAGGAGATGCCGAGGCAGGGGCCGGAGCTACTCGACGCGCGGCCTACGCGGACCGACGAGGGGGACGAGCGAGCCTAAACCTAAACCGGAGTCGCGGGCGGGAAACCGGCCTTGGCCAAGACCCCGACGAGCGCTTCGCGCCCGGTCTGGTCCTCGTCCCAGGAGAGCGTGACCTGGCCCATCAGATTCGCGTTCGCGAACTCGAGGCCGGGCTGGTCGCGCAGCGCGTGAGCGAGCCGCAGAACGCACCGCTCGCAACGGATGCCGCCAACCTGGAACGTCTCGGTCTGGAGTGTCATTACGCCGAGCTTAGCGTTCGGTCGCAGAGGTCGGCGCAGACCGCCTCGAGGCCCTTGGCCCGGCCCACGTCGAGCTGGCGATCGGCCTCGGTCCGGGTCGTGTCGAGCAGCCCAGGCTCGTCCACGAACTCGAACAGCTCGGCGGCCAGCTCCGACGCGCGCCCGGTGCGCTCGCCGTCGGGATGGAAGAGCTCGGCGCCGAGCCCGAAGCGGGCGGCGGCCCAGCGGTTCTGGTGATAAAGCCCGCGGGCGGCGGGTTCGTGATCTCGCGGCGGTTGAGCCAGAACGGCTTGGCAGAGCCCCCGGAGCAGGGTGACGAAAGCCGTTGTGCGCTCGAGCGCGGTCGGCTGGTCCGGCATCCGGATCTCGAGCGTGCCGAAGCTTGGATGCGGCCGGACGTCCCACCAGAAGCGCGTGTACTCCGCCGCCATGCCGAGCCGCACGAAACGGTCGATGAACCCCTCCCAGTCCTCGTACGACGTGAACGCCGGCGGGGCGCCGCTGCGCGGAAGCTGCGCGAGTACCTCTGCTCGGTTCGACATGAGGCCGGTCTCCTCCCCCGCGAGGTAAGGAGAGTTCACCGACAACGCGAGCACCACGGGCAGCCAAGGGAGCACGCCTTCGAGCGCGTGGAAGCACGCTTCGCTGCTCTCCATGCCGACATGGACGTGAAGCCCGCTCACTCCCTGACGCCGCGCGGACACGCCGGCGTACTCGACGAACTCGACATAGCGCGCCTCGTCGGCGATCTCCTGCTCCTCCGGTCGGCTGATCGGATGGCTGCCTGCCGCGGCGAGGCGCAGTCCGCGCTCCTCGGCCAGCTCGGCCGCGTCCCGGCGCAGCCCGGCCAGAGCCTCGGCCGCCTGGTCGGCGGAATCGCAGATGCCCGTGTTCAGCTCGAGCGCCGAGGCGAAAAGCTCGCTCTTCAGCGTTCCCGGCAGATTCCGGTCGGCTGACGCCGCGATCAGATCCGCGGCCCTCGGAGCGAGCGCAAGCGTCTCGCCGTCGAGCACCATCAGCTCCTCCTCGACCCCGACCGAGAAGGGGGCGGTCTCTCCGAAATGCGCCTCGATCATCGCCCGGCAGTTTGTCAGTCAGCACTGGACCTCCCTTTCACATGAGGGAGGGTGGCGGCCCCGGTTGATTGCGCCGGGGCCAGGCCGGGGCCGCCGTCTTGGTCGGGCGTTACTCCTGGGGAGTGGGAGGTTGCCGACCGAGCTTTACGTCTGCAGTCCTGGGCTCGCTTCCGCGGTAATACTCGATCTCGAGCGTGTCGCCCGGCTTGCGCTCGGCGACGATCTCGCGGAGGCGCTCCGTCGAGGCCAGTTCGATTCCACCGGCCCGCACGATCAGGTCGCCCCCGAGCTGATAGCTCTCGCCTTCGACCACGACTGGGTTCGTGCCTCCGCGCAGCCCGGCCTTCTCGGCGCCGCTGCCCGGAATGACGCGCTCGACAAGCAGGCCGTGATCGGCGGGGAGGTTGAAGATCTTCGCGATATTCGCGCTGATCGCGTGTGGGATGACCCCGAGAAAGGGATGGTCGACGTGACCGTGCTGCTTCAGCTCCGCGATCACATCGCGGACGGTGTTGATCGGGATCGCGAAGCCGATGCCGACGTTGCCCTGCGAACCGGTGTCGCCGGTAGAGATTGCGGAGCTGACGCCGATCACCTGGCCCTTGGTATTGAGGAGCGGCCCACCGGAGTTGCCGTGATTGAGGGCCGCATCGGTCTGGATGACGTGATCGATCGGGCTCCCGTTCGGCGCGGTCAACGAACGCTGCAGCGCGCCGACGATTCCGAGCGTGATGCTGCGGTCATAGCCGAACGGGTTGCCGATCGCCGCGACCTGGTCGCCGACCTGGACGACGTCCGAGTTCCCGAGGTCGAGCGGCTTCAGCGCCCTCGAGCTCGCCTCGACCTTGAGCAGCGCGATGTCGGTGAAGGGATCCTTGCCGACGATCTGGGCCTTCATCGTTTCGCTGTTCGAGAAGCTGACCTGGACGGACTGGGCCCCTCCGACGACGTGGTAATTGGTCACGATGTAACCGGCCTTGTCGATGACGAAGCCGGAGCCGAGCGCGCGCTGCACCTCCGTGCCCGGTAGACCGAACGGGTTGGCGAAGAAGTCGTTCTGAGGCAGCCGCACCTTCGTCGTCGACGTCACCTGGACAACGCCCGGCGCGTCGCGCTTGTAGATGGCTCGTAGGGTCAGACTCCTGCCGTTCAGAGTCTTGGAGGAGACGCCGCTCTCCCCGGAGAACGATTGCTCGCGAATGAGCTCCCGCACTGTCGTCGTTCCCTCGCCGATCCCGGCGAGGCTCGCTCCGGCGACCGCCACAGCGCCGCCTGCCACAGCCGCAACGAGCAAGGCTGCCGCCATGGTCAGGGAGTCTTTGCCCCTTGGGAGTTCCACGGGCCTTGTATAGCGGAGTCCTCTTTAACTGAGCTTTGAGCGTTTGTTAAGGCGCCGCTTGCGGTGTCGACCATCAGGGCGCGCGGGGGGTGAGACGGCCACGCGGGCAAAGCCCGCATGGCCTCTAAGCGACACCGCGAGCGGTGCCTCAGCGCGCGCCCGTCTGAAATGACCGCTCGAGCCAAACCGAGCTCATTACGAAACCACCTCTAGGCGATTACGCCTGAGCGGCGGCCGTACGCAGGCGGCGCGACTCCAGCGTCCTTCCTAGGAACGCGAGGGCGGCGATCGACGCCGTGAGCAAGAAAACGTAGGCGACGCCGCCTGGAAGGCGGGTGATCGCCTCCATGCCTGCACCGACGAGGCCGGCGCAGGGGATCGTCATCACCCAGGCGAGGACGATGTTCCCCGCCACGCCCCAGCGCACCGCCGAGAAGCGTGTGCTCGCCCCGGCACCGAGCACCGAGCCGCTCACCGTGTGCGTGGTCGACACCGGGTAGCCGTAGCGGGCGGTCACCCAGAGGATGGCCGCGGTTGACGTCTGGGCGGCGAAGCCCTGGGGCGGGTCGAGCTTCGCCACTCGCTGGCCCAGGGTTCTGATGATCCGCCAGCCGCCGGCGTAGGTGCCTGCAGCCATCGCCGTCGCGGCGCTGATCTTCACCCAGAGCGGCACCGAGAAATGCTCGGACGACTGGTGCCCGGAGACGATCAGCGCCAGCGTGATCACGCCCATCGTCTTCTGCGCGTCATTCGTGCCGTGCGTGAACGCCACGAAGCCGCCGGAGATCAGCTGGAGCCTTCTGAAGACCCGGTTCACCGGCCCCGGCGCACGCTTGCGGATGATCCAGATCAGGATCGTCATCAAAGCCGCCGCCAGTAGCAGGCCGAGGATCGGGGCGAGCAGCGACGGGATCAGGACCTTCTCCTTGAGGCCGGCCCACTGGACGACTCCGAAGCCGCCGGTCGCCGCCACCGCCGAGCCGACCACCCCTCCGATCAGCGCATGGCTGGAGCTCGACGGTAGTCCCAAGTACCAGGTGATGAGGTTCCACGTGATCGCGCCGACGAGCCCCGCGAGCACGATCTTGAGCGTGATCGCGTCCGGGTCGACGATCCCCTTGGCGACCGTCGCGGCGACCTTGAAGAAGAAGAACGCTCCGACGAAGTTGAGGACGGCCGCCGAGAGGACGGCCATTCGCGGAGACAGCGCCTTCGTCGAGACGCTGGTGGCGATCGAGTTCGCCGTGTCGTGAAAGCCGTTCGTGAAGTCGAAGAAGAGCGCGATCGCGACGACGGCGACGAGCGTCAGGTCATCCATTGGTGCCTAGACGTTCTTGACCACGATGTTCCCGACGAGGTCGGCCGCCGTCTCGCAGGCGTCGATTGCGTCCTCGAGAGCCTCGAAGATGTCCTTCCAGCGAATGACCGTCAGCGGGTCGACCCCGTCGTCGAAGAGCGATGCGATCGCCGCGCGCACGATCCGGTCGCCCTCGTCCTCGAGCCGCTTCACCTCGACGATGTGCGGCTGGGCCCGGCGCACGTGGCGCAGCTCGCCGAGCGCCCTGGCCAGGTGCTCGGTCGCCTCGACGAGCACGCGGCACTGCTCGACGGACTGCTTCATCAGCGTGTCCACCTTGTAGAGGCCGAGCAGGTCGGAGGCATTCTCGATGAAGTCGACGACGTCGTCGATCTCCTTCGCCAGCTCGTAGATGTCCTCGCGGTCGAAGGGAGTGATGTACTGGGTGTTGAGCAGCTCGACTAGCTCACGGGTGAGCTCGTCACCTCGATGCTCGAGCGCCTTGACCTCCTTCTGGGTCACGCTCGAGTTGGGAAATTCGCGGAACCGGCGCTCGGCGAGCCGCGCCGTGTCAAGCACGTTCTCGCCCGCACGGGTGAAGAGCTCGTAAAACGCAGTTGTCCGGGGAACGAGAGCCAGTCGCATCTGCGGGCGAGATTCTTACTAAGTATCGACGCGTTCGGGGTGCGAGGCGTCCGTGAACTCGCGGAATTCACCCGTGACGAGGTAGGCCGTTTGCTCGCCGATGTCGACTGCGTGATCGCCGACTCGTTCGAGGCAGCGGGAGATGACGATCATCCGCAACCCCCATTCCCGCCGCTCCGGATCTCCTCCGAGCTCGAGGACATGCTGAACCACCCGCCTGTTCGTGCGGTCGATGAGCTCGTCGAGATCGACGAGGCTCTCCGCGCCCTGGACGTCGCGCTCGACAAACGAGTCGAGCGCGACCCGGATCATCTCTTCGGCCCGCGAGGCCATCTCGTCGAAGCCCTCGACGAGCATCTCGTCCGGGGGTAGGCCATGGGCGAGCTTTGTCAGCTTGGCGATCGTCACGCAGAGGTCGGCCATGCGCTCGAGATGGAGATTCGAGTGGAGCACGGCGAGCACGAAACGGAGGTCGACCGCGACGGGCGTCTGCCGGGCGAGGAGGGACTCGATTCCCTGCTCGATCGCGAGGTAAAGAGCGTCGACCTCGTCGTCGAAGGCGATCACCTCGTCAGCGAGCTCGGGATCGTTCTCGCGCAGGGCGTTGATCGAGCCGCGGAGAGCGCGGAGCACGAGCTCGGTTTCTTCGCTCAGATTTGCCTGAAGCGAGTCCAGTTCTTCCTGGAGCGTCACCCTCACGTCCCTGACCGCCCTTCGCTCCCGCCCGGTTGAGCGGGGCTCGTGAGCAAGCTCATCCGAACCGCCCGGTGACGTAGTCCTCGGTGCGCTTGTCGGACGGCTGGGTGAAGATCTTTGGCGTGGCGTCGTACTCTACGAGCACTCCGCTGCGGTCGCCGCCGTCTGCTCTATCGACGCTGAAGAAGGCGGTCATGTCCGCGACCCGCGCGGCCTGCTGCATGTTGTGCGTGACGATCACGATCGTGTAATTCCGCTTCAGCTCGTGCATCAGATCCTCGATCCGCGTGGTCGCAATCGGGTCGAGCGCGGAGGCCGGCTCGTCCATCAGGATCACGTCGGGTTCGACGGCGAGGCAGCGCGCGATGCAAAGACGCTGCTGCTGTCCGCCGGAGAGGCTGAGCGCGCTTCTCTTCAGGCGATTCTTCACCTCGTCCCAGAGGGCGGCCTGCTGGAGGGCTCGCTCGACGCGGCCGTCCAGATCGTCGGTCATGCCCAGCACGCGCGGACCGAACGCGGCGTTGTCGTAGATCGACTTCGGGAACGGATTCGGTTTCTGGAAGACCATCCCAATCCGCTTCCGCACCTCCACAGGATCGACCTCGCGACCATAGAGGTCTTCCCCGTGGTAGAGAATCGTCCCGTCGACCGAAGCCCCCCGGATGAGGTCGTTCATCCGGTTCAGGCAGCGGATAAAGGTGCTCTTACCACAGCCTGAGGGGCCGATGATCGCAGTCACGAAGTGCCGGTAGACCTCGAAGGAGGCGCCCCGGATCGCCGGCTGTCCGTCATAGGAGACCGTCAGGTCGCTGATGTCAAAGACGACCTCTCTCGTCCCGGGCTCGGGACGCTCCGTCGCAACACCCTCGATGCGGATCGGCGTCGCGCTCACCACTGGCGCTGATACCGGTTGCGGAGCCAGATCGCGAGCGAGTTCAGTGTCAGCAGCATCCCGAGCAGAACGATAATGCCCGTGGCCGCCAGCTTCACGAAGTCCTCTTGTGGCTGGGAAGTCCAGTTATAGATCTGAACCGGGAGCGCGGTGAACGGGCCCAGGAGGCTCGGATCGAACGCGACGTACGTGAGCGCTCCGATCATGATCAGCGGAGCCGTCTCCCCGATCCCGCGCGAGAGGGCGAGAATCGAACCGGTGGCGATGCCCGGAATCGCCGCGGGCAGCACCTGCCGCGCGATCACCTGCCAGCGGGTCGCCCCGAGTGCGAAGGCCGCTTGCCGAAGCGAGTCCGGTACGGCCCGAATCGCCTCGCGGGCAGCGATGATCACGGTCGGCAGCACGAGCAACGTGAGAATGAGCGCGCCCGCCAGCACGACTCGCCCAAGCCCCAGCCCCCGGACGATGAAGGCAAGCCCGAGAATCCCGTAGACGATTGAGGGCACTGCCGCGAGGTTCTGGATGTTGACCTCGAGCAGCCGGTTGTACCAGCGGTTCTTGTCGGCGTACTCCTCGAGATAGATTGCGGTCCCGACGCCCACGGGCACCGTGAAGAGCAGGAGGAGGACGCCGAGGTACACCGTGGCCAGGATCGCCGGCCGAGCGCCGGCCTGGTGCGGGTCGGTCGACGGCGGGTGCGTGAAGAAGAAGGGGTCGAGGAACTCGAATCCCTTCCCGGCCACGTCAACGAGGAGTGCGCCGAGAGTGACAAACGCGACGCCCAGCGAGATCAGCAGAGCAAGCCGAAAGATTGCGCCGCGAACATCCCGACTTCGGCCCTTCACTCGTACACCTCCCGGAACCGGCGTACGAGGCGAATCGCGAAGAGGTTCATCACGAGCGTCATCACGAACAGCGTCAGTCCGACCGCGAAAATCGTCTTGTACTCGATCGAGCCCGTCGGGACGTCGCCGTTCCCCGTCGCGCCGATGAACGCCGTCATGGTCTCCATCGCCCGGCGCGGGTCGAAGGTGAGGTTCGGCTGCTGGCCCGCCGCGATCAGGACGATCATCGTCTCGCCGACAGCACGCGAGATCGCGAGCACGAATGACGCGACGATGCCCGAGATCGCGGCCGGAACGACGATCCTCGTCGAGACCTGGAGCTTGCGCGAGCCGAGCGCATAGGCGCCGTCTCGCAACTCCCGGGGAACGGCGACCATTGCGTCTTCCGAGAGCGAAGCCACCGTCGGCATGAGCATCACGCCCATGACGAGCCCGGCGCTGAGGGCGTTGAAGATGTCGACCTGAATCCCGAGGTCGCGGAGCAGCTGCGTCACGAAGGTGAGAGCGAAGTAGCCGAAGACAACCGTGGGGATACCGGCGAGCAACTCGAGCAGGGGCTTGAGGAAGCTTCTCGTCCGCGGTCGTGCGTACTCGCTGAGGTAGATCGCCGCACCGAGGCCAAAGGGGATCGCGACGAGACACGCCCAGAACGTGACGACGAGCGTGCCCGCCAAGAGTGGCAAGACGCCGAACTGCGCGGGCTCGAAGAGGGGCGCCCAATTCTTCCCGGTCAGGAAGTCGACGATGCTCACCTCGCGGAAGAACTCGATCGCCGGGAAGAGCAGGGCGACGACGATGCCGACCGTCGTCGCGACAGACACGAGGGCGCACAGTGCGAGCAGCCCCTTGATGATGTCCTCGCCGTAGCGGCGCCGACTCGCGCGCAGCGCCGGCGCGCTCAGCTCGGCCGTGCTCACGTCTGCTCGAGCGCGGTGTGGGCTTTGGCGAGCTGCTCAGTCGTGAGCGGCACGAAGATGTCGCCCGCGATCTCGGTCTGGTGGTCGAGCATGAAGTCGAGGAAGGCCTTGACCTCCGGGCGCTCGAGCGCGTCCCTCTTCGTGTAGACGAAAAGCGGCCGTGACAACGGCGTGTACTTGCCGCTCTGCACAGTGGAGCGGGTCGGCGCGACGCAGCCCTTGCCGCCGTCGACTTCAAGCGTCCTCAGCTTGCTGCTGTTCTGCTCGGCATAGGAGAGGCCGAAGTAGCCCAGACCGCCCTTGTCGCCGGCGACCGCCTGGACGATGACGTTGTCGTTCTCGCTCGGCTGGTAGTCGGTCCGGCTGGCACCTTCCTCGCCGTTGATCTCCTTTGTGAAGAAGTCGAACGTGCCCGAGTCGGTGCCCGGCCCCGCGAGCTTGAGCTTCTCGTCGGGGAACTTCGCTTCGAGGTCGCGCCACGAGTCGACCTTCGACCCGGGCTTCCAGATCTCCTGGAGCTGCTCGACGCTCAGGCACTTGGCCCAGTCGTTCTGCTTGTTGACGACGATCGCAATCCCGTCGTTGGCGACCTGGAGCTCGATGAACTCGACGCCGTTCTGCCCGCAAATCGCACGCTCGTCGGCCTCGATCGGGCGCGAGGCGTCCGAGAGGTCGGTCTCGCCGCGGCAGAAGCGCTCGAAGCCGCCGCCCGTGCCCGAGATCCCGACGGTGACCTGGACGCGGCTCTGCTCCTTCTGAAAGTCCTCCGCAGCCGTGGTAACGAAAGGGCCAACCGTGCTCGAGCCGTCTGCGCTGATCCTGCCCGAGAGGTCACCGCTGCTCCCGCCCTTGCTCTCATTGTCGCTGCGCCCGCAGCCCGCGAGGAGCAGGGCCGCAATCAGGCCGACGACGAGAAGAGAGCGGGACGGCATGTGCGAAGTCTCGCCATTGCCGCCCCGCATGTGGGTCATCGTCTTGTGAACGTCTGGTGACGTTCTGGTGACTACCGCCTGGCCCCGCGGAACTTGTCGCGGGCGAGCTCGAGTTGTGCATTGGTCAGCGAGACGAAGCGCGCCTTCGTCGCGATCGCGCGCTCGTTCTTGAGGATGTAGCCGATGAAGGCGTGAACCTCGGGCCGTTTGAACGACGTACGCTTCACGTAGATGAACAGGGGCCGCGAGAGCGGCCTGTAGCGCTTCGATTGCACCGTCTTGATGTTCGGCGCCACGCAGCCGCGCCCGGCATTGACCTTGACGAGGTTCAGCCTGCTCTTGTTCTCGACGTAATAGGAGAGGCCGAAGTAACCGAGCCCTCCGCGCTCGCCGGAAACTCCCTTCACAATGACGTTGTCGTTCTCGCTCGGGAAGTAGTCCGAGCGGCTCGCTCGCGCCTTGCCGTTGATCTTCTCCGTGAAGAAGTCGAACGTGCCCGAGTCGGTGCCGGGGCCGAACAGCTTGAGGTCGACGTCCGGGTAGCTCGGATTGACGTCGCGCCAATTGTCGACCTTCGAGCCAGGCTCCCACATCTTGTGCAGCTGCTCGACGGTGAGGCACTTGGCCCATGTGTTCTGCTTGTTGACGACGATTGAGATCCCGTCGTTCGCCACCGTGAACGCGATGTGGCTGACCCCTTTATCCGAGCACGTCTTGCTCTCCGAGCCCTTGATCGGACGCGATGCATCAGAAAGGTCGGTCTCGCCGCGGCAGAAGCGTTCGAAGCCGCCGCCCGTCCCCGAGATCCCAACGGTGACGTTCACGGCCGAGTGTAACTTGTGAAAACCCTCGGCTGCCGCGGTCGTGTAGGGCCCGACCGTGCTCGAGCCGTCGGCCGTGATCGTCCCCTTCAGCTTGGAGCCGCTCGCATTGCCCGCGGCTGCCGCAAGTGCCGCCAACGCCAGGCACGCGGAGAACGAGAGTAGAAGCCTCTTCGTCATCAATCCTCCCTGTCGAATTCACCCATTAGCCGGAGTGTTTCCGGCAGCGTGCGAACCGTGGGCTGAAAGGTGGTGACCTGGTGGTGTCGGACCGGTGTCAGGTCGCAGGGAAGTGGCAGCGGATCTCGAGGCCGCCGCCGGCGCTGCGTGAGGCTTCGACCGAGCCGCCGGCCGAAACGACTATGTGCTTCACGATCGCCAGGCCGAGCCCGGTACCCCGCGAGGCGCGCGCACGGTCGCTGCGGAAGAAGCGTTCGAAGAGGCGAGGGAGATCACTGTCTTCGACTCCGGCGCCGTCGTCGGTGGCGAAGAGAGTCGTCCGCTCCCGATCACGCTCGACGGCGAGTCGGAGATTGGTGCCCGGACCGGCGTAGCGGAGCGTGTTCTCGATCAGGTTCTCCGCGACGACGGCGAGCATGCGTGGCCGTAGCGGAAGCTTCACCTCTGGATCTCCACCCACCTCGATCCTCACATCAGCCCGGTCGGCGCGCTCGGCGCGCTCGTCGGCCACGCGCTCGAGCTCAGGGAGAGCTTCAGACGGTCCGAACGCAACGACGGCGCGGCCGCTCTCGAGCTCCGCGAGGAAGAGGACATCGTCGACGAGGGCCGTCATCTCTTCGATCTCGGCGCGAACTTGTTCCATAACTTTGGCGGGGTCTGACCCCGACTCGAGCAGCGCCATCGCTCGCGCGAGCGGCGTTCGGAGCTCGTGCGAGACGACCGCGGTGAAGCCTGCGCGCAGCTCCTCGTACGCTTCGAGAGGGACGGAATTGGTTTCGGTTTCGGCCTTGTTCACCACACGTTCACCACTTGCTTACCACGAGTGCACCCTCGAGGCGGGCGTCACACGCCATTATTGACAGGAGATGCCCCGAGTCCTCATCGTCGAGGACGACGAGGTGATCGGCCAGGGAATGGCCCAGCACCTCGCCGCCGCGGGTTTCGAGCCCGTCCTCGTGTCGAAGGGAGAGCTCGGGCTCACGCGCCTTCGTTACGAGCAGCCCGATGTCTGCGTCCTCGACCTGATGCTGCCGGGGCGGGACGGATGGAGCGTGATCGAGACTGCTCGTGCAGAGGGGATCGGTACGCCAATCGTCGTCGTCAGCGCGCGCGGAACCGAGTACGACCGGGTGCACGCCCTCGAGCTCGGGGCCGACGATTACCTCGTGAAGCCCTTCTCGATGAAGGAGCTCGTCGCTCGCGTGCAGGCCGCGGCCCGCCGCGGTGTTCGGGGGCAGGAGCAACAACGCGGGGAGGCGATCGAGATCGAGGAGCTGCGAATCGACCCGCGGGAGGTGCAGGCGTACGTCGACGGCGAGAACGCGGGCCTGACGCCCACGGAGTTCCGCCTCCTCTACACCCTGGCTCTCGACGTCGGACGGGTCGCCACGCGTGACGAGCTCCTCCAGAAGATCTGGGGACGGCGAGCAGCTCATCGTGACCGGACGGTCGACGTCTTCGTGCGGCGGCTCCGCAACAAGATCGACCGCCGGGCGCCTCGCCACGACTTCATCCACACCCGCTATGGGGTCGGCTACAAGCTCGAGGCCGTTCCCAAGTAACACCTGCTTCGGGACAGCGAGGGATGCTGAGTGGCAACCAACCGGAAGAAAGTTGGTTGAGCAGGCCTTTCCACCGGCCCACTAACGCTGTACGTTCCGAACGATGCACCTCGCGCTCATCGCCCACAACAGAACGGAAACCAACGTCAGGCTGGTGGAGGCTGCTCCACGCGGGGTCGAGATGTCGATCATGTGCCCCGCCGACAGCCTCAACCTGCTTCGCTCGGGCGATGCGGCGCTCGGCCGCCTCGACGTCTTGCCGACGGTCGACGGCATCGAGTCGGGAACATGGGAGATCGCGCGGCTCACTGCCGAGCGCATCGTGGTCCTCAACGGTCTCGCAACTTTGCTCGCCATGCACGACAAGCTGCAGACTTCGCGGATCCTCGTCGCGGGTGGCCTGCCGCATCCTCGGACGGCTCACCTAGCCGAGCCTGGCGCCCCGCTGCCACTCGAGCCTCCCGTCGTCATCAAGCCGCGCTTCGGCAGCTGGGGACGCGACGTCGTCGTCTGCCGCGATCACGCCGAGGCCAAGATCGAGCTCGAGCGGCTCGCGGGCCGAAGCTGGTTCAAGGGTCAGGGCGCACTCGTCCAAGAGCTCGTCCCTCCCCCCGGCCGGGATCTGCGGATCCTCGTCGCTGCGGGGGGCGTTGTCGGAGCGATTCAGAGAATCGCGGCGCCGGGTGAATGGCGCACGAACGTCGCCCTGGGGGGAGTAAGACGACCAGCATCGCCACCGCCGGCAGCACGTGAGCTCGCACTGGCCGCAGCAGCAGCGGTGGAGGGAGATCTCGTCGGAGTCGATCTCCTGCCAACACCCGACGGCGGTTGGGTCGTGCTCGAGCTGAACGGGGCCGCCGAGTTCACGGACGAATACTCCCTCGACCGTGACGTCTTCGCCGCGGCTGCGGAGGCTCTCGTGGCTGCCGCGTCACGGCCGGGTCAAGAGGAAGTCGCCGCGCTCGCCTAGTTTCCACAGCTGGGGAAAACACTCTGAGCCCCTTCCGGTTGCTTCAGACCGCGCAGATGCCAGTTCAGTAGCTTCCGGGGGATGCGTCGCCGCGCCGTCCTCTATTTGCTTGCGGTCGCGGCGATTCTCTTGGCGGTCGTGCTGGCCGCGCTCGGGGTCGGAGAGCAGGCCGGGAAGCTCTCGGACTGGCAGGCCTTCACGCTCGGGATCGTCCAGGGGCTCACCGAGCTACTCCCGATCTCCTCGTCCGGACATCTGATCATCGTCCCCTGGCTCGGGAACTGGCGCTACCTCGAGACGCACGAGGACTTCAACAAGACGTTCGACGTGGCGCTGCACCTGGGCACCCTTGTCGCCGTCGTCATCTATTTCTGGGACGACGTCGTGCGCCTGGTCGCCGCGTGGTTTCGCTCAGTCGGGCGGCACGCGATCCGCACGGCCGACGAGAAGATCGCCTGGCTCGTCTTCGTGGCGACGATTCCCGCCTCGATCGCTGGTGCAGCCGGTGAGGGGACGATCGAGTCGCATCTCGGCCAGCCGTGGCAGCTCGCGATCAATCTCGCCGTCTTCGCAGCGATTCTCTGGGTGGCCGACCGCAGCGCGCAGACGCGGAAGCTCGAAGACATCGGGCTCTGGACTGCGCTTGGAGTGGGCACTGCACAGGCGATCGCCCTCATGCCCGGTGTCTCGCGCTCGGGGATCACGATCACGGCGGGGCGCTTCCTGAAGCTCGACCGCGACAGCGCGGCGCGGCTCTCCTTCTTGCTGCTGATTCCGATCGTGTTCGGCGCCGTCGTCTACAAGGGGCTGAAGCACGTGGTCTTCGAGAGCCTGCCGCCGGGGTCGACGGGCCCGTTCGTCGTCGGCACGATCGCGGCTGCCGGAGCAGGGCTGATCGCGATCGACGCTTTGCTCGGTTACGTGCGCCGACACGACTACTCACTGTTCGTCGTCTATCGATTGCTGGCGGCGCTCGCGATCCTGGTTTTGATCGCAACGGGAGTGCGGGATGCAACGTTCTGATGGCAGGGCGGCTACCAGACGCACCGCGGCGAGTTCCACGACGTCGAGCAGGCCACCGAGAACGTGACCGAAGACGACGTGGCGGAGACCGTCATCTGTGGGCCGGACCCCGAGCCCTACGTGGAGGCGGTCAGGAAATACGAGCAGGCCGGCTACGACCACGTCTACATCCACCAAGTCTGCCCAGACCAAGCGGGCTTCCTCGACTTCGCGAAGCGGGAACTCGTCCGGAACGCGTAAAGGGGGGGGTCAGACCCCGACGAAAGTTGTGACACCTTGGAAACGGGTCCTCACCGGAGCAAGGTGTGACAGTTCTGAGACGGCGCGCTCGCTCGCGCGATTCCGCCCATATGGTCGGGCTCATGGCCCGGCCCCCTCGCCTCCAAGTGCCCGGCGGCATTTACCACGTCACGGCACAGGCCTCCACCGGACGCATCCTGTTCGCCGACGACGACGAACGGCTGGAGTTCCTCGACATCCTCTCCGCCCTCGTACCCAGCCGCGCGTGGTCCTGCATGGCCTTCTGCCTCATGACGACGCACTACCACGTGCTCGTCCAGACTCCAGAGGCGGATCTAGCAGCCGGCATGCAGTATCTGAACGGACGCTTCGGTCAACGCATCAATTTCCTCCGCGGCGAGAAGGGACACCTCTTCAACGCGCGTTACGGCTCGAAATTCGTCGAGACCGAGCAGCACGCGTTGAACGCGCACAGCTACATCGCGCTGAATCCGGTGGCCGCCAGGATCGTGGCTCGCCCGGAGGACTGGCCGTGGGGCAGCTACCGCGCGTTGCTTGCCGTTGCGCCGGCGCCGAGCTTCCTCGACGTCGCGGGCGCGCTCGCCCTGTTCGGCCCCACGCCCGAAGCCGGGCGCGCAAAGCTGCGCGGGTTTGTCCAAGATGGCGCCTGTGAAAGTGTCACAACTTTCGTTGGGGTCTGACCCCAGGAAGGAGCTGGCTGGCGCCGTTGCGGATGTCGGCGTGCTGGTGCCGATCGCCGTGGCTCTGATCGTCAAGAACGGGCTCTCGGCGACGGCGGTGCTCTTGCCGGCCGGGCTGCTCTACCTCGCGGTCGCGTTCGTCTACCGGCTCCCGGTGCCGGTGCAGCCGCTCAAGGCATTCGGCGCGATCGCGATCGCCAAAGGCCTCGGCTCAGACGAGATCGCCGCCGGCGCCTTGCTGATGGGAGCGATCTTCCTCGTGCTGGGGCGCCTCGGCGTGCTCGATCTCGCGGCCCGCGGCTTCCCGCGCGCGCTCATCCGCGGAGTCCAGCTCACGGTCGGGCTCCTCTTCCTAAAGATCGCGTGGACGCTCGTGACCGACCCGCCGAAGAGCTTCCAGGAGCACGCCGTCGGCCAGAGCTGGGCTTTGCCGCTGGCTCTGCTCGTGCTCGTCCTCGCCTTCGGGCTGCGGCGCTGGCCGATCACGCTCGCCCTGGTCGGCGCCGGCGCAATCATCACCGTTGTCCTGGCAGGCGACAAAGTAGAGCTCGGCCCTTCAGCGATCTCACTGCCGCACCTCGACAGCGGGATCTTCTGGACGGCGTTCACTGTCCTCGTCATCCCGCAGGTGCCGCTTTCGTTTGCCAACTCATGTCTCGCAACGGCGGACGCGGCCCGCGTGTACTTCGGCAAGCTCGGCGAGCGCGTTCGACCGGGGAAGCTGGCGACGACCTTCGGCTCGGCGAACCTCCTCGCCGGTGCAGTCTCGGGCATGCCTGTGTGCCACGGGGCGGGAGGAATGACTGCGCACTACGCCTTCGGCGCGCGCACAGCTGCCGCACCGGCCGCAATGGGAGCGATCCTGCTCACGCTGGCTTTGGCCCTCGGGGCCGGCCTCGCCGGTTTACTCGCGGCGTTCCCGCTCCCGATCCTGGCCGGCGTGCTCGCAACCGCGGGCGTCCTGCACATGCTCTTGCTCCGTGACCTACATCGAGCGCGGGACTGGGCCGTCGCGCTCCTCGTCGGGATCGTCGGCTTCGAGCTCAACCTCACGATCGGGCTCGCGCTCGGACTCGCCGTCTGGTGGCTGCCCGTTGGAGCACGGCTCCTGCCGCGCCTGCGAACCGCGTAGCGGCCGTTAAAGTAGGAAGACCGGGGTGCTCCGCAACGAAGCGGAGCTGAGATCACACCCGTCGAACCTGATCTGGTTAGGACCAGCGAAGGGAGGCCGATGAAAGCACCTGCGTGGGGAATCGAGCCTGTGCCGGAGCGGCTCCGGGTGCTCGGCCTGTTCGACACGACGCTGCTCTGGCTGAACCTGGGCGTCTCGCTGCTCGTGCTCGTCCTCCCGGCCTACTTCGATCTGTCGCTGAAGGACGCACTGGCGGCGACTGTCGTCGGCGGCGCGATGGGCAACGGCATGCTGGCGCTCGCCGCCTTGATCGGCTCCGACGCGCGCGTGCCGACGATGGTGCTCCAGCGCGCGCCGCTCGGACAGCGCGGCTCCTATGCCGCCACGGTCCTGAACGTCGCCCAGTGCCTCGGCTGGGCGATCTTCGAGCTGATCGTGATCGCGACCGCCGCCGGACTCCTCTGCGACCAGCTCTTCGGCTTCAAGGCGATCTGGGCCTGGAAGCTCGCCTTCGGCGGGATCGCCACGATGCTCGCCCTGCTGGGACCGATCGGGTTCGTCCGCCGCTTCGTCCGCAAGTTCGCGATCTGGGCCGTCGCCGCGTCCGTCGTCTACCTCGCCTGGTGGATCATCGACGGCGCGAGCCTCGGCAACCTCTGGTCACACGGCGGCGATCACCATGGATCGTTCTGGCTCGCTGTCGACACCGTGATCGCCGTCACCGTGTCCTGGGCTCCGCTCGTCGCCGACTACACCCGTTTCTCGCGCGACCGGCGCAGCGCATTCTTCGGCGTCGGGACCGGCTACCTGCTGCCGACTCTCTTCCAGTTCGGCTTCGGGTCGATTCTCGTTCTCTCGCGGGGCGTCGACCCGAACCACCCGGAGCTGATCCTGACTGCGATCGCCGGCGGAGGTGCCGCCGCCGCACTTGCGCTGCTCGCGCTCACGGTCGACGAAACGGACGAGGCCTTCGCGAACGTCTACTCCGCCGCGGTCTCGACCCAGAACCTCTTCGCACGGATCTCACAGCGCGCGCTGATCGTGTGCGCATCAATCGTCGCGACAGCCGGAGCGCTCGCGATCGACATGCGGAGCTACCAGCGCTTCCTGCTCCTGCTCGGCGCGGTTTTCGTGCCGCTGCTCGGCGTCCTCGTCGCGCACTGGCTGCTGAACGGAGCGCACTACACGCGCAGTGACGTCTTCGAAGGCCCGCCCATCCGGCCCGGATCCATCGTCGCCTGGGTCGCGGGCTTCCTGCTCTACGAATGGCTCTACCAGCCGGCGGATCTCGGCTTCTGGTCGGGCTGGCTCGGCCACCTCCCCACGCCCTCGTACCAGATCGGCGCTTCCCTTCCCAGCTTCGCCCTTGCGTTTGTTCTCACCTCGCTCGCAGGCCTCGCGAGCCGGCGCGTCCCCGCGCTCGCCTGGCTCAGAGCCTGACGGCTCTAGTTGCTACCACCTGTGCAACGTGATAAGGAAGGCTCGCCGCCGTGGCCGACGTAACTTTTTCGGGCGTCTCCAAGGTCTTCCCCGACGGGACGAAGGCCGTCTCCGACCTCGACCTGCGCACCGAGGACGGCGAGTTCATGGTGCTCGTCGGTCCCTCCGGGTGTGGCAAGACGACGGCCTTACGGATGGTCGCGGGCCTCGAGGAGATCTCTTCGGGCCAAATTCGCATCGGCGACCGGGTCGTCAACGACGTCTCGTCCAAGGATCGCGACATCGCGATGGTCTTCCAGACCTACGCCCTGTATCCACATCTCACGGTCTACGACAACATCGCCTTCAGCCTGCGGCTGCGCAAGGCGAAGAAGCAAGAGGTCGACAAGCGAGTGCGCGAAGCGGCGAAGGTGCTCGGGCTCGATCAGCTCCTCGAGCGAAAGCCGCGCGCGCTCTCGGGCGGGCAGCGGCAGCGCGTGGCGATGGGCCGCGCGATCGTGCGCGAGCCGCAGGCGTTCTTGATGGACGAGCCGCTCTCAAACCTCGACGCGAAGCTCCGCGTCCAGATGCGGGCGGAGATCAGCAAGCTCCAGCGCGGCCTCGGGGTAACGACGATCTACGTCACGCACGACCAGGTCGAGGCGATGACGATGGGTGACCGCGTCGCCGTCATGCGGAAAGGGGAGCTCCAGCAGGTCGACACCCCCCAGACGCTCTACGACCACCCGCTCAACATCTTCGTGGGCGGCTTCATCGGCAGCCCCGCGATGAACATGCTCGAGGCCACGCTCGAGCGTTCGAACGGTGCGCTCGAAGCCGTGCTGGAGGATCAGCGGATCAGGCTCGGCGACGAGGTGCTCTCCTCGCGACCGGGCCTCCTGGGCTACGAGGGCAGCGAGGTCGTGCTCGGCCTGCGACCGGAGCACCTCGAAGACGCGGCGCTGGCGAGCGACGTGCCGAGCGACCAGCGCATCCGCGGCCGGGTCGAGCTACGGGAGGCGCTGGGCTCGGAGCTCATGGTGCACTTCAGGATTGCGGCGCGACTCCCGCTCACCGAAGAAGTGAAGGAGCTCGCGGCCGACGTTGGCGACGAGGCGGTCGAACAGCTCGAGGAGGCTTCAGCCGCGACGGAAGTGACCGTCGTCGGCCGTTTCGAGCCCGACTCGCAGGTGAGCGAGGGGGAGACTGCCGAGGTCGCGGTCCAGACCCGCGCTCTCCATTTCTTCGACCCCGAGACTGGATTGGGAATCTACGACGAGACGAAAGGAGCACGAGCATGAGGAAGCATTGGGCGGCTCTTTTCGCCGTCTTGCTGCTAACGGCCGCGACTGTGTCGGCTTGCGGTGGTGGCGGCGGTGGTGGAGGGGAAACAAAGAAGGGCACCGGAACGATCACGATCTTCTCGCTCTGGGGTGGGAGCGAGCAGGAGGCGTTCCAAAAGGTCCTCACTCAGTTCACGAAGGACACCGGGATCAAGACGAAGTACGAGGCGACGCGCGATTTCCTACCGGTCATCAGGACACGGCTCGCGGCCGGCAACCCGCCGCAGATGGCGATCATCCCGCGGCCGGGCTTCGTGGCCGAGCTCGCGAAGGACGGCAACCTCGTCTCGCTCGATGATCTCGGCCTCGATGCGGACAAGATCAACGAGAACTACAGCGACACCTGGACCAAGCTGACGACGGTCGACGACACCGTCTACGGCGTCATGGCCAAGGCGAACTCGAAGAGCACCGTCTGGTACAAGCCGAACTCGTTCCAGGAGAACAGCTTCACGGTTCCGAAGACGTGGAACGAGCTGCTCGACATCACGAAGAAGTACAAGGCGAAGGGCGACACGCCGTGGGCGGTCGGGGCGCAGGGCCGCGACAACTCGTGGACGCTCACGGACTGGTTCGAGCAGATCTATGCCCGCCAGGCCGGGCCAGACAAGTACAAGCAGCTGTTCGAGACCGGTGAGGTCAAGTTCAACGACCAGTCGGTGAAGGACGCCCTGAACATGATGCTGGAGATCGTCAACGACCAGTACGTCGCGGGCGGCATCGACACCGCCCTCGGCATCAGCTTCGTCGACGGCATCGGCCGCGTCTTCGGAAAGAACCCGAAGGCCGAGATGTACATGGAGGGTGGTTTCGTCGGCGGAATCGCCCTCGGCCAGGTCAACACGAGCCTGAAGCCCGGCACGGACATCGACTTCTTCAAGTTCCCGCAGATCAACCCCAACGTAAGCGTCGACGTCGTGGGCGGGGGTGACATCGCGGCCGCCTTCGTCAACAACGAAGACGTGAAGAAGCTGATGGATTACCTGGCCACGCCCGACGCGGGCGAGATCTGGGTGTCGACCGGCGCCGTCGCCTCGCCGAACGAGGCCACCCCCGAGAGCGCCTACCCGAACGATCTCGTCAAGAAGGAAGCCCAGCAGTTGAAGGAGGCGAAGACCTTCCTCTTCGACGGCTCCGACCTTCTTCCCGGCACCCTCGGCCAGGACTTCGGGACGTTGCTCCAGAACGTGATCAGGAAGCCCGGCGACATGGACAAGCTCCTCGACAACTACCAGGCCGAGGCCGACCAGGCCGGTTTCGGCGCCTAGAGCGTTTGCGTTGGATTCGATTGAGTCGACCGGTCATTTCAGACGGAGGCGCGGGCAAAGCCCGCGCCTCCTGAGGCCGGCACCACAAGCGGTGCCTCGGTGAGCAGCCAGCCCGTCCCAGGACCGGTCGGTAGACCCCGGGGACGGCGGCTGCCCGCGATCTTCAAGCGCCAGGGCTGGCAGGGGCTGCTCTTCATGCTGCCGGCCGTCGTGCTCCTCGGGGCGCTCGTCGCGTATCCGCTCGTCTGGACGATCGTCTACAGCTTCGGCGACACGAACTCGAGCCTCGACATCGTCCGCTGGGTCGGCTTCCAGAATTACCACCGGCTGTTCACGACCGACAAGGTGTTCCTCGATCGAGACACGTTCCCGCCCCAGGGAGCGCTCTGGAACAACCTCAGGTGGGCCGTCCTCTACACGGGCATCTCGCTCGGCCTCGGGCTGTTGATCGCGGTGCTCGCGGCACGGGTGCGGTACGAGGCGTTCGTCAAGGCGATCATCTTCATCCCGATGGCGATCGCCGCGACCGCCGTCGCGATCATCTGGAAGTTCGTCTACGAGCCCGACCCGGACATCGGGGTCCTGAACGCCCTCATCAAGCAAGTTGGAGGGGACCCAATTGCGTTCATCGGCCGGCCGGACACGGTCAACTACGCGATCATCTTCGCGTACGTGTGGGCGTCGACCGGGTTCGCGATGGTCGTGCTCTCGGCGGCTCTGAAAGGCATCCCGGAGGAAATCGTCGAAGCCGCCCGCACCGACGGCGCGAACGAGTGGGACATCTTCCGCCGGATCCAGTTTCCGCTGCTCTCGCTGCCGATGGCAGTCGTCACCGTCTGGCTGACCATCAACGTGATCAAGCTGTTCGACGTCATCTACGTGTTAACCGGCGGAGGCCCGGGAACGTCGAGCGAGGTCATCGCCGTACAGATGTTCGACCAGGTCTTCCAGAACGGCGAGGCCGGCTACGGCGCCGCGATCGCCGTGGTCATGCTGCTCCTGATCATTCCGTTGATGGTGTGGAACATCAGCCGCTTCCGCACTGAAAAGGTGGTCACATGAGCGTCGCCGTCGAGACGATCGCGCGCCCGCGCCGCACCCCGGCCGAGCGGATCGTCCGGTTCATCTCCCGGACGCCCGTCCACCTGGCGCTGATCTTCATCGCCGCCCTCTGGCTGGTGCCGACGCTCGGCCTGGCGATCACGTCGTTCCGGCCGCGCGACGAGATCCAAGCCTCGGGCTGGTGGACGACCTTCAACCACTTCGCGTTCACGTTGCACAACTACAGCCTCGTCCTCCACGGCAACATCCAGATGGGGTCGAGCTTCGTGAACAGCATCGTGATCACGGTGCCGTCGACGCTCCTGCCGCTCGCGCTCGGCGCGGCGGCCGCCTATGCGTTCTCGTGGATCAAATTCCCGTTCCGAGACACGATCTTCCTGACGATTGTCGCGCTCATGGTCGTACCGGTGCAGATGGCGCTCGTCCCCCTGCTCCGGCTCTTCCGCGACCTCGGGCTCACCGACTGGTACATCGGTATCTGGCTCGCGCACACGGCGTTCGGCCTGCCGCTCGCGATCTTTCTCCTGCGCAACTTCTTCATCACGCTGCCGCGGGACCTGATCGAGGCGGCGCGCGTCGACGGCGCCTCGAACTTCCGGATCTTCATGCGGGTCGTGCTCCCGCTCTCGGTCCCCGCGCTCGCCTCCTACGCAATCTTCCAGTTCCTCTGGGTGTGGAACGACCTGATCATGGCTTTGATCTTCATCAGCAACTCCGACCTGTTCCCGATGACCCGCGCCATCTACAACACGCAAGGCACCTACGGGGCCGAGTGGCACCTCCTGGCCTCCGGCGCCTTCCTGTTGATGATCGTGCCGCTGGCCGTCTTCTTCGCGCTCCAGCGCTACTTCGTGCAGGGCCTGCTCGCCGGTTCCGTGAAGTAGGGACGGCGGTTGGCGACCGTCGTCCATCTCGTCCCGCACACGCATTGGGACCGCGAGTGGTACCTGCCGTTCCAGAGTTTCCGCCTGCGGCTCGTCGGCCTCGTCGACCGTGTCCTCGACCTGCTCGACGCCGACTCCCGTTTCGTCTTCACCCTCGACGGACAGCTCGTGACGGTCGACGACTACCTCGAGGTGAGGCCCGAGGCCGAGGAGCGGATCCGGCGCTTCATCGCCGAGGGCCGGCTCGCGATCGGCCCGTGGCAGACGTTGATGGACGAGTTCCTGGTCTCCGGCGAGTCGATCATCCGCAACCTCGAGCATGGACTTCGACGCGGCGACGAGCTCGGGGGCGCGATGCGCGTCGGCTACCTCCCGGACATGTTCGGCCACGTCGCGCAGATGCCTCAGATCCTGCGTCTGGCGGGGATCGAGCACGCCGTCGTCTGGCGCGGAGTGCCCGCCGCGATCGAGCGCCATGCCTTCTGGTGGGAGGGCCCGGACGGCTCGACCGTTCGCGCCGAGTACCTGCCCAGGGGCTACGGAAGCGGTGCGGAGCTCGCCGTCCCGGGGCGATTGGCCGAGCAGGCGGAGGCGCTGCACGACGCGATGAGGTCCTTCTACGGCGAGGAGCCGCTGCTCGCGATGTACGGGAACGATCACACGGAGCCCGTTCCGGAGCTCGTCGAGCTCGTCGAGGCGGCAAGCGAGCGTCCCGAGCGGCTGCGGGTCGAGCTGAAGACGCTGCCCGCCTATCTCGAGGCGACAGACGGCGCCGAGCTGGCGCGCTGGCGCGGCGAGCTGCGCTCCGGGGCGCGGGCCAACCTGCTGATGGGGGTCACCTCGGCGCGAATCGACCTCAAGGCCGCCTGCGCCCGTGCGGAGCGCGCACTCGAGCGCTACGCGGAGCCACTCCAGGCGCTCTACGGAGAGCACTGGCCCGAGAGGCTGCTCGCCATCGCGTGGCGGCGCGTGCTCGAGAACTCGGCGCACGACTCGATCTGCGGCTGCTCAATCGACGAGGTCTGCGCGCAGGTGCTCGTCCGCTATGCCGAGGCTGAGCAGATCGCACGCGGGCTCGCGGCCGGCGCGGTCGACGTCGTCGCGCGCACCGTGGACGCCGGGTCGGTCGTGGTGATGAACCCTTCGCCGCATGCGCGGACGGATCTCGTCGAAATGGAGCTCTCGCTCCCGGACGAGTGGAACGAGGTCGGTCTCCAGCTCCCGGACGGAAGCGTGCGGGCGGCGCAGCGCGACGACGGTGGAATCGTGGCGCAGATTCCGGCTCCCCCACTCGGCTGGATGACGGCACGTCCGGTACCGGCCGCGGGCTCGATCGAAAACCCGGTCAGCGCCGCCGAGGCGGAACTCGCGAACGGGCTTCTCCAGATCGAGGTCGCGGCGGACGGAAGGTTGAACGTGCACGGCGGCCACCGCGAGCTGACCGGCGTCGGACGGCTCGTCGACGGCGGCGACGGCGGGGACACCTACAACTACGCCCCGCCCGCGGACGACATACTCGTCGAGGAGCCCGAGGAGACTCGCGTCGAGGTGGTCGCGGCCGGCCCGGTCCGGGGCGAGCTCGCGATCGTGCGCAGCTACCGGTGGCAGAACACGAACGTCGAGGTCACGACCTCGGTCGAGCTGCGCGCCGGCGAACCCTTCGCGCGCATGCGGGTCTCGTTCGACAACCCGTGCTCGGATCATCGGCTGCGGTTTCACGTGCCGCTACCCGAGCGGGCCGACCTCTCGGCGGCCGAGGGGCAGTTCGCGGTCGTCGAGCGCGGCCTCGACGCAGAGGGCGGCCACGGCGAGGTGCCGCTCGCGACCTACCC
>DASWDJ010000150.1:0-12652 GCA_036395295.1 Gaiellaceae bacterium | reverse complement strand
GCGAGCTCGCCGACGGAGCCCGGCATGTCGTCGACGTCCATCAGCGACATGAAGGCGACGACGAGGTCGGCGTGGCCGTCCGGGAAGGGCAGGGCCGCCGCATCCGCGAGCACGTAGTCGCCACCCGGATCGGCCTCGCGGGCCGCCGCAAGCATCGTCTCGGAGGAGTCGACTCCGACTGCTTTGTGGCCAAGCTCCCTGAGATCGCGGGTCACCCTGCCTTCGCTGCAGCCGACGTCCACCGTGAGCCGGCCCGGTTCCGGGAGCAGCGCGAGGAAGCGCTCGCGATGGAAGCGCCAGTAGCTGTCGTGGCCCGGCTCGCGAGCCCAGCGCACCCAGTCCGGTGCGTTCTTCTCCCACGCGTTCCGAAGCTTCATTAACCCCAAGTCTGCCCGCACTCCGCGCTAGGCTGAGTTTATGTCCGCCGAGAAGCCTCGCCGGACGAAGATCATCGCCACGATCGGCCCCGCCTCTTCGTCTCCGGAGACCCTGCTCGCGATCGCCCGGGCCGGGATGGACGTGGCACGCCTCAACTTCTCGCACGGGACGCACGAGGACCATGCGCAGCGCGTCGCGCTCGTACGCGACGTCCAAGAAGAGGTCGGCCACGCGATCGCGATCATCGCCGACCTCCAGGGCCCGAAGGTCCGAATCGGCGCGCTCCCTGCCCCGGTCACGCTCGACCGAGGGGACGAGATCGTCGTGGCCGCGGATGAGGCGGCCAGCGACGGCGAGCTGCCAGTCAGTCCGACCGCCGTCGGCGAGGTGCTCCAAGAGGGGCACGACATCCTGATCGACGACGGGCTCGTTCGGCTGCGAGTCATGCGCGTAGAGCGGGGGCGGGCCCTCTGCACCGTGATCGCCGGCGGCCTCGTCTCCGCGAACAAAGGAGTCAACGTGCCGGGCGTGCCTGTGCCGATCCCGGCGTTGACACGGAAGGACATGGACGACCTCGACTTCGCCCTCGACCTGGGCGTCGACTTTGTCGCGCTCTCCTTCGTGCGGTCCGCGGCCGACGTGCGCGACCTGAAGGAGCTGATCGCGGCGGCGGGCTCGCCGGCGCACGTCATCGCGAAGATCGAGAAGTCCGAGGCGGTCGACGCGCTCGACGCGATCCTCGTCGAGACCGATGCGGTGATGGTCGCCCGCGGCGATCTCGGCGTAGAGATCGGCGCCGCGATCGTGCCGCTCGTTCAGAAGCGTGTCATCCTCCGCTCGCTCGAGCGCGCCAAACCGGTGATCACGGCGACGCAGATGCTCGAGTCGATGAGCCATCACCTCGAGCCGACGCGCGCCGAGGCGAGCGACGTCGCAAACGCGATTCTCGACGGCACCTCTGCGCTGATGCTCTCCGGCGAGACCGCCCAGGGCGAGTACCCGGTCGAGGCGGTCGCCTACATGGACCGAATCGCGCGCGCGGTCGAGCCGAGCCTCGGCTATCGGCATCAGCTGCCGGAGGCAAGCGAGGAGCCGACTGTCGGGCAGGCGATGTCGAATGCGGCCTGCGATCTCGCCGAGTCGCTGGGAGCGGCGGCGATCATCGTGCCGACCTTTACCGGGGGAACGGCCTCTGCGGTCGCGCGACTGCGCCCGCGCAGGCCGATTATCGGCATGTCCCATCACGACTACGCCCTGCGCCAGATGGCAATCGAGTGGGGAGTGACCCCGATGCCGATCCAGGAGGCCGTGGACGTGGAGGACCTTTGGGCGCGCTCGACCGAAGCGGCCCGCGCGAGCGGCCTCGTCTCGGCGGGCGACCTAGTCGTAATCACCGCGGGGACGGCCGTGAATCTCCCGGGAACCACGAACGTCATCAAAGTAGACCTCGCATAGCGCTTCGCTGCGCTCGCTTCACGGGGGAACCCCTGGTTCCCCCGTGGGCCTCTCCTTGCGCGCGACCCTGGTTGGCAAAGGTTTCAGGAGCCGCCCTAGGCGGTCGTGCTTAGACGGCTTCGGTGGTAGTGAGCCTCCCGCCGGGCAAAGCCCGGCTCCGGCGGCCGCTGGTTGTGATCTCCGAGCGCGTGAGGTCCTTGCGTTGACGCATTGCGCGGGCGAACGCCTCCGGTGTCAGGTCTTGCATTCGCGCATTAAGCGGGCCCCCTCAAGGACTGGGGTGGCCGGCGGCGAACGACTTCTTCCTGATGGCCGGTCGCCGTCCGAAGCGTCGTACCCGCCGCCGGCTGCCTCGGGGCCGGTTCCTCTTGCGCTGGCTGGCGGTCGCGATCGTCGCCTTCATTGCCTTTCTCTACTCGCAGCCGCTGCGTAGCTACCTCTCCGCGCGCGACGCTCTGGCCGAGCGCAGCCAGGAGGTGCGCTCGCTCCGTGCGGAGAAGCTGCGCCTCCAGCGTCGGCTTGCCGAAGGCGACACGCCCGAGGCCCTGACTCGCGAGGCTCGTCGTCTCGGCTACATCAAGCCCGGAGAGCGCCTCTTCATCGTCAAGGGCATCGCCGCCTGGCGCCGCGCGCACGAGCAGCACGACAAGCCCTGATCTCTAGTGCCCGATCCGGTGATGCCGCCGGCATGTATTGCCGGATCGGGCACTACCATCGAGGGATGGACGATCGCGAGCTCGTCGAGCGGCAGCTCGGCCGCCGACCACGGGCCTTTCGGCGCGTCGTCGTCCGCTGCCCGTTCGGTGCGCCCGCGGTGACCGAGCAGACGCCCTACGACGAGACCGGCGCCCCGTTCCCCACGACCTACTACGTCACGTGCCCGCAGCTCGTGGCGGCGATCTCCCGGCTGGAGGCGGCCGGGGGAGTGGAACGCTGGAGCGATGAGGCGACGCGCGACCCGCGACTGGCGGACAGCCTCGCCCGTGCGACAGCCGAGCAGCGCCGCGTTCGCGCCGAGCTCGCCGGTGACGATGCCGGGGCCGATGCGACGCTCGAGCTCGGCATCGGCGGCTCGCACAAGCCCGAGCAGCTCAAGTGCCTGCACGCGCACGCCGCCTTCGCGCTGGCGCGGCCGGGCTACGAGCTCGGTGAGCGGATCCTCGACGAGATCGATTCGCTCTGGCCTCGAACCTGTTGCATGGACGCTCGCGAGGCGCCCCCTATGATCCCGACCAGATGAGCGCTGTCATGGTCGAGCATGCTCGGCAGCAGTGGGAGGAGGGCCGGCGCAGGCTCCAGTCCTATGCAGCAGACCGCGCGCTCCACGGCCGGCTCTACGCGCAGGTGGACACCGTGACCGCCGAGCTCAACCGCCGGCTCGGCCAGACGTTCACGCTTGCCGAGCTCGTTGGCGCCTACCGCGAGGCCGACCAGTGGCTGCCGCAGGTCCTAGGCCCGTCGACCGGCGCCGAACATCTCGCGCTCGTCCAGGACGCGGCCTTCCACCTGCACGCCCGCGGGGCTGTCGACTACACACCATGACTCGCCGTGTGCCGCGGCGCCGCCGCAGCCGCTACGGCGTCTGGGCGCTGCGCGCAGCCGGCCTGCTGATTGTCCTCGCGGTCGGCATCGCCCTCGGGCAGGCGCTCGACGACTCGTCGCCGCAGTCCGGCACCAACACCTCGATTCGTACCCTCGTCCCTGCCACCGTGAGCCCCGAGACCGTGACGGTCACCGTCCCGACACCGTGAGTTTGAAAAGACGGGGTGCAGGAAAGAGTAAGTTTAGATAGATTTACCGTAATGGCTAACGAGCGAGAAGACAGGTCGAGGACGCCGGTGCCGACGAACGAGCCGGACTGGCTCACGCTCGGCCAGGCGGCGAAGTACCTCGGGATGGCGCAGAGCACGATCCGTAAGTGGTCGGATAACGGGCGCCTGCCCGCGTTCTACACCCCGGGCGGTCACCGCCGCTACCGGCGCAGCGACCTCGATCAATTCCTCGAGCGAGGCGGCACGTTCTCTCCGCGCCGAGCTGAGGGCCGCCGCCTGATCCTGATCGTCGACGACGACGACCGCCTTCGCGAGTTCGTGCGGGTCAACCTCGAGATGGAGGGCTATGCGGTGCGAGAGGCCTCGAATGCGACCGAGGGCCTCGCCGCGCTCGAGGACGAGCCTCCCGACCTGATCTTGCTCGACGTGATGATGCCGCAGGTGGACGGCTGGGAGATGCTCCGCCGCGTGCAGGAGCGACATGGGGTGGGCACGATCCCGGTGATCATGTTCAGCGGCAAGGTAGACGACGAGTCGCTCAAGCGGGCGACGTCGAGGGGCGCCCAGGGTTTCATCGGCAAGCCCTTCAACCCGCAGGATCTGATCGACTCGACGAAGCAGCTCGTCCCGACCTAGAGCCGTGGTGGCTAGCTCTTGCGGATCGACCGGTCATTTCAGACGGACACCGGGCAGCGCCCGGCGTCCTGAGGCAGCACCGCGAGCGGCGCCGTAGTCAAGCTTGATACAAGGCTCGAGCGGTGGATCGTCGAGCATCGAACGCACTGGCTCGACGAGATCTTCGTCGCGCTCTCGCACATCGGCTCCTATGGCCTGATCTGGCTGGTGCTGGCGGCTCTCGCCGTCCTCTTCTGGCGCCGTCCCGCGATCTTCATGTACGTGCTGGCCGGAGAGGTCCTCGCAGACGCGACGTCATACGCCCTGCGCTATGCGATCGGGCGCGATCGGCCTCCGGTGCGGTTTGCCGAGCCACACGCGCTCGTTCATGTCCCCGCCAATCCGAGCTTCCCGTCGGGGCACGCGGCGACGAGCTTCGCCTGCGCGACGCTGCTCGCCTGGTTGACGCCGCTGCCCAGGGTGCCGCTGTTCGTGCTCGCCGCTCTGATCGCGTTCTCGCGCGTCTACGACGGGGTGCACTACCCGCTCGACGTCGTGGGTGGAGCTGTGCTCGGGCTTCTGGTCGCTACAGCTCTTCGCCTGCTCGCAGAAGCCCTCCGACGATCAGAGCAAGGGCAGCAAGCAGGCTGATCCAGATCCCGATCCCGCGCCCGTCGTTCGGGAAGAAGCGGTCGGGCACGGAGATCAGGCGAATGAGGACGAGGATCGTCGCCATCGAGCCGATCACGATCACGACCAGGCTCTCCGGAACCGTCGCGGGGAGCTCGATCCCGAGCTCGTGGAGGACGACGAGCACGACGACGGCGAGCCCGAGCAGGAACACGAGCTTGCCGATCGCGCCGGTGTGCCAGCCGATGACGGCGATCGTCGGGCCTTCCTCCGAGCCGGCGTACCAGCCCATGAACGTCGAGAGCATGAGCACGAACCCGGCGAGCGCGGCGATCCGCTCGCCCGCAGCCCAGATGCCGCCCGGTAGTGAGACCAATGCGTCGCGGTCGCGGGGGCGCGGCGGGGGCTCGGGCGGATAGGGCTCGGAGGTCTCCACGATCGACGAAGTATCTATAAACCGAACGTGCGCTCGATCTGGTTCCAGATGACGACGCTCAGGTAGACGCTCAAGGCGACGAGCCCGAGGAGGACGAGCCAGAAGCGGAGGTGTGCGCGCTTCGTTTCTCGCTCGCGGTGACGGTGGGCGCGGCGCCGAGCTCGATGCACCTGGTACGCGCGCTGGACGGCGACCGGATCGAGCTGGAGCGCTTCGTCCACCACTTCCGGACGGCGGGCCGGCTGGGCCATGAGCGGAGTCTAGTCTCCGCTCAGGACCTTCATGGTGCGATGAGGAGTACTTTTCGGGGCAAATGAGCGGCATCTCCGAGGAATTTCTCGACACGCTCGCCGCCGCGGGGAGTCGTGCCGCGGGTGGGGACGATCTCGGCCAGGCTCTCCAAGCGCTCGGGGCAGCGGTGTCCGACGCGACCGGGGCCGAGGCCGTGGTCATCCGAATCGCAGACGAGGCCGGCATGCTCGTCGCGCACACAGTCGTCGCCCGCTCCGAGGCGCTCAGCGCCGAGCTCACGGGCTCGAGCTTCCCGGTCGCCGAGCTCCCCGACACCGAGATCGCCGGCGGCCTGCCCGCCGCGGTCTGGCGGGAGGCGCGCCGCGCGCGGGCTGCCGACGTCCTGCTCCTTCCCGCTCGGGCGGGCGGGAAGCCGCTCGGCAGCCTGGAGTTGCTGCGCACACGGGGCAAGTTCCAACCCGGCGAAGCGGTTGCCGCGCGGTTTGCGGCTTCCCAGCTCGGGCTCATGCTGCAGGCGCTCCTGGAGACGAACGGCTTGCGACGAGACGGCGCGCAGATGGCCCGCGCGCTTGCCCTCGCCGGCGATGCGATGGCCATGGGCCTCGACCAGGCACGAGCGGCGAATGAGATCGTTCTCATCGCCATTCGCGCGACCGGTGCCGAAGCGGCCCTCCTCTGGCAGCACGGGGACGAAGGCGCGGTCGAGCTGTTCGCGTCGTCCGGCCCGGCGGAAGCGTTGCTCGCCGCGGCCCGCGAGCAGGCGGTGCGGGCAATTGCCGAACACCAACCAGTCCGGCTCGAACCGGAGAGTGCGCTCGGCCGGCCGGTCGCAAGCTTCGCGCTCGGCCAGCCCCCCGTGGGCGTGCTCCAGCTCGTCTTCCCGGCGGGAACGGTTCTCGAGCAGCCCGAGCTCGATCGCCTGACCACGTTTGCCGTGCGGGCCGCTCAGGCCCTGCGCGCGGGCGAGCGAGCACGCACGATGTCACTCGAGCTCGAGCGCGCCGAGGCGCTCCTTGCGGTCGTCGGGCAGGCGATCGCCGAGCTCTCTCTGGCGCACACATTGGAGACGGCGGTCGCGCGCGTGTCAGAGCTGCTGCGCTCCGACCGCGTTGCCGTGTATCTCCGTGAGGGGCCTCGACTGCACCCCGAGGCGGGGCGCGGCGTCGGCGCGGCCGAGCTGGCCGTCGCCGAGCGCCTGCTCGTCCTCGCGTTCGGCCCACTGCGCGCGCAGGGAATGTTGTACGTGCCCGACGCGCAGGCAGATCTCCGTCTCTCCTCGGTTCGGGAGGCCGTGCAGGAGGCGGAAATCGACGCCGTGCTCGCCGTGCCCCTTGTCGCCCGCGGCGAGCTGATCGGCCTGCTCGCCGCCTATCTCCCGCGGGGCCGGGACGTCGACCCCAACGAATCGTCGCTGCTGGCGGCGCTCGCGAGCCAGCTCTCCGTTGCCGTGCAAAATGCCCAGCTGCACGAGCGCACCGAGCGGCTCGCCTCGGAGCGGGAGGAAGCGCTGGCCGCTGAACGGCACTCGGCAAAGCGTCTCCGTGCGCTGTACGAGATCTCCCGCTCGTTCACGCAGAGCCTCTCGCTCGACGAGACGCTCGAGGCGGTGGCGCGGGCCGCCGCGGAGCTGCTCGAAGCCGACGCCGCAGTCATCCGCATGCAGGACGAGCGGGGCGATCTGCTCGTGCCGCGCGGGCATCACATCGTCGACGCACGCCTGATCGGGCCGCTGCTCCCGCTCGTCACGCAGGACCAGGCCGTCGAGAAGCTGCCCGGCCGGCGGCTGTTCCGGATGGGCAAGCCGCTCGTGCTGGACGAGGGGAGCGCGCGCCGGCTCGGCGCCTCCTACGAGCTGCTCGTGCCGTTTCTGGAGCAAGGGGCGAGCGCGATCGTCGTCCCAATCGCCACGCCGACGGAGCTCCTGGCAACGCTCACAGTCGTCTCTCTCGACCCGGGGCGGCGCATCGGCGACGAGGCCGTCGAGACCGCCCTCTTCGTGGCCGGCCAGGCGGCTTTGGCCATCGACAACGCGCGGCTCTACCAGCAGCAGAAGGACTTCGCGGACACGATGCAGCGCTCACTTCTTCCGCGCGGATTGCCCGAAATCGAGGGGCTCGACGTGGCCGCGATCTACGAGTCCTCGGCGCGGATGGACGTAGGGGGTGACGTCTACGACTTCCTGGCGCTGCCGGATGGACGGCTTGCTGTCGTGCTCGGCGACGTCAGCGGCCACGGGATCGCGGCGTCCGCGGACATGGCCCTGGCGAAGTTCGCCTTCCGCGCGCTCGTCCGCCAGTATCCCGATCCCGGAGAGCTGCTCGCACAGGTCAACGAGGTCGCCCTCGGGGAGCTCTCGGGAGGCAACTTCGTGACGATGGCCTGCCTCACGGTCGACCCGGCGACTGGAGAGGTGCGCACGGCGAGCGCGGGCCACCCGCCCTCCCGTCTGCTCGCCCCCGACGGGTCGGTCACCGCGCTCGCGCCGCGCGGGCTGGCACTCGGCATCGAGCGGGAGCAGCGTTACGAGGAGGTGCGCACCGCTCTTCCTCCGGGCGCGGCGCTGTGCCTCTACACGGACGGGCTCGTCGAGGTGCGGCGGGACGGCGATCAGTACGGGGAGGAGCGGCTCGATGCGGCGCTCACCGCGGGCCATGAGCTTCCTGCTCAGGCGCTCGTCGAGCACGTGGTCGCAGACTGCCGGGCCTTCGCGGGGGAGCCCGAGGACGACTATGCCGTCGTTGTCATACGGCGACATGGCTGAGGCATTCACCGTGGAAGCGACGGAGAGCCGGGCCTTCGGCCTGGGCCTGAACGCGCTTGTCTTTTTCGCCGGGGCCGGCTCGCTCGCGACCGAAATCAGTGCGGCGAGGCTCCTCGCGCCGTACTACGGCAGCTCGACCGTGGTCTGGGCAAACGTGATCGGGCTCGTGCTGGCCTCGCTGGCGCTCGGCTACTGGCTGGGCGGGCGGCTCGCCGATCGTCGGCCAAGCGTTCACGTCCTCGGCGGGATCGTGCTGGCCGCGGCGGTGCTGATCGCGGCGGTGCCGTTCGCCGCGGGGCCTTTTCTCGACGTGTCCGTGAAGGGCCTCGACCAGGTCTCGGCGGGCGCGGCGATCGGGTCGTTTTTCGCCGTGCTCGCGCTCTTCGCGCCGCCCGTGATCCTGTTGGGCATGGTCGCGCCTTTTGCCATCCGGCTGGCGATCGACGACGTTCGGGAAGCAGGCTCCGTCGCGGGACGGCTCTACGCGCTCTCGACCGTCGGCAGCCTGCTGGGCACGTTCGTCTCCGCCTTGATCGCGATTCCCACGATCGGCACGCAGCGAACGCTGCTCGGGGCCGCGGCATTCGTCGCGCTCTCGGGCGTGGGCCTGCTCGGACGCCGCTGGCTTGTCGTCGCAGCCGCTCTCGGCGCCCTCCTCGCCGTGCCGCCCGGCGCCGTCCGCGCCGAGCCGGGGCTGATCTACGAGCAGGAGTCGCGCTACCAGTTCATCCACGTCACCGAGCTGCATGGAGTGCGGCGCCTCTACCTCAACGAAGGGCTGGCGGTGCACTCGATGTGGCGTCCGGACTCGGTCCTCACCGGAGGCGAATGGGACACCTATCTGGCGGTGCCGCCGCTCCTCGGCAGGCCTCTGCGCCGGGTTGCGATCCTCGGCAACGCCGGGGGGACAACGGCGCGTGCGCTCGGGGTCTTCTATCCGCAGGCCCGGGTGGACGGAGTCGAGCTCGACCCGGCAGTGACTGCCGTCGGTCGGCGCTACTTCGGGCTCGGCGACAACCCGCAGCTGCGCGTGATCACCGCGGATGCCCGGCCGTTCCTCCGGCGCACGCGGGATGGCTACGACCTGATCGTCGTCGACGCCTATCGCCCACCGTATGTGCCCTTCTACCTAGCAACCCGGGAGTTCTTCCGGCTCGCGCGATCCCGGCTCGCACCCGGCGGCGCGATCGTGCTCAACGTCGGAGCGGTGCCGGGCGACCACCGGCTGGCCGACGGCGTCTCCGGGACGCTCGCAGCCGACTTCCCGCTCGTGCTCACCTGGCAGGCGCTTCGCTTCAACCAGTTCGTGATCGGCCTCGACCACGCCGCGCCGCGGGCTGTCCTTGAGCGGCGCCTCGAGCGCGCCCCCACGCGCCTGCTGCCGCTCACCCGGCTGCTCGGGCGCAACATGCGGACGGCCTCACCGGCCGCAGACCCGTGGACGGATGACCGCGCGCCCGTCGAGTGGATCACCGATCGCATGATCCTCGAGTTCGCCGCTCACGGCGGCCGCTTCGAGGACTACCCGCTGCCCACCGCACCGTGAATCTCCTTCGCGGTGACGGGCCCCTGATTCGCATCGGGCATCGGGGAGCTGCAGCGCTTGCGCCGCCGAACACGATCGCCTCGCTCGAGGCCGCGCTCGCGGCACGAATGGACATGGTCGAGCTGGACGTGATCGCGCTACCGGACCGCTCGCTCGTGCTCGGACATTCGCTGCGGGAGCTCAGGTCGGATCCGCCGACGCTCGAGCAGGCTCTGCGGCTGATCGCAGAGCACGAATTCACCTCGCTCCTCGCAGACGTCAAGCGCCCGGGGTACGAGAGCGAGCTCGTCGACGCGCTCCGTCGCCGCGATCTGATCGAGCGGACGCTCGCGAGCTCGGCAGAGGTCAGCACGCTCCAGGCCCTGCGGCGAATCGAGCCGTCTCTGACGCGCGGACGGACATACCCGCGCGACCGGCTGCGCCTCGGCAGACGCCGCACGCTCGTGCCCATTGCCGGCCCGACACTGGGAGCCCTACGCTCAGCGCTGCCCTTGCGAATCGGGCGACTCCTGGCCGAGGCGGACGCCTCAGTCGCCACCCTGCAGCACCGAATCGTCTCGCGCGCGGTCGTCGAGCGCTGCCACGCGCGCGGAGCCGCGGTCTTCGTCTGGACGGTGAATGACCCGGCTTTGGTCGGTCGGCTGGACGCGCTCGGCGTCGACGGCGTCATCACGGATGATCCGCGAGTTTTCGCCCTTGCCGGGGCTACACTCCAGGCGTGAGGCGCCTTGGCTTCGCCGTTTGCTTGGTCGCCTGCGCTGTGGCGGGTGCGCTCGCTGCTGTGGTCCTGGCCGGCGGAGTGAGCGCCGCCGCGCTGCTGACGACCGGCTCGACGACCACGACGACCGGCACGACGACGACTCCCACTCCGCCTGCGCTCATTCCGCCCGGCGTGGGCATCTCGGGAATCCCGGTCGGCGGGCTTAGTCCCGAGACGGCAACTGACCTCGTGCGCGCGCGCTTCGAGCAACCGCTGCCACTCGTGCTCGATCGGCGGCATCGGCTCGCCCCGTCACCCGGCGTTCTGGGGGCGAAGGCTTACATCGATGAGGCGATCGCCCGCGCGCGAATCTCCGAGCCCGGCGCACAACTCCAGCTGTCCGTTGTCGTCGACGGTCAGGTCGTCCGTGGTTACGTACTGCGCGTCGCGCGCCGGTTCAACCGGCGGCCGATCGACGCCCAGGTCTTCCTTCGCCATCTGAAGCCGGTCGTCGTTCCCCACCGGCCGGGAATGATCGTCGACCGGCTCCAACTGACGCAGAGGATCGTCGCGCGGCTCCGCGCGACGCGCCGCACAGCGGTGCGGATTCGAGGGAAGGCGGTGGCGGCGACGACGCCGCGAAGTACGTTCCGGTCCGTGATCGTCATCCGCCGCGGGTCGAACCGTCTCCTGCTGTACCACTACGACCGGCTACGGCGCAGCTTCCGCGTCGCTACCGGCCAGTCCGTCTACCCGACCCCGCTCGGCCGCTTCAGTGTGCAGGTCAAATGGCGCAACCCTTGGTGGTACCCGCCGAACTCACGCTGGGCGCAGGGCCAGAAGCCGATCCCGCCTGGGCCGGACAATCCGCTGGGCACTCGCTGGATGGGCCTCTCGGCGCCGGGCGTCGGCATTCACGGGACGCCGAACCCGGCTTCGATCGGCTACTCGGTTTCGCACGGCTGCATCCGGATGTACATCGGCGACGCCGAGTGGCTCTTCAACGTGGTCGACGTCGGGACAACGGTCTTCATCGTCGCGGCGTGAGGGGCCTGAAGCTGGCCGGCCAGTTCGGGGCTCTCGGCCTCGTCGTGGCCTTGCTGGGGTTGCTCATCTGGAAGGTTGCGACCGACAATCACGGCGGGGTCGCGGCGGACTTCAACCGCGGGAACCATCCCGAGGCGAAGGACTTCACACTCAAGCGGCTGAACGGCGACGGGTCGCTCCAGCTGTCGTCGCTGCGCGGGCGCGTAGTCGTCGTCAACTTCTGGGCCTCCTGGTGCGAACCGTGCAAGCGAGAAGCACCGCTCTTCCAGTCTGCGTTCGAGCGCTACCGCAGCCGAGTCGCCTTCGTCGGCATCGACACGACCGATTTCTCCGGCGATGCCCGTGGATTCCTCGACCGGTACGGCGTGAAGTATCCGAACGTGCGGGACCCGAACGGGCGCGTCCTGCACAAATACGGTGGTCTGCCGATCCCACGCACGTACGTCATCAACCGGACCGGTCGCGTTGTCGGCTACATCTTCGGCGAGACCCGGCGAGACCGGCTCGAGCGTGAGATCCAGATGGCGCTGACGGCATGAAGCTGCTTGCGTGCATCGCGCTCGCGCTGGTTCTGGCTCCGGCCGCGCTGGCGAGCGAGCGGCACCCGACGCTCAGCGAGCTGGAGGGCGAGGTCATGTGCCCCGTCTGCAACACGACGCTCGACCAGTCGAGCTCACCGGCGGCACGCCAGATCGAGGCCGTCATCTCGCGACGGATCGCTGCGGGCGACACGAAGAGCGAGATCATGGACCGGCTCGTCGCCGAATATGGGCCGCAGATCCTCGCCGCCCCGCCGAAGGAGGGTTTCGACCTGCTGGCGTGGCTGCTGCCGATCGGAGGCGCTCTGGCCGGCGCTGCGATTCTCGGCTTCCTCGCGTGGCGCTGGAGCCGCGTGCGCGAGCCTGCACCGCGCGCCGCGCGCCTCGATCCCGCGCTGGAGCGGCGCGTGGACGAAGAGCTCGCCCGCTTCGACGAGGGCTGAGCCTTTCTGACGCGGATCCCCGTAGCTTTTCTGGCGGGGCTCATCTCGGTGATCACGCCCTGCGTGCTCCCGCTCGTG
>DASWDJ010000149.1:0-2895 GCA_036395295.1 Gaiellaceae bacterium | reverse complement strand
GCTCGCGGGAACGTGCGTGCTGCTGGTCGAAGAGCAAGAGCGGCCGCTCCGCGCCTGGGATTTCGTCCACTGCCCGGCCGGCACCCGCCACACTTTCGTCGGCACCGGCGACCAGCCGTGCGTGATCTTCATGACGGGGGCGCGTCGCGACGGCGACACGATCGTCTACCCGCGCTCGAAGACGGCACGCGCCCGCAACGCCGGCGTCGAGTCCGAGACAGACATGCCCGCCGAGGCATACGCGCCGTTCACGCACTGGCAACTCGGCCGCCCAGAAGCTTGGGCCGATCTGCCGTGGGCCTGACTCCTTATTAATAGGAGCGAGGGGACGGATCGAGAACCAGCGGCGGCCTCGCCTTCTGCGTGAAGTTGAAGTCGTTCGCGAGGTTGCCGAGAATCGGCGCCTGCTCGCGGACGTCCGGACGCGGGTCGGGCCGGCCGTCGGTGCGCGGATCGAGCCGCCGGCCGCCGAGGGAATCGTCCTCGATGAACTTCGCGTAGGCGTCGAAGCTCAGCGTCTGATGGTTGATGTAACTGCGCTTCGCCTCGCAGTTGCGGCTAGCCGGTTGTAGCCAATTCAGACAACAGAGCCGCGGCCCGTTGCCGCCACTGGGCGAGAGGCCACCCACGCCCTCGCGCGGCTACCGCTTCGGCTTTGCTGTGCCGAAAGTCCAGAGGTTTCCCTCGAGATCGCGAGCGCTGTAGCCGCGCTGTGTGCCGTCGAGGGTGTACGCGATTGTCGTGTTCGTCGAGGACATAGCAATCAACGGCGACGGCTCGGGACAGACGATGGTGCGCCGGCGGCTGCACGTCTTCCAATGTCCACGCGCGCCCGCCGTGAGATAGGGCGCGGCGAGAGTAGATGTCGATGCCCGGCGTGCGGTCCTCGCCGGTGAGCTCCTGGGCGGTACCCGACATGTAGACGGCTTGGCCTGTGTTGATGGGGACCGTGGAGTCGAAGATGACGATGCTCACGGCGCCGCGGGCTTCGAGGTTTCGGGAATGTTTGGCGTCCGGTTCGGAGACCCAGAAGAACGCGCGGTAGTCCGTGGATGCGTAGTAGACGGGTGTCACCCATGGCCGGCCGGCCTGATCGACCGTTCCCAGCACCATGTACAGGTTGGCGTCGATGATCGCTCTCGCGATCGCTTCGAGATCGTGTTCGTCCGTCACGGTCGGAGTATCACTGCGACACCGAAGCCGTTTCAGGGATCCTTGCCAGGTCGAGTGCTTCCTTGATCGTGAGCCTGCCGCCGAGCTCGGTGGCTCGGGCGACGTCATCGGCCGAGAGTGCTGCTCTTGCCTTGTCGACGAACTCGCGCCCCGGCGTCTCGTCGGAGTAGACGTTGACGATGCCCTCTTGGTGGGCGTAGACCTCCGCCGCGGCGGCGATCTGTAAAGCCGTTTCGGGCCGGTGCTCGACCGCTTCGGTCGCCGCGAGCCCGATCAGCGAGAGCCCGACTCCACGGACGCTCGCCACATCGGTGTAGGCCTGGACCGAGTCTAGGAAGTGCCGGCGTGCGAGCGCAGCGTCTTCGTGCCGGAGGTGTGTCCAGGCCATCTCGGAGAGGATCCGGGCTTCCTCGGCTCGGTCACCGATCGTTTCGAACGCGGCGAGTGATTGCCGGTAGAGGTCGAGGGCGCCCGACAGGTCACCGCCAATGGCCGCCAGTTGGGCGAGGCCGCCGAGCGAAAGGCCGGCTCCTTCCTCGTCGCCGATCCTCTGTTGGATCTCGAGCGCCCGGGAGTACCTCGTCTGGGCGGCGTCGAAGTCGCCGGCGACGGTGTGGAGGATGCCGTCGACGGTCGTGGCAAATCCCTCGCCCCACGTGAAGCCAAGGGAGCGACTTCTCTCGATGCTCTCGCTCGTCCACCTGAGCCCTGCTTCGAGATCGAACCTGATCAGCCCGATGCCTAGGCAGAACGCACCGATACAGAGCTCGCGACCGGCTTCGCATTCGGCGGCGATGCGACATGCCTCGGTCCACTCGTCGTTCGCCCGCTCGACTTGACCCAGCACATCCGACGCCAGTCCCGCCGTGACCAGTGCGCCCGCCCGCCCGACGGTGGGAGAGCTACCGGTGTCGGCGTCGAGGAAGGACGCGGCGTACTCCCGGGCGGTGAGGTTCTTGCCCCGAACGTGCCAGTACAGCCAGAGGTCGCCGCACAGCTGCAGGCCTGTTTCGGCAGCAGCTGCGTCACCGTCGCGCGCCGTCGCCAGGAGCGTGTCGAGCGCGGCCTGGAGGTTGCCGTCATCGGCGATGCCGCGTTCGAGGGATCCGATCTGGTCGGTGCCCTCGATGCCGTCACGGATCGCCCGGCCGAGCTCCGCATAACGGCGGGCATGCCTCAGCGCGACCTCACGCGTTTCGCCCGCGCTCTCGAGGCGCTCGCGCGCGTACTCGCCGATCGTCTGCAGCATCCCGAGCCGGTTGCCCTGGCCGTCCGTCTGCACGAGAGCCTTGTCGACGAGCGACTCCAGCTCGTCGAGGATGTTCTCGCCGCGGTCTGCGCAGACGGCTTCGACGTCCGCGAACGTGCACCCTCCCGCGAAGACGGCGAAGCGCCGGAACAGGCGCTGCTCCGGCTCGACGAGAAGCGAGTGGCTCCAGTCGATCGTTGCGCGCAGTGTCTGCTGCCGCTCGGGAATGTCGCGAGGGCCGGATGTGAGCACCTGGAGGGCGTGGTCGAGTCGCTCGAGGAGCGCCTCCGGAGACAGGAGCCGCAGCCGGGCGGCAGCGAGCTCAAGAGCGAGCGGCAGGCCGTCCAGGCGCCGGCAGACCGCCGCGACGACCTCGGCGTTCTCGGGCGTGAGCTCGAACGAGCCTCTGGTCGTCCTCGCGCGCTCGACGAACAGTGCGATCGCCGGATACGAGATGAGCGACTCGGTCGAGC
>DASWDJ010000148.1:0-18544 GCA_036395295.1 Gaiellaceae bacterium | reverse complement strand
TGCCTTAGTACCGGCTTCTGGCCCGCGATCACGCGGCGCCAGAGCCCACCCTCGCCCTTGCCAAGGCTGCAAGCATGAAGCGGTCACGGCAGCAAAGCCGCCGTGACCTTCTAGAGGCATCGCAAGCGATGCCTTGCGCGGTCGAGTGCGGCCTCTGGCTTGGTGCTCGCGACCCAGAAGCTCGGCGGTATTACTGGAAGGGGCACTAGGCGCACCGGTAGATTCACGGATCGTGCCGCGTCCTCTCACGCTGCTCGTCCTTGCAGCCGTGCTCGCTCTTGCTCCCGCGGCCTTCGCTGCGGGACCCAGGGTCGACGCGCGCGCGTACATCGTCGAGGACGGCCGCACCGGCGAGGTGCTGCTCGCCCAGAACCCCGCCCGCCGGGTGCCGGTCGCGAGCCTCACCAAGCTCATGACCGTCCTCCTGACCCTCGAGGACGCCAGGCCGACCGAACTCGTGACGATCTCGCCTGAGGCTGCTGCCGTCGGCGAGTCGAGCGTGCCGCTGCGGGCCGGGGAGCAGCTCACCGTCCGCGACTTGCTCGAGGCGGCGCTCATCCAGAGCGCGAATGACGCAGCTTGGGCGCTGGCGGAGCATGTCGGGCGCGGGAGCGAGCAGCGCTTCGTCTTGATGATGAACCGCCGCGCGCGCCAGCTCGGTCTCGCCGACACGCACTTTGTCCGGCCCGACGGGCTCGACGCGGCAGGCCACGTCTCAAGCGCGCGCGACGTGACGACGCTCGCCAGAATCCTCATGCAGAAGCCGCTCGTGCGGCAGATCGTCCGGATACGAGATGCGACGATCGCCGGCGGACGCAGTCTGCACACGTGGAACGATCTGCTCGGCAGCTTCCCCGGCCTCGTCGGCGTGAAGACCGGTCATACGGCTGCGGCCGGCTGGTCGGAGGTCGCGGCCGCGCGCGGGCCCGGCGTGACTGTCTACGCGACTGTTCTCGGTAGCCCCGGCCGCTCGGCGCGGAACGCCGACCTGGTCGAGCTTCTGAGGTGGGGCCTCTCACGCTTCCGGGTCGCGCCAGTCGTCTCGGCGACTCGTGTCTACGCGCAGGCTGACACCTCGTACGGAGAAGGAAAGCTCGCGCTCGTCGCGCCTCGCTCCCTGCAGCGTGCAGTGATCGTGGAGAGGCCGCTTGTCGAGCGGGTCGTCGCGCCCATGGGCGTCGAGCTGCCCGTGCACAAGGGCGACACGCTGGGCGAGGTTCGCGTCTACGAGCGCGGCCGGCTCCTGGCCCGCTCGCCGCTCGTCGCGTCGCGTTCGATCGGAAAGCCGGGCGCGCTCGACCGAACGGGCTGGTACATCGGTCGAACCGCCCACAACATGTGGGGATGGGTTTCGTGATTGTGACCGTGACTCTCAATGCTGCGCTCGACCGGACGCTGACCGTCCCGAACTTCCAGCGTGGACAGCGGCACCGAGCGAGCGGCGGCCTCAGCCTCGCCGGCGGCAAGGGCATCAACATCGCCCGCGCGCTCAAGCGGCTCGAGGTGCCGGTGATCGCGACCGGCCTCGCCGGCGGCCGGACCGGCACCCGCATCGTCGAGGAGCTGACAGCCGAGGCGATCCTGAATGATTTCGTGCGCATCGCCGACGAGTCCCGGACTTCGACCGCAGTCGTCGACCCGACCGCGAACTCGTACACGGAGATCAACGAGTGGGGCCCGCACGTCGAGCCCGAGGAGCTCGAGATCCTGCGCGAGAAGCTCCACTACCTCTCGAGTGGGGCGGACACCGTCGTCTTCTCGGGCTCGCTCCCTCGAGGCGTCGACGAGCGCTTCTACGCCGACGCGATCCGCGATCTCAACCGGCGGGGCGTGCAGACCGTGCTCGACTCCGAAGGCGAGCCGCTGCGCCTGGGCACCGGCGCCGAGCCCTTCCTCGTCTCCCCGAACCAGCGCGAGGCGGAGAGTCTCGTCGGCCAGGAGTTCCACGAGGAGCAGGACTTCGTCGTCGCTCTCGAGGCAGTCGCCGAGCACGGCGCCCGCAACGTGCTGATCACGCAGGAATCGGGCTGCTTTGCCCTCCTCCGGGAGGACCGCGAGGTGAAGCGCTTCCGAGCAGTCGCTCCGAGCATCGATCCAGTCTCCACAGTCGGCTCCGGCGACGTGCTGCTGGCGGGCTTCCTCGCGGCGCGCCATGCCGGCAAGCCGATCGAAGAGGCGTTGCGGTCGGCAGTCGGCGCGGGCGCCGCGTCGACCCTCGCGGTTGGCGCGGGCCGCTTCGAGCCCCGCGAGGCGAGCCGCATGGCCGGCGCCGTCGAGGTCGGCGAGCTGGAGGCGATCGCCCATTGATCCGACGTCGACCGAGGCTGCTACGATCAATCGCCACTTGAGAGGCGACATTTGAAAGACCGTTTTCACGGCCCAGGCGACCCGACGGCGCCTGGGCTTTTTGCGTTTGAGGGGGGCTGCTGAGTGGAAGTTGAGATCGGCCGGGGCAAGAAGGCGCGGCAGGCTTATGGCTTCGACGACATCGCGATCGTGCCGAGCCGGCGCACGCGCGATCCCCAGGACGTCGACATCGGCTGGAAGCTCGGGGACCACCTCCTCGAGCTGCCGCTACTCGGCGCCGCGATGGACGGCGTCATCTCGCCGCAGACCGCGATCCAGCTGGGCAAGCTCGGCGGGCTCGGCGTGCTCAACCTCGAGGGCATCTACACGCGCTATGAAAACGCCGACGTCGAGCTCGAGCGCATCGCGAAGCTCTCCAAGGACAAGGCGACCCGAGGGCTGCAGGAGATCTACGCCCGCAACGTCGAGCCGAAGCTGATCGCCGCGCGCATCGAGGAGATCAAACGCGCAGGCGTCCTCGCAGCCGGCTCACTCACCCCGCAGCGCGTCCGCGAGCACTATGAGATCGCGCTCCGGGCAGGGCTGGATGTGCTGATCATCCAGGGGACGGTCGTCTCGGCCGAGCACGTGTCGTCGAACGGGCAGGCCCTGAATCTGAAGGAGTTCATCGCCGAGCTGCCGATCCCGACGCTGGTCGGCGGTTGCGCGTCCTACCAGACGGCTTTGCATCTGATGCGAACCGGAGCCGAGGGCGTCCTCGTCGGCGTCGGCCCCGGCCACGCCTGCACGACACGCGGCGTCCTCGGCGTGGGCGTGCCGCAGGCGACGGCGATCTCGGACGCGGCCGCAGCGCGGGTCCAGCATCTGCTCGAGACGGGCAAGTACGTAAACGTGATCGCCGACGGCGGCATGCGCACCGGCGGTGATATCGCCAAGGCGATCGCATGCGGCGCCGACGCCGTCATGGTCGGCTCGCCGCTCGCGCGCGCGAAGGAGGCCCCCGGCCGCGGCTACCACTGGGGGATGGCCACGTTCCATCCAACCCTTCCGCGTGGTGCACGGGTGCAGACGGAGCAGGTCGCGAGCCTCGACGAGATCGTCGTCGGCCCCGCGCGCGAGAACGACGGGACGCTGAACCTGATGGGCGCCCTCAGGACCTCGATGGCGACCTGCGGCTACGAGTCGATCCACGACTTCCAAAAGGCGGAGATCATGCTCGCACCGTCGATCAAGACCGAGGGCAAGGTGCTCCAGCAGGCGCAGAATGTGGGTATGGGATGACCAATGTCGTCCCGCTGCCCACACCGGAGCCGGCCGCCGAAGAGCGGCCGGTGCTCGTTCTGGACCTCGGCGGTCAGTATTCGCAGCTGATCGCCAGGCGCGTGCGCGAGTGCCGCGTCTACTCGGAGCTCGTCCAGCACTCGATCTCTCCGGAGGCCGTGCGCGCGCGCAACCCGCTGGCGCTCGTCCTTTCCGGCGGGCCCGCCTCGGTCTACGCAGAGGGCGCGCCGAAGGTCGACCCCCGGATCTTCGAGCTCGGGATCCCGACGCTCGGCATCTGCTACGGGATGCAACTGATGGCGCAGGACCTGGGCGGGCGGGTGGAACGAACCGGCGTCTCGGAGTTCGGCAAGACGGAGCTCAAGGCCGAGGAGGGCGAGCTCTTCACGAACCTGCCGCCCGAGCAAGTCGGCTGGATGAGCCACCGCGACTCGGTCACCGCGCCTCCCGAGGGAGCTCGCGTGGTCGCGTCGTCGCCCGCGGCGCCGATCGCTGCCTTCGAGGATCCGGAGCGGCGGCTCTACGGCGTCCAGTTCCACCCCGAGGTCGTGCACACGCCGTACGGCAACGATCTGCTGAAGAACTTCCTCTACAACGTCGCCGACGCGCCTCCCACCTGGACGGCGGCGGCCGTCATCGAGGAGCAGGTTGAGCGCACTCGCGCCCAGGTCGGCCGCGAGCGCGTCCTCTGCGCCCTCTCGGGCGGCGTCGACTCGGCGGTCGCTGCGCTCCTCGTCTACAAGGCGATCGGCGACCAGCTGACCTGCGTCTTCGTCGACCACGGCCTGCTGCGCAAGGAAGAGGCGGTGCAAGTCGTCGAGACGTTCCGGAACCACTTCCACGTGCCGCTCGTCCACGTCGAGGCCGAGGAGCGCTTTCTCGGGCGACTGGCCGGAGTGACCGATCCGGAGGAGAAGCGGCGCGCGATCGGTGAGGAGTTCATCCGCGTCTTCGAGGAGGAGTCGCGGAGACTCGGGACGATCCGCTACCTCGTCCAAGGCACGCTCTACTCCGACGTGATCGAGTCCGGCGGTTCCGACGGCGTCGCCGCGACGATCAAGTCGCACCACAACGTCGGCGGTCTTCCCGAGACGATGGACCTCGAGCTCGTCGAGCCTCTGCGGATGCTCTTCAAGGACGAGGTACGCCGGGTCGGCGAGGAGCTGGGCCTGCCCGAGCGGATGGTCTGGCGCCAGCCGTTCCCGGGGCCCGGGCTTGCGATCCGCATCATCGGCGAGGTGACCGAGGAGCGGCTCGAGATCCTGCGCGAGGCAGACTCGATCCTGCAGGAGGAAGTTCGGCGCGCGGGACTCTACCGCGAGCTGTGGCAGAGCTTCGCCGTGCTCCCGGCAATTCGCTCGGTCGGCGTGCAGGGCGACGAGCGCACGTACGCCTATCCGATCGTAATCCGCGCGGTCACGTCCGAGGACGCGATGACCGCCGACTGGGCTCGCCTTCCCTACGACCTGCTGGAGACGATCTCGAGCCGGATCATCAACGAGATCCCGGCGGTCAATCGAGTCGCGCTCGACATCTCGTCGAAGCCGCCCAGCACCATCGAGTGGGAGTAGAGGATGTGGTCTCGCCCGACGGGCGCCGCTGGACTATCCGGCGCCGTTTCCGTTGGCCTCGGATACGGCTGATCGGCCCCGACGAGGAGCACGACGACATAGCTGGATTGGGGATGACCCTCGGGCCTCTCGGATTCATCATCTTGGCGGTCACGGTCGTTGTCTTCTTCGTTCTCCCGGTGCTCGTGTTCGTCATCGAGCTCGTCGCGGCTTTCGCTGCGGTCCTCTTCCTTCGCCGGCCCTGGATCATCGAGGCCACGACAGACGGGCCGCCGCCTGAGACGAAGACGTGGAAGGTCCGGGGCCCGTTACGCCGGCAGCGAGCTCTTCAGAGAATCGCCTCCGAACTGATGGGGTCAGACCCCGATCAGTCTCGTCACACGATCTGAGTCCGCTGGACTTAGGGGGTCTGACCCCGTTAAGAGGTCGTAATGTCCGGCTGATGGAGTTCGCAGATGTGCTCAAGCGGCGGAGGTCGATTCGCACCTACGACCCGCGGCCGGTGCCGCGGGACATGCTCGAGCGGATTACGAACGCGGCAGTCTTGCGCGCGCCAAGCGCCGGTTTCAGTCAGGGGCTGCGACTCGTCGTCGTCACGGATCCGGCGCTGCGCAGGGAGATCGCGGTCGCAGCTGCCGAGGAGGAGCTCGCCGCGCAGGGTCGTCCTCGCTGGAAGGCCGACGCGCCCGTGCACGTCGTCGTCCTAGTCCGCGAGGCCGACTACCACGAGCGCTACCAGCAGCAGGACAAGTTGCAAATCACAGCCGGCTCCGAGATCGAGTGGCCTGCCCCGTACTGGTATGTGGACGCCGGGGCGGCAGCGATGGCTCTCATGTTCGCGGCGATCGACGAGGGCCTGGCGACCGCGATCTTCGGGGTCACAGACGTCCCTGCGCTGAAACGCTCACTCGGCGTCCCGGACGACGTCCATTTCGTCGCCGTCGTGACGATGGGCTACCCGGCTGACGACGACACGTTCCCCGAGCGGGCGAAGAGCGCCTTCAAGCAGCGGCGCAAGCCGCGCTCAGAAGTCGTTCACTGGGAACGCTGGTAGAGCGGATAGCGCGCGCGAACCTCGTCCACGTAAGCGGCCAGCCGGTCGGCCAGCGCCGGGTCGTGAATCTCGAGCACGTTCTCGGCGTTGCGCTCCCCTGAGCGCGAGAGGTTGAAGCTGCCGGTGAAGACGACATCGTCCGCCACCGTCACCTTGGCGTGCATGAAGTCGTGCACCGAGCCCGAGCCGTAGGGCGTCGACGGTTTCGCTGAGAAAGGGGCCGTCAGGGCGCGTTCAAGGAGCGGCAGCTTCCACGCTGCATCGCCGTCTTGGTCCCACTGGAAGATCACACCTTCGATCTGGGGGCGGTCGAGGCAGCCAGCGATGTCCAGACGGCCCTCCGAAACCCGCTCGCAGAGCGCCGCGAGAACTGGGGCCACGGTCAAGACCGGCGAGCAGATGCGCACCCTTCGCTCCGCACGCCTGATCTGCGCCGCGATCCTCCGCGACAGCGCCTCGCCGTGGCCGGGCGTGAACCACGGCCGCACCTCCACGCCGCTGACCTGGACGGGATCGGGAGCGGTGAAGCCGCTGCGCTCGACCTCCCCGGTCGACCAGAGCTCCTCGAAGTCCGCGGTGAATGCGGCCGCCAGCTCGGGGGATGCGACGGTGACGATTACATTCTCTTGCCGGGACCAGGAGTCGTCGGTCCAATTCGTCGACCCGGTCAAGACTGATTCCCCGTCCCGAACGACGTACTTGTGGTGCATGAGGTCGGGTACCCCGGCGATCGCACGATGCGGGACCCCGAGGGAAGCAATCAGCTGAACGTCCGGCTCGGGCGGGGGCGGCACGGGAATCGGATTTCGGTGCCCGACGTCGTAGATCATCCGCACCGCCACAGTGCGCGCGGCCGCATCCTTGATCGCCCCGCCGACGATGGCCGCGGTCTCCGGCGCGAGGTGGAAGTCGTACTGCGCGAGATCGAGCGTTCGGCGTGCCTCACCGAGGTAGGCCGCCATGGCATGAGCGATCTCGACCGGCTGCTGACCGCCGTCGGCGAGTGTCCGGAGGTTGAGGGGCTCGGGGCTCAGCGGACGCTGGTGAGGCGGCCGAACGGGCGCCAGCGGCCGGCGTGGAAGCGCAACATCCGCGTACGCTCGATCGGGTAATAGTCGTTCGGGCCCGTCTGCGCCGAGATGCCCCTGACGAAGAACGGATTCGAGCGCTCGTTGAGATGGGTCGCCGCGCGCAGAAGGCTCGCGCGGGTCGGTTGCGCGCCGGCCGCGCGGAGCGCATCGACCATCGTGTAGGCGACAGCCATCCCGTACAGGTGAGCGACTTCCTTCACCTTGGCACTCGGCAAGTACCGCCGCAGGATCTGCTTGTAGAGCCGGACTCCGGGATCGCGCGCGAGCGCGGGGTCGGTCGGATCCTTGAGGAACGAGCTCGAGATCGCTCCCTCGACGAGCCGCTTGCTCGTGTTGCGCTGCACGACCTCCATCACGAAAGGATCGATCGAGACGGAGTTGACGAAGATGCGGGGCCGCCAGCCGAGCTTGTGCACCGCAAGGAACGCCTCGATGGTCTGGGTCGGGAGCGCGAAGATCATGATCGTGTCGGCGCGGGAAGCCTTCAAGCGGGCGATCTGTGAATTCAGATCGGTGTCCGTCAGGTCGTAGGTCTCGACGGAGGTGATCCGGGTCGAGAGCCGCCCGAGCCCCCGCCGAAGCCCGGTGAACATGTCCAGGCCGTACTCGGAGTCCTCGTGGAGCACCGCGATCCGGGCGCGCGGACGGGTGCGCGCGATGTAACGGCCGTAGAGCGCTCCCTCGCCCGCAAAGCGCGGGAGATAGCCCATTGTCCAGGGGTAACGCTTGTGCTCGAGAGCGAGGGCTGAGACTCCGCTGCCGACGAAGAGCTGCGGGATACGGGCCTGGTTCAGGTACGGCCGTACGGCGAGAACGTGCTCGGTGCCGACACTGTTGAAGATTGCGAAGACCTTGTCGTCCTGGACGAGCTCACGCGTCTTGCGAACGGTCTCTGCGGGGTTGTACGCGTCGTCGATGTAGCGATACTGGATCTTGCGGCCACGTACGCCCCCACGGGAATTGACGTACTTGAAGTACGCGTCGGCGCCGCGCGCGACAGCGGCATAGGCGACCTCGTCGCCGGTCAGCGGCACGGTTGCACCGAGGAGGATCGAGTCGTCGGTGATGCCAGGGTCTCCGCTTGAGCGTCCGTAGGCGCCGGGCAGCGCCACGACGAGAAAGAGCACGGCTGTCATCAGCGAAAGCCGCATCAGGTCAACCCTACAATCGTGGCCGTGGGCGCTTCCTCGCTCGTCAGCCGTCTCGCCGAGGCGCACATCGGCTCGACCTTTAACCAGTACGCGTGCTCGACGCTGCTTCGGAAACGACTAGCCGCCTATCTCGAGCAGCGGGCGGATGCTCCCGTGTTGCTCGTCGGTGAGGCGGCGGGCTACCGGGGAGCCCGAGTGAGCGGAGTCCCCTTCACGTCGGAGCGCCAGTTGACCGGCACGGGGCCGGCCGAGGCGAGCGCCACGATCGTCCACAGAGTTCTCGCGGAGCTCGGCCTTCACAGCCAGGTGCTCCTCTGGAACGTCGTCCCCACTCATCCGGGCACTTCGTATTCGAACCGCCGCCCGACCACGGCGGAAGTGGCGGCGTCGCGCGCGTTCCTGCGCGAGCTGGCCGGATCCAGGCAAGTGGTCGCGGTCGGCCGGCTGGCCCAGCGCGAGCTCGGCGCGCCCTATGTCAGGCATCCCTCGCACGGAGGCGCGTCGGAGTTCCGAGCCGGCCTCAGGCGGCTGCTTCTCTGACCGAGAGCCTCAACATCGGGCGTAACACCGCAATCCTCGCGGCGACGTTGGCCGTCTACTTGGCCGTGCTCCAGCTCGCTGCGGCCGTCCTCTCGCTCACGTTTGTGCTCGTGACCGGATTCAGGTCCTTGCTGGGTCTCGGTCCGGCGATCTACCTGGCCGCAGCAGCACTCTCCGCCTTGCCCGCGGGACGGGCGATGGATCGATTCGGGCGGGTGCCGGTCATTGCGATCGGTTTCCTGCTCGGATCAGGCGGCTGCGTGCTGACTGCGGCGGGAACGCATTGGGACTCGGGGCTCGCGGTCATCGCAGGCTTCGTCCTCATCGGCGTCTCGGGCGCCGTGACGCTCCTCATCCGTACTGCGGCCGGCGACATGTACCCGCCCGAACGCAGGGCACGGGGGATCTCGCTCGTGCTCTTCGGGTCGGTATTCGGAGCGATCTTCGGGCCTGCGGTCTTCGGGCCCCTCTTCTCCGGCAAGGACGTTGCGGCCGAGACGCTGACCGTACCCTGGCTGGCTGCGGGCGGGATGTCGCTCGTCGCCTGCGCGCTCGTGCTCACGGTGCGACCGGACCCGAAGGTGATCTCGGAGCACATCTCGGGCTCGAGGGAGAATCCGGGGCCCGTGGCGGCAGCGTCGCTCGGGGAGATCGTGCGCCGGCCGGGGGTCATTCCGGCGATGCTCGCCGCGCTCGCCAGCTTCGCGGTCATGGTCTCGGTCATGAACCTGACCGGCTACGTCGTCGTCGACCACCATCATCACTCGCAGGGATCGGTCTTTCCGATCATCGGGGCTCACGTTCTCGGCATGTACGCGCTCGTGCTCGTGATCGGAAGGCTGATCGACCGGATCGGCCGGGGCACGGCACTCGTGGCCGGCTTGATCGTGATGGCCGTTTCGTGTTCGGGCTTGCTTGTCGTCGAAGGCGTGCCGTTGACCGCTGTCCTGCTCTTCGGGCTCGGCGTGGGCTGGAACCTCTCCTTCGTCGCTGCGACGGCGCAGCTGGCCGATGCCACGGGGCCCGCAGAGCGCGGGAAGCTGCTCGGCCTCAACGACCTGCTCTCAGGGCTAACTGGGGCCGCCCTGGCTCTGATCGGCGGTGTGGCTCTGGACGTGCTCGGCGTCGCGGCGCTGGCGATCGGCGCCACGTTCCTGGCGGCGGCGCCCGCCCTGCTCGTCTTCCAGCTCCGGGCGGCCGGAGCTCGGCCCTGATCATTGGTAGAATCGTCCCCTGGCGGGCGCTTAGTCCGCCGCTTCTATGCAGAAGACTTGGAACGCAAAGCCGGGCGAGATCGAGCGCCAATGGTACCTCGTCGACGCCGAGGGAAAGACACTCGGCCGTTTGGCGACGGAGATCGCCGAGACGCTGCGCGGCAAGCGCAAGCCGCAGTACACACCTCACGTCGACACGGGCGACTTCGTCGTCGTCGTCAACGCCGAGAAGATCGCCGTCACGGGCAAGAAGCTCGACGACAAGCTGTACTACCGACACTCGGGCTATCCCGGCGGCCTGCGTAGCCGCCCGTTGCGCGAGGAGCTCGCGCGCCGTCCGACAGAGGTGCTGCGCAAGGCCGTGAAGGGGATGCTGCCCAGGAACCGCCTCGGGCGCGCCCAGCTGCTCAAGCTGAAGATCTACGCGGGCCCCGAGCATCCTCACGACGCGCAGGCCCCGAAGCCGCTGCAGCTGGAGAACGGAAATGGCTGAGCTAGCGCAGTACCAGGGAACAGGCAAGCGAAAGACCTCCGTCGCGAGGGTCATCCTCCGTCCGGGCGACGGCGCAACCTGGGTCAACGGGCGCACGCTGGAGGAGTACTTCCCACGCGCGACTCATCGCACGATCATCCTCGCCCCGCTGAAGCTGGCCGGCGCCGAGGGCCGCTACGACTTGAGAGTGCGAGTCCAGGGCGGCGGGCCGACCGGGCAGGCTGGCGCGGTCCGGCATGGCATCGCTCGCGCACTCGTCGAGGCCGATCCGGAGCTGCGGGTGGCGCTCAAGCGCGAAGGCTTCCTCACGCGCGACGCGCGCAAGGTCGAGCGCAAGAAGGCCGGCCTGCACAAGGCCCGAAAAGCGCCTCAGTTCAGCAAGAGGTAGTTGTCCCGCCGCTACTTCGGAACTGACGGCGTTCGCGGGGTCGTCGGTCAAGACCTGACGACCGACCTCGTCGAGCGGCTCGGACGCGCCTCCGCGCTGTGGTCGAAGGGCGGGCGGGTCTTCGTGGGACGGGACACGCGCGGCTCGGGCCCCGAGCTCGAGGACGCTTTCGCCCGCGGCATCGCGTCGGCGGGCGGCAACGCGGTGCTCGCAGGCGTGCTGCCGACGCCGGCCGTCGCGCTGCTCGCACTCGACCTCGGCGCGGTCATCTCGGCTTCGCACAACCCGCCCGAGTACAACGGAGTCAAGCTCTTCGACCGCGACGGCCGGAAGCTGACCGATGCCGACGAGGAGGAGATCGAAGCGCTTCTCGACGCCCCTCCGCGCGCGGCGCCGGGGGAGATCGACCACGTCGGCGTGGCCACCGACAGCTATTTCGAGCACATCGTCGAGCGCTTCGGAAGCGACCTGACCGGCCTCCGGATCGCCGTCGATTGCGCGAACGGTGCGTACTCCGGGATCGCGCCCAAGGCGTTCGAGCGGCTCGGCGCAGAAGTTGCGCCCGTGGGCACAGCGCCGGACGGAGAGAACATCAACCTCGGCTGCGGCGCGACCGACCTCTCGCTTCTCAAGGCGACCATGGCCGGGGGCGGCTATGACCTCGGTGTCGCGTTCGACGGGGACGGCGACCGCATGCTCGCGGTCGACGCCGAGGGCAATGCGGTCGACGGCGACCAGATCCTCGCCGTTCTCGCCCTCGACCTGAAGGTCGAACTCGTCGCCGTGACGGTGATGACGAACCTCGGCTTTCACCGGCTGATGGGCGAGCATGGGATCCGGGTGCTGACGACCGACGTCGGCGACCGGTACGTGCTCGAGGCGCTGCGCGCGAACGGCGGCATCCTCGGAGGCGAGCAGTCCGGGCACATCATCTATCTGCGCGATCACGTGACCGGCGACGGCCTCGCTGCGGCTCTGCTCCTCTGCGGCGCCCTGAAGGGGCGGACATTGGCAGAGGCGGCCGCGATCCTCCCTCGCTACCCCCAGGTGCAGGAGAGCGTGCCGGTCGCAGCGCGCGAGCTGCCGACAGGCCTCGTCGCGGAGGTCGGGCGCTTGAACCGCGAGCTCGGCGAGCGCGGGCGAGTGCTCGTACGACCTTCTGGAACGGAGCCTGTCGTTCGTGTTCTAGCCGAGGCAGAGGATTTGGCCGAGGCGCGCGACCTCTGTGCTACCATCTCCGCTCTCGTTCGACGAGAGCTCGGTTGACCGACCTCCGACGTCGGGGGTCGCACGAGACCGGGCTCTTGCGCGTTTCGGAAACAGTCGCCCCCCAAGAACCGTCGACCGTCACCTGAAGGCCCCGACAGAAGGAAAGGAGCTCAGGGTGTGTGGAATCATCGGATACGTCGGGCCACGGGTGGCCAAGCCGCTCCTGATCCATGGCCTCGAGCGCCTCGAGTACCGCGGGTATGACTCCGCCGGTCTCGCCCTGCTCGAAGACGAGGGGCTCGACTACGTCCGCGCGGTCGGCGATCTCAAGAACCTGAAGAGGGTCGCGAAGCAGAACGGCTCGGAAGCCCAGATCGGGCTTGGGCATACCCGCTGGGCCACGCACGGAAGAGTCTCCGAGGAGAACGCGCATCCACTGCACGGCTGCGAGCAGCAGAAGATCGCCGTCGTCCTGAACGGGATCGTCGAGAACTTCCGCGAGCTGACAGCGTCGCTGCAAGAGGAGGGGCACAAGTTCAGCTCCGAGACGGACGCCGAGGTCGTCGTCCACCTGATCGAGCGTCATTACCAGGGCAACCTGACCGAAGCGGTCCGAGCGGCCTACAGGGAGCTCGAGGGCCATTTTGCCTTTGTCGTCGTCCACAGCGACCACCCGAAGGAGCTCGTCGGCGCGCGCGTTCAATGCCCGCTGCTCGTCGGCGTCGGCGACGGAGAGATGTTCCTCGCCTCCGCCTCGACAGCGTTCCTGCGCGAGACGCGGAGAATCCAGCTGATCGAGGACGGCGAGATCGTGTCCATCACCCCCGACGGGGCGACCTTCACGAGCGTCGAGGACGGCGCCGTCGAGCGGGAGGTGATCGAGGTCGACTGGGACGACGAGGCCGCCGAGAAGTCGGGTTACGAGACGTTCATGCTGAAGGAGATCTACGAGCAGCCCAAGGGCGTGCGCGAGACGATCGGCGACCGCGTGCGGCACGGGAAGCTCGTCCTCGAGAGCCTCGGGCTTACGGACAAGGAGGTCGGCAACCTGCGACGGATCGTGATCCTCGCCTGTGGAACCTCGTACCACGCGGCAGTCGTCGGGCGCTACGTGATCGAGGAGTGGGCGCGCATTCCGGTCGAGCCCGACATCGCGAGTGAGTGGCGCTATCGCAACCCGGTGCTCTCGAAGGACACGCTCGTGATCGGAATCTCCCAGTCGGGCGAGACCGCGGACGTCCTCGCGGCCATGCGGCTCGCCCGCGAGAAGGGAGCGCACACCGTTGCGATCACAAACATGATGGGCTCCCAGATCACGCGCGAAGTCGACTCGGTCATCTTCACGCGCACCGGGCTCGAGGTCGGCGTCGCCGCTTCGAAGACCTTCACGGCCCAGGTCGCCCTGATCAGCCTCATTGCGCTCAAGCTCGCCCAGTTCAAGAAGACGCTGCCCACGGAAGAGGTCGAGTTCATCCTCGACGAGCTCTACGAGCTGCCCGAGCGGATGCAGGCGTTCCTCGACGGCGACCATCCGATCGAGGAGATCGCGCAACGCTTCTACGACAAGCCGTTCTTCCTCTTCCTCGGGCGCCACATCGGTCTGCCGGTGGCCCTCGAGGGCGCGCTGAAGCTGAAGGAGATCTCGTACATCCCGACGGAGGCGTATTCGGCGGGCGAGATGAAGCACGGCCCGATCGCGCTGCTCGACGAGGACACGCCCGTCGTTTGCGTCGCGACGAACTCACACGTCTACGACAAGGTGGTCTCGAACATCCAAGAGAGCCGTGCCCGGGGCGCGCATGTGATCGCAATCGCGACCGACGGGAACGAAGACATCCAGCACCATGCGGACGACGTCATCTATATCCCGTCGACGCCGGCCTTCCTGCAGGCCGTGCTCGCGATCCTGCCGCTGCAGCTCCTTGCCTACCGGATCGCTCGCCTGCGGGGCATGAACGTTGACCAGCCGCGGAACCTGGCGAAGACGGTTACGGTCGAGTAGCGCGCGGCTCGCGCTCTCGCCCCACCAGACCGCGGGCTAGACCGCCGCAGTTAGGCTCGCGTCGTGGTCGTGTTCGACCGGATCGGCGACGGTCTCTGGAACGCCTTCCAGATGGCGTGGGAGGTGGGGTGGGCGCTCGTGCTCGGCTTTACGCTGTCGGGCATCGTGCAGGCCTGGGTCCCGCGCTCGCGCATGGAGCGCGCGCTCGGCGGCCGCGACTTACGGACGGTCGCGCTCGCTACCGGCCTCGGCGCCGCCTCCTCTTCCTGTAGCTACGCCGCTGTCGCGATCGCGAAGTCGATGTTCCAGAAGGGGGCGAGCGTCGCTACGGCGATGGCGTTCCAGTTCGCGTCGACCAACCTCGTGTTCGAGATCGGGATCGTGATGTGGATCTTCCTCGGCTGGCAGTTCACGCTCGCCGAGTTCGTCGGTGGCCTGCTGCTGATCCCGCTCATGTGGGCCGGCATTCGCCTCTTCGTCACCAGGCGGCTCGAGGAGGAAGCGCGAGCGCACGCAGTGGCGGTGCAGGCGGGACACGTACACCACACGGCCGCCGCCGAGGGTCTCTCCTGGCGCGGGCGGTTGACGTCGGTCGAGGCCTGGTCGGACGTCGCGCACAACTTCCGCGGCGACTGGGAGATGCTCTGGAAGGAGATCACCGGCGGCTTCGTGATCGCCGGGTTCATCGCGCTGCTTCCGATGAGCTTCTTCAACGATCTCTTCATCACCGACGCCCCGGCGCCCCTGCGGCTCGCCGAGAACGTCGTCGTCGGCCCGCTCGTCGCCGTCCTCTCGTTCGTCTGCTCGGTCGGAAACGTGCCGCTCGCCGCCGTGCTCTGGGCAGGGGGCATCTCGTTCTCGGGAACGATCGCGTTCATTTACGCCGACCTGATCATCGTTCCGATCCTGCTCATCTACCGCAAGTACTACGGGGCCAAGGCCGCGGCGATTCTCGCCGGGATCATGTTCGGGGCGATTGTTACTGCCGCCCTCGCCGTGGATGGGTTGTTCGCCGCCGCCGGCCTCGTTCCGGAGACGCGGCCCGACATCGACTCGATCACCGACCGCGGAGTGACCTGGAACTACACGACGTTCCTGAACATCCTCTTCCTGGCCGTTGCGGCGGCGCTGATCGGGCTCACGCTCGACCGTGGGGCACGTGACCCGGTCTGTGGAATGACTGTCGAGCGCTCGAAGACCCCGTTCCGGAGCGAGTGGAACGGGAAGACGGTCTATTTCTGCAGCGCCGGCTGCAAAGAGCGCTTCGACGCCGACCCTGAGCGCTACGTCGAGGGACGCGAGGCCGCACCGTTGGCCCACGCCGGCGAGCACGGCCACCACCATTAGGAACCTCAGGAAGGAGGTCGCCGCAGGCGCTTCGTTTCCGCGCGCCGGCGCTTTTGCTCGAGTCGCCGCCGGACCGACGCCGCACTCGGCTTCGTCGGTCGCCGGTGACGTTCGACGTGGAGCGCCTCCCGCAGCGCCTCCGCAACGCGCTCGGTCGCAAGCTCGCGATTACGGGCCTGGCTCCGCTCATCCTGCGCCACGGCGCGGAGGATGGGGCCTGCCTTGCGCACAACGCGCTGCTTCTGGCGTGTCGAGAGCGTGGTCGAAGCTTCGACGTCGAAGATCGCCTCGACCCTGGTCTCGGACTTCTGGGCATGCTGGCCGCCGGGCCCGCTCGAGCGCGAGAAGCGCAGCTCGATCTCCGAGACCGGAATCGAAACCGACCTGGTGACCCGAATAGACTCGCGCTCCATGGCCGCCATTCTCCTGGACGTCGACGGTGTGTTCCACGTTTCGGGTCGCCCGATCGACGGCGCCGGCGACGCCGTGAAGCGACTTCGGGAGGACGGTCATCGCCTTCGCTTCGTCACCAACAACACGACCCGCTCCCGTGCCGATCTCGCGGAGGACCTGCGGGCGCTCGGCGTCGAGCTCGACGACGAGGAGCTCGAGACGACCCCGCGCGCGGCAGCGCGGGTGCTCGCGGGCAAGCGTGTGCTCGCGATTACGATGGCCGCGATTCGCAGCGAGCTCGAAGGCGTCGAGCTCGTCGGCGAGGAAGCTGATGCCGTGTTGCTCGGCGGCGCCGACGAGACCGAGGAGACGAACCGCGTCTTCAGCTACATGAATCTCGCCCGCGCCTTCGCCGAGCTCGAGGCCGGCGCCGAGCTCTACTGCCTGCACAAGAACCGCTGGTGGCAGACCTCCCGCGGGCCGCTCCTGGACTCGGGAGCGTTCGTCGCGGGCCTGGAGTACGCCGCTGAGGTCGAGGCGACGGTGCTCGGAAAGCCGAGCCCTGCCTTCTTCGGCGCTGCGCTCGACGCGCTCGATGCGGACGCGGAGCGGACCTGGATGGTCGGGGACGATCTCGAGGCGGACGTCGCGGGCGCCAAGAGTTGCGGCCTAAGAACGATCCTCGTTCGCACCGGCAAGTTTCGGGAGGAGGCGCTCGCGAACGCCCTCGTCAAGCCGGACGCGGTCGTCGATTCGCTGGGCGACGTTCCCGGATACCTGGCGAACGCAACCTAGAATCCGCGCCATGCGGGTAGGCGTCGACCTGATCGAGATCGAGCGCGTGCAACGCGCCCTCGAGCGTTACGCGGATTTCGCGGCGCGCTGCTTCACGGAAGCCGAGCGCGCCTACTGCGACGGCCGCGGCAACCCGGCGCAGCATTATGCGGCCCGCTTTGCGGGCAAGGAAGCAGTCGGCAAGGCGCTCGGGTGCGGCGTCCGCTTCACATGGCGCGAGATCGAGATCGCGGGCCGGCCGAAGCCGCATGTGCAGCTCTCCGGTAAGACCAAGGCCTGGGCGGAAAGAGTCCGCGCGGGACCGATCGATCTCTCGATGTCGCACTCGAAGGGGCTCGCGACAGCCGTCTGCGTGGTCTCCGACCGGGATGCTTGAGCCTCTCTACACCGCCGCGGAGATGCGTGCGGCGGAGGAGCGCTATCCGGGCACCGTCGAGGAGCTGATGGAGCGAGCGGGGCGAGCGGTCGCGGACCACGCGCTCGAGGACTTCGGGAACGCGCGCTCCTTCACTGTTGTCTGCGGCGCCGGTTCGAACGGCGGCGACGGCCGCGTCGCAGCGCGGCTGCTCGAGGAGGCGGGACGCGAGGTCCTCATCGTCGACGCGAAGCCCGAGGGCGAGCGGAAGGACCTCGGCGACCCGGATGTACTCGTCGACGCGCTCTTCGGCACCGGCTTCGAGGGTGAGCCGAGGCCCGGAGCGGCGCGCTTGATCGAGCAGATGAACGAGCTCGGCGCCCCCGTGCTTGCGGTCGACCTGCCGTCGGGAGTCGATGCGTCGACCGGCGAGGTGGCCGGGGCGGCAGTCGACGCCGACCTGACCGTGACTTTCCACGGCGAAAAGGTGGGGCAGCACGTGACGCCCGGCGCGTATCTCGTCGGCTACCTCGAGGTCGCGGACATCGGACTCGAGCCGATCGACACCGAGCACGCCCGGGTGACGAGGGAGATCCTCGAGCTTCTGCCGCGGAAGAGCCCGGAGGACACGAAGTACACCGCCGGACATGTGGTTGTCATCGGCGGCTCGCCTGGATTGACAGGGGCGCCGTGCCTTTCCGCGCTCGCGGCGATGCGGGCCGACGCGGGTTACGTGACGCTCGCCGGACCCGGGCCTGCTCTTCCTGTCTTCGAGCACTGGGTGCTCGAGGCGGTCAAGCGGCCGCTGCCGGCCGACGGGGAAGGTCTCGTGACCGAAGCGGCGGCCGAACCGGCGCTCGAGCTCGTGCGCAAGGCGGGGGCGCTGGCGGTCGGGCCGGGCCTGGGAAGGAGCGAAGGGACGAAGGGGTTCGTGAGGCGCCTTGTGACCGAAGCCGACCTGCCTGTGGTTGTCGACGGCGACGCGCTCTGGGAGCTCGAGCCAGCCGACTGGCCCGCTCCGCGGGTGCTGACTCCTCACTCGGGCGAGCTCGGCCGGCTGCTGGGCGAGGAGGCATCGTGGGTAAACGCTCACCGGCTGGAGGCCGTGCGCCGCGCCGTCGATCGCTTCGGCTGCGTCGTCCTCCTGAAGGGTTCCGGCACGCTCATCGCCGCGCCCGGAAAGGCCGTGCTCGTCGACGGCGGGCATCCCACCCTGGCAACCGCCGGGACCGGTGACGTCCTGACCGGGATCGTCGGCGCGTTCCTGGCGAAGGGACTGGAGCCTCGCCTGGCGACGGCGGCCGCGGCCACCGCGCACCACTGGGCGGCGATCGAGGCGTCCTGCGACGTGGG
>DASWDJ010000147.1:0-14242 GCA_036395295.1 Gaiellaceae bacterium | reverse complement strand
TCGCTGAGATCGGCGTCCACCCGTCGGGGCCGAAGATCTGCACATCCGGGCCGAGGCCGGCTTTCAGGTCCTTGATCAGCTTGCCGCCGTTGTTGCAGACGATGCCGCCCAGGAAGACGGCGTCTGCTCCGGAGGTCTTGACCTTCGTCGCGATCGCGTCGTAGCTCGACGCCTTCTTGTCCCACGCCTGCGGCGTGCCCGGCAGCGTCTCGATGCCGACCTTCTTGGCGTACTGGCTGAAGAGGTTCGCGATGCCGTTGCCGTAGGTCTCCTTGTCCGTGAGGACGTAGACCTTCTTCAGCCCGAGGTCGCGAGCGAGCAGCGCGCCCGCGGCGCCCTGGAACTGGTCGTTCCAGACGACGCGCGCGTAGTTCCGCTTACCCGTTGGATAGTAGTTGTCGGGCTCACCGGTCTCGGTGCCCGGCCCACCCTGTGTCAACCCCGGGTACGTGTTCGCAGGGCTGACCATCGCAAGTGGCCCGTCAACCGCCCGGTTGGCAACCGGGATCTCGAGCTTGGCGCAGCCCGAGTTGAATGTCCCGACGAGTCCGAGCACCGACTTGTTGTTCGCATAGGCTCGCGCGTTCGCCGAGCACTTCGCGGAGTCCCAGCTCCCGGCCTGTGCGGTCGCGTCGTCACAGGACTGGTAGCCGATCGTCTTGCCGCCGGCCTTGTAGTCGTGCTGCTTGAGAATGAAGTCGACAGCGTCTGCCATCTCCGTCGTCAGCGACCGGTTCGCGCCCTGGAGCGGCAAGTCGGAGGCGATCAAGAAGTCTGGCTTGCCGTCTCCCCCATAGCGTATTGGTCCGCACGAGGCCGAAGGAAGCGCGGTCGCTTCTTCGCCTCCACCGCCTCCGCCGCCCCCGCCGCAACCTGCGGCTACGAAAGCGAGGAGCGCTCCGGCCGCGAGCCCCAGTAACAAGATCGTTCCACGTTTTCTCACCTGCTGCCTCCTCCGTAACCTGGTGTGCAAGTCCGGCGGAAGCGACGGCTGCGACCGCGGCGTCCGCCCGCGCGGGGGCAAGTATCGAGACATTGAGCGGGAGGGTCAAGCCGGAACCCGACGCAGAGTGATCCCGCGTCCGCTCTGAGAGCCGATGCCGAAGGTGGGACTCGAACCCACACGGGTGTTACCCCACTGGATTTTGAGTCCAGCGCGTCTACCGGTTCCGCCACTTCGGCGCGCGAAACCATGATAGCCGTGGGGTTCCTGCGAGACTTGCCCCGTGGCACAGCGGGTCGCCATTCTCACCGGGGGCGGAGACTGTCCCGGGCTGAACGCGGTCATCCGCGCAGTGGCGCGGCGCTCGCTCGACCGGGGCGATGAGGTCGTCGGGGTGCGCGAGGGCTGGCGCGGGCTCGTCGACAGCCGCTTCGAGCCGCTCGGCCCTCGCGAGATCTCGGGTCTTCTGCCGCGAGGCGGGACGATCCTCGGCACCTCGCGCACGAATCCGTTCCGGCTCGAGGGCGGTGTCGAGCGCGTGCTTGCGAGCTTCCGACGCGAGCGCTTCGATGCCCTCGTCGCCGTCGGCGGCGAGGACACGCTCGGCGTCGCGGCCGGGCTCCACGCAGAGCAGCAGTTCCCTGTGGTCGGTGTGCCGAAGACGATCGACAACGACCTCTCGGCCACCGACTACACCTTCGGCTTCGACACGGCGGTCTCGATCTGCACCGAGGCGATCGACCGCTTGCACACCACGGCCGAGTCCCACAACCGGGTCATGGTCGTGGAGGTGATGGGAAGGCATACCGGCTGGATCGCGGTCATGAGCGGCATCGCCGGCGGCGCCGACGTGATCCTGATCCCGGAGCATCCAGTCACGGTCGAGCAGGCGTGCTCGGAGATCCAGCACCGCCACGAGCGCGGGAAGGACTTCTCGATCGTCGTCGTCAGCGAGGGTTACGAGCTGACCTACGACTCCGGCGAGCGCCGGCAGGTCGCGCAGGAAACGGCGGCCGATGAATTCGGCCACGTCCGGCTCGGCGGCGTCGGCCACGAGCTCGCGCGCGAGATCGAGGACCGCACCGGCTATGAGACACGCGTGACCGTCCTCGGCCATGTCCAGCGCGGCGGAAGCCCGACCCCGCGGGATCGTGTGCTCGCCACCCGCTACGGGCTAAAGGCCGCAGACCTCGTTCACGAGGGGCGCTTCGGCCGGATGGCCGCGCTCCAGGGCGACCGGATCGTCGACGTCTCGCTCGTGGAGGCGACGGCGGAGCTGAAGACGGTGCCGGAGGACTGGTACTCAGTGGCCAAGGCGTTCTTCGGTTAGCGGCCTGCCCTAGGCCAGGAGCTCGACGAGCGGGAACGATCGCGCCCGGCGGGGTGGGACGAGGAAGTTCTGGCGGTGCGTCGTCTGCAGCACCGAGTTGAGGCCCTGGCCACGGGCCCGCGGCTCGAACGGCAGCCGCGTCCCGTCCGGAAGCACGCCGTCCATCGCGAGCCGGTTGCGGTGGAAGTCGTCGCTCGTCGGGTTGAAGACGACGAAGTGCACCCCGGCCGCGGCCTCAGCCTGCTGGCGATCGCGCTCGGGTCGCGCGCTCCAGAAGAAGGGATTGTCGAGGGTGTTGAAGTCGGCGCGCTGGGGAATCGCGGTTCCCTTCCTGTAGAGCTTGCCGTCCGCGGCGACCACGTCGCGCTGCAGTCGAGAAGTGGTTTGGATCGAGGCGCTGTGGCCGATCGCGCCGAAGCGGTGGAAATCGCGCACGACCCCGCCCGAGTCGGCAATGGCCCCGGGCTTCTGGGGTACGGTTTGTGTCCCCTGCCGCGCGCGCCGCTCCGGGCTGAAGGTCGTCGTCACACGCTCGGCGAAATCGAAGTCCAGATACCAGGCCTCGAGGTTCTCGAAGATGTGCGAGACGTGCATGCTCGTCCCGGCGCGGAAGTAGTTCCGCGGGCCGAGGTCGACGAGTCCGAGAGTCTCGAAGTTTGCGATCCCGAGCGGGCCGAGCCCGTCCTTCTGGGTCGAGGTGAAGCCGAGGAAGAGCTCCGCCGTGTCCGGGATCAGGTCGGCCCCGGGCACCCCCGCCGCGACCGCCATCTGCTTGGGCAGGCTGCGGCCGCCGTCGAAGCCCCCGGCCGCGAAGCCCTTGCGGATGCTCGTCGTCTCGAAGAGTGCGTCGAGCTCGCCGAAGATCGCTTGCGCACCCTCGGTGACATGCTCCGGCTCGTCGCTGCGCAGCAGTACCGCGAGATCGTTGTCTTCGAGCAAGACGTCGTCAGGGTCGCTCGGAAAGCGGATCGCATCGATCAGCGCGCGCACGGGCCGTTCCCGCGTGGACGAGGCACGAAGGTCGACCGGCAGGTGCCGGGCCGCCTGCGCCGGGACGTAACGCTCGAAATAGGGTAGTCCCCACGCGACGGTGAGACCGAGGCCGCGGGCGCTCGACTCGAACTCCTCGTCGAGTCGGAGCAGGGCCTCTTCCAGGGCCTCCTGAGCTCGGCGAAGTTCGGCCCGGCGCGGCTCGACGCGGAGCTTGACCGTCACGAGCTGGTGGTGGAGCGGCGGAACGATCACCTCCACGCCTTCGTCCTCGATCACGCGCAGGCCGTGCAGGAGATGCTGCTCCGGCGCTCGATCGGCGGTCGGCAGACGCTGCGGCGTCCGACCGAGGTGTTCGACGAGCTCGTAGATCCCGGTCGCGCCGAGGGCGGCAGCAGCCGCGCCGCCGGCCAACAGGTCGCGCCTCGTCAGACGCACAGTTTAGGTGCTCGGATCGATGCGAACGAGCCCCTCGACCAAGCGGTCGAGGTTCGCGACCACGCGCCGGTAGGTCAGCGGCTTGGCCACGTGCTCGCTGACCGCGTAGAGACTGCCCCGCCTCCGCCACGCGTAGAGCACGTGCCACTGGTCGGCATCGCGGTTCACCGTGTAGACCGTGACGAGCAGCTTGCCGATCCGCCGGGCCCCGCGCGGGTCGCTAAAGCAGGGAATCGACCGGCGGCGTGTCCGGCCGGCAACCGTCCGCACGTCGATGCACCTCGGCACCGCCGTGCGTCCGGGGTAGCCCCGGAAATTCACGTGCACGTCCTGGCTGGGCGGTTCGTGCCAGAGAAAGCTGACGAGGTAACTGCGGTCCGGATCGGCGGAGACGCCGTTGTCCCAATCGCCGCCGATCTTCCCGTCGAGCGGGCTCGGCATCCAGGTCGGGCAGTAGACCGGAGCGTGGATCCTGTTCGCGAGCCGCTGCCAACCTGCTTTCCAGGCGGCAGGGCACCGTGCTGCTGCGCGCGGCGACGCGGAAGCAGGCTTGCTCTTGTCACTGGAGCAACCGGCCAGTCCGAGTGCGACTCCGATCAGGACCACTGCTGCACTCAATCGCTGCATTCGGAGCACGTTATAGCCGGTAGATCTCGACCCAGGGGCCCCCGAGGCGGCCAGAATGAACGGCGTAGACCCGCCGTTCCCGCACGAGGTGGCGGTAGAAGCTCGTCTCGCGCGGATAGTGATCGGCCGCGGCCAGCACCCGATCCTCGATCGCGCCGGTGACGACGACATAACGGACGCCGAGCTCGCGGAGCCTTCCGACGTCCCGTTTCGAGTCCGGGGGCTCGCCCGGCCGCGGCAGCTCGAGCCGGACGACGCGGAAGCCCTCGAAGTCAGGCGTCGATGGGTCGATGGCCAGGATGGCGCTTCGGGGCAGGTTTCGCTCGACCCAGCGGTGCGCGACGACCCGAGCATCCGTCCGCGTGAGATCGCGCGCGTCTCGGATCGACCAGGTCAGGGGCACGACCAGCATCAGCAGCGTCACCGGAGCGAGTGCGCGGAACCGGCCGGCGAGCGCCCCGAGGGCGGGGACGAGCGGCAGGAGGTAGCGATCGAAGTGGGCGTGGAGGGTCACGAGGTCGGCGAAGTAGACGAGGACGAAGACGGCGAGCACGAGATCCGCGCGGCGGCGATGGACGAGCGCGACCACCAGGCCCGCAGCCGCGATCAGGAGGGCCGGGCCGAGCCCGTCCCAGAGCCGCGTGACGAAGGCGATCGGCGCCGTGTGGTCGTTCTCGAAGCCCAGCCAGCCCCCGCGGGCGGCTTCCTGGACGCGCCAGGCGTCAGCAGCCGCCTGGCCGAGATGGAGGACGACGAAGGGGCTCGTCACGGCAAAGCCGGCCACGGCGAGCGCGAGCGCGACCGCCAGCCGGCGCCATCGTCCCCAGGCCCCCGCGAGGAGAGGGGCGAGCAGCAGGACGCCTGGGTACTTCGCGCTGGCCGCGAGCCCGACGGCGAGGCCGGCGAGCTCGATCCGGCCCGAGACCATCAGCGCGAGCGCGACCGCCACACCGAGCGTCAGCGGCACGTCGGTGACCGCCATCCGCGAATAGGCGACGTGCGTCGTCTCGACCGCAGTCGCGGCGGCTGCAACGAAGCCGGCCAGCGGCCCATACGCGCGCTGTCCGAGCCACCAGGCGGCGGCGACACCGCCGAGTGCGATCACGACCATAGTCAGCCGCGCCGCCAGGTACGAGGGGTCGTCCTGCCAGGCCTGGAACGGGGCCAAGAGGTACATGACGAGGCTCGGGTAGTCGAACCAGTGCGGATCGAGCCCTCCGCCGTGCACCATCGCCCACGCGCGCGGCACGACGCTGCGCTCGTCGGGGTTCAGCAGTGGGAACGGGAGCCCGTACCGGATGCCCGTGAGGCGCAGCGCGGCGGCGAGGGCGAGCAGCGCGGCGAACGCAACCGGCGGGCCCCCCCACCGGCGCTCGGGGCGCTCAGACCTCGGGCGGCGCCGCAGTGGTTGAGGCAAGACCGTGCCTAGACATCCGGCGGCGGCGCGCCGACGAGATCGGCGACCTCATGAGTGCCGACGATTACGGCGTCAACGCCTGCGCGCTCGAGCTCTGCAATCTCATGGCGGCTCGTGACGTTGAGGTCGGCAACCGCGAGCTTCCCGGCCGGAATGTCCGGCAAGAGGTCGAGCACCCGCTCGAGCGGGTCGTCGCCGTCCTCGCTGCCGCGCGGCGAGAGGAGAAGGATCTCCGGGTCGAGTCGCTCGAGCGCGAACTGCAGCTCGTCGGCGTCACGAGCCTCGACGACGCATTCGAGCCCGAGGTCGAGAGCTTCCGTGTAAAGGCGCTCGACCCGGTCCATGTCGTCCTCGAGCGCGTTCGCGGTCAGCACACAAGCATCCGCCCCCAGCGCGAGCACCTCAGTAGGAGAGGCGTCCGCGCGCCAGATGATCGGGAGCCCGGTCGCCTCCCGCACACCCGGCAGATCCCGCTCGAGGACGACTCCCTCGGCCCCCTGTTCCTCGGCGATCCGAACCGAATCGAGGTCGGTCGCGGGCACGATCAGCGAGATGCCGTCGCCTTCGGAGATCGCCTGGCTCAAGTGGCGAGCGGTCATCGGCGCCGAGATGCTAGCCCGGCGCGGAGCTCCTGGCCGCCGAAGGCAGACCGGTGCTGGGCCTCTGGCGGTACCGCCAGGTGCTCCCAGCGATTCAGCGAGGGCTCCGGACACACAGAGTTGGCTCTTCTGTCACCCACGTGCGCGGATCTCCTCAGTACGATCGCTTCGGGGAGGAGGCTGGGTGCACCATTCAAGCGGCGGTGCGTTCAGACGCCGATCGGGTGCCAGACCGTCTTCAGCTCGAGGAAGGCGGCGACCTCCCAGGGGCTCTGCTCGTCCGGTGCCCCGCGGACGACACGCTTCACGTTGTCCGCGGCGAGGCGCTCGAGCTCCTCGACCTCACCGTCGGCTCCGGCCAGGTCGAGCGCATTCACGTCCATGTGCCCCGCGAGCACCGGTGCGAGCTCTGCCCGGCGGCCCGTGAGCAGGTTGACGACTCCGCCGGGGACATCCGAGCTCGCGAGTACCTCGGCGAGCTCGATCGCGGCCAAGGGTGACGCCTCAGAAGCGACCGCGACCGTGGTGTTCCCGCCGACGATCGCGGGCGCAAGCCGCGACACGAGCCCGGCTAGCGCCGGCTCCTCGGGCACGAGAATGCCGACAACGCCCGTCGGCTCCGGCACGGTGAAATTGAAGTAAGGCCCCGCGACCGGGTTCGACGAGCCGAGCACCTGCGCGAGCTTGTCGGCCCAGCCCGCGTACCAGACGAGACGATCGATCGACCGTTCGACTTCCTTCGGCCCCGAGCAGAGGTCGGCAAACTCCGCTCGGCGGGCCTCGAGCATCTCGGCGATTCGGTAGACGACCTGGCCGCGGTTGTAGGCGGTCAGCGCCGCCCACTTGGGAAAAGCGCCCCGCGCAGCGCGCACCGCGTCACGGAGGTCCTTCCGCGACCCGCGGGCCACGTTTGCGCCCTGCGCCTCGTAGACACGGCCCGATTCGGAGCGCGGGAACTCGCCGCCGATGTAGAGCTTGTAGGTCTTGCGAACAGGCAGCCGGCTCATTCGAACTCCAGGTACGGCTCGAGGCCGTGCCGACCCCCCTCGCGGCCGTAGCCGGACTCTTTGTATCCGCCAAACGGCGAGGCCGGGTCGAAGCGGTTGTAGGTGTTCGCCCAGACGACGCCGGCGCGCAGTCGCTGCGCCATCGCGAGGATGCGCGAACCCTTCTCCGTCCACACGCCGGCGGACAGCCCGTAGGGCGTGTTGTTCGCCTTCTCGACGGCCTCGTCCGGCGTGCGGAAGGTGAGCACCGAGAGCACGGGGCCGAAGATCTCTTCCTGCGCGATCCGGTAGCTCTGGGCCACGTTCGTGAAGACCGTCGGCGCAAACCAGTAGCCCTTTTCGGGAAGCCGGCACGGGGGTTGATAGATCTCGGCGCCCTCTTCCTCGCCGGAGGCCACGAGCTCTTTGATCTTGTCGAGCTGCTGGCGCGAGTTGATCGCGCCGACATCGGTGTTCTTGTCGAGCGGATCCCCGACTCGCAGAGTCTCGAGGCGGCGCTTCAGCTTCCCGATGAGGGGCTCACTGATCGACTCCTGGACGAGCAGCCGCGAACCGGCGCAGCAGACGTGGCCCTGGTTGAAGTAGATCCCGTTCACGATTCCCTCGACCGCCTGGTCGAGCGCCGCGTCGTCGAAAATCACGTTCGCCGCCTTTCCGCCTAGCTCGAGCGTCAGCCGCTTGCCGGTGCCGGCGAGCTCGCGCTGGATCGCCTTGCCGACCTCGGTCGATCCGGTGAAGGCGATCTTGTCGACTCCTTCGTGCTTGACGAGCTCGGCGCCCGTCCGGCCGTCGCCGGTGACGATGTTGACGACCCCGGGCGGGAGCTCGGCCTGACGGACGACGTCGCAGAAGAGCAGCGCCGACAGAGGCGTCGTCTCGGCGGGCTTGAGCACGACCGTGTTGCCCGCCGCGAGCGCGGGCGCGATCTTCCACGAGAGCATCAGGAGCGGGAAGTTCCAGGGCACGATCTGGCCCGCGACGCCGACCGGTCGCGGCTTCCGGTTTGGAAAGGCGTATTCGAGCTTGTCGGCCCAGCCGGCGTAGTAGAAGAAATGCGCCGCCGATAAGGGCAGGTCGACGTCACGCGACTCGCGGATCGGCTTTCCGCCGTTCAGCGACTCGAGAACCGCGAACTCGCGCGAGCGCTCCTGGAGGATGCGCGCAATCCGGAAGAGGTACTTCGCGCGCTCCGCCGGAGAGATGTCGGACCAGCCGTTCGTGAATGCGTCTCGGGCCGCACGGACCGCGAGCTCGACTTCCTCCTTCGTCGCCTGCCCGACCTCGGCGAGCGCCTCCTCGCTCGACGGGTCGATCGTGGCGTAGGTCTCTTTCGGCTCGAGCCACTCGCCGCCGACGAAGTGCCCATAGCGATCGCGAAGCTGGACGAGGTCGCGAGCCTCCGGCGCGGGCGCGTAGTCCCACTGGGAGGGCACCGGCGCGCGATCGCGCTTTCGTTCGAGCTCACTCATCGAAATCGCTCATACCGGGCCGGCCGCGGCCCGTGCCGCACATCGTAGCGCCCGCCGAATTGTGCGCCTTTCCCCCCTTTCTCGTGAAAACTTGTGGGTAAAAACCCTCGGTCCGGTGTCTTTCGCTTGAAGGCGACCCTCACCTGTGGAAAACTTGGGGGTGTCCATTCCGAGCGGGGGTGGCGTCCCCCAAGGAGGAACTGCGGTTTGCGGCTTCGCCTCCACGATGTGGCCCAGTGTAGAGGCCCCACCCCGGCCGGCTTTTCCCTAGCCGGGGTGGAGCCGGGCACCGACCTCCATTCCGCCACCGCGAAGACGACCGAAGAGGGAGGTGGTGTCTAACGGCCGAGTCTACTGGCGCCCTCGGCGCCAGTCATCGTCCGTAAGTGAAGTTCACCCAAATGGGTGACCGAAGGAGGAAGTACATAACAGATGCGACGAATTGGAATCATCACAGCATTTTCGATGTTGTTGCTGGCCGTGTCGGCTTCGGTGGCTCTTGCTGTCGTCCTCCCGGGGACATACACCCCGACGGCCGGTAGCTTCGACCCCGCGAACGCCCCGGGCAGCTCGCACCTCACGTCGGGTACGGTCGAGTGCGTGGTTAATGATGCGCGCGACGTCGACTGTAGCGCGTACGTGCTCGGAGGCGTCGGGCACACGAACGCAGCCGTGAATCTGACTGCCAACTACTCGGCGACCATCGACTGCACCAACCACGGCGGCAATCTGGTCGAGTCCCATACGTCGACCTTCGCCGACAGCAGTGCGGCCACGCTGACCTCGTCGAAGAATGGGCAGTTGCGTGTCGGGGCGCGGTCGGTAAGCGGATTCGGCGCGCCGCAGGTCTGTCCGAATCCGAACTGGACGCCCTCGATCCGCGGAGGGACTCTAACGCTCAACAGCTTCACGTACACGCTCACCTTCGCCGGCTTCTCGGCGCCCTACATCACGATCACGGCCTCGTAACCGGTAACCCGGTGAGCCGCTAGAAGAAGAACGAAAGAAGAAGAACAAGAAAGGGCCGGGCCTTCTCAGGCGCCGGCCCTTTTCTTCTCTCTACATGCGTCATCAGGTCAGTCGACCGTGAAGTAGTCGGGGCTCTGGTAGCGCCCCGTCTTCTCCTTGCGGATCTGCATCAACACGTCGTTCAGAAGCGTCGAAGCGCCGAGCCGGTACAGATCCGGCGTCAGCCACTCGGGGCCGAGCGTCTCGTGCAGCTGGACGAGGTACTGGACCGCCTGTTTCGCCTGCCTGATCCCGCCAGCCGGCTTCATGCCGACGCGCCGGCCGGTCTCCTCGTAGACGTCGCGAATCGCCTCCAGCATGACGAGGGTGACCGGCAGCGTCGCGGCCGAAGGCAGCTTGCCCGTCGACGTCTTCACGAAGTCGGCGCCGGCGGCCATGGCGAGCAAGCTTGCCCTGCGGACGTTGTCGTACGTGCCCAGCTCGCCGGTCTCGAGGATCACCTTCAGCTGGGCCTCGCCGCAGGCCTCCTTCACTTGCACGATCTCGTCGTAGACCTTTGCGTAGCGCCCAGAGAGAAAGGCGCCCCGGTCGATGACCATGTCCACCTCGTCGGCCCCCATCTCCACGACATCGCGGACCTCGGCGACCTTGACGTGCGTCGGCGCCTGCCCGGAGGGAAAGGCCGTCGCGACCGAGGCGACCTTGACGCTCGTGTCCCGCGTGCGCTCGACCGCGGTCGGCACGAGATTGGGATAGACGCAGATCGCCGCCACCGAGGGCACGCTCAGATCGGCCGGGTCCGGCCGGATCCCCTTCGAGGTCAAGGCGGCGACCTTGCCGGGCGTATCGGCTCCCTCGAGGGTGGTCAGGTCCATCATGCGGACGGCGAGGTCGAGCGCGAACAACTTCGCCTCGCGCTTGATCGAGCGCTTGGCGAGCGTCGCGGCCCGCTCTTCGACCGCGACGGCGTCAACCGAGCCGATGCGCGGTAGGCGCGGCTCAAGCGGAAGCTCGAACCCGGCCGGTAGCGCGGGTGCCTTGGCCATGAAACCAGTCTAGCCCTGGCGTAGATTCCACCCCATTCGACCCCGGAGGTGACCGGTGCAGGACGTCGACATCAACTACGTCGCCGTGGTCGTCGCGGCCCTCGTCCCGATGTTCCTCGGTGCGCTCTGGTATTCGACCGCTCTCTTCGCTCGCACGTGGATGAGAGCGGTCGACCGCACGCAAGAAGAGCTGAAGGGTGGTCAGCTCGGCTACGTGATTTCTGCCATCGGCGCCCTGTTCATGTCGTACGCCCTCGCACGCATCAACCGCTGGGCCGAGGTCGACGATCTTTGGAACGGAGGGCTGGTCGGCCTGCTCGTCTGGGTCGGCTTCGTCGCGCCCGTACTCGCAGTTACCACCTACTTCGCTGGCCGGCCGGCAAAGCTCTGGTTGATCAATGCCGGCTACCAGCTCGTCGCGCTCGTGCTCGTCGGCGCGATTCACGGCGTCTGGGACTAGCCCAGCCGGTAGATCCAGCCCTCCTGCCACTCGAATGGGGCCGCGACGAGATTGTCGAGCACAGTCCCGAGCACGAGATGCTCGAGAGCCCACCGATTTGCCGAGTGCGCGATGAGGAGGACGCGCGACCCGTCGAGCTCGGGGGAGAGCTCCTCGAGGAAACTTTGTGTCCGATCGACCACGTCTCGGTAGCTCTCGCCGCCAGGAAACGGCTCGTCGATACGGTGCAGCCGCTCGACGTCGATCTCAGATACGGGCCGCCCGTTCAGCTCCCCGTAGTTGCACTCGCGCAGCCGCGGGTCCAGGCGCACCTCGAGGCCCGAGCTTGCAAACGCGATTTCGGCTGTCTCGACCGCACGGGTCAGGTCGGACGCGAGGACAGCTGCGAGCCCGTCGTTCCGCCGCCGCTCGCCGAGTGCGCGGGCATGGCCCCGACCCGCCTCGGAGAGGCGGCCCGGAAGCCAGCCCGTCGCGATCCCCTGCTCGTTGTCGGTGGTCATCGAGTGGGTCTCGTAGACGATCTCGAGCACTGCGCTAGATCCCGAGCCGTTCGAGCAGGCGCTCGTCTCGCCGCCACTTGGGCCGCACCTTCACCTGGAGCTCGAGAAACACTGGGTGCCCGAGCAGCTGCTCGATCTCGGGGCGGGCCTTGATCCCGATCTGCTTGACGACCGACCCGCCGCGACCGACGACGATCTGCTTCTGCGACTCGGTCTCGACGTACAGGTTCGCGCGCAGGACCTTCTCCCCGAGCTCCTCGACCTCAACGGAGATCGCGTGCGGCAACTCCTCGCGCGTCAGCGCGAGCGCCTTTTCGCGGACGAGCTCTGCCACCTGCGCCTCGACCGGCAGGTCGCTGCGCTGCTCGGGTGGGAAGTACGGCGGACCTTCGGGCAGGAGCTCGACGAGCTCGGTGCGAAGCTCCTCGACCCCATCGCCGGTCTTCGCACTCACCGGGTGTAGCGCGTGGAACTCGCCGAGCTTCGAAGCCGTGTCCATCTGGGTCGCGATGTGCCCCGGCTTGAGCCGATCGACCTTGTTGAGAGCGATCACCACGGGGATCCCGAGCGAGAAGACGCGACCGGCGATGAAGCGATCGCCGGCCCCGATCCGGTCGCGCGCGGAGAGGACGACGAGAACGGCGTCGACGTCTTCGAACGCGTGATCGACTGTCCGCTGCATGCGCTCGGTCATCGGATCGAGCGGACGCTGGAAGCCCGGCAGGTCGACGAGCACGAGCTGATAATCGTCGCCGTTCGCGACCCCGGCAATCCGGCGTCTCGTCGTCTGCGGCTTGTCCGACACGATTGCGACCTTGCCCCCGCAGAGCGCGTTCACGAGCGTCGACTTGCCGACGTTCGGGCGTCCCGCGACGGCGATGAAGCCGGACTTCACAGCTCGAAGGTTTCCGGCAGGAGCTCGGCGGGTGTTCGCGATACGACCTCGCCGGCCGCGTTCTTGAACGTGACCCGGTCGAGCTTGAACTCGTAGATCCACTGGCGACACCCGCCGCATGGCGAGGCGGTGATGGCGATCTCATCGAGGTCGCCCGGCCGGCAGCCCTCGCCGACGGCACGAGCAAGAGCAGCGCGCTCGGCGCAGATCCCCAGTGGGTAGGACGCGTTCTCGACGTTCACGCCTTCGAAGATTCGCCCGTCGCGGGCGCGCACTGCGGCGCCGACGAAGTAGTTCGAGTACGGCGCGTAGGCCCGCTGCGCGATCGCGACCGCCCGCTCGTACAGATCGCCGCTCACCCGAACACCTGGAACATGACGAGGACGGCGAGCGAGCCCAGGAGCGCGCCGTAGCTGACCTCGAGCAACGAGTGCACGCCCGACTCGACACGGGTCTGCGCGACGAGCAGCGCCATCAGGAAGGTCAGGGACGAGATCAGGAACCAATGCCGGGAGTCGCCCACGACCTGGGTCACCGCCATCCAGCCGGCGAAGGCGACCGCTGCGTGGCCGGACGGAAGCCCGCCGCGCAGGGGCGTTCCGCGACCCGTATAGGCCTTCGTGCCGACGACGATGATGATCGTGAGGACGAGCGCGATCAGCGTCAACTCGGCCGGCGCGTCGCGCAGACGCTCGATCAGCCGCGAGCTCCGGTTGACGATCTTGTCGGAGAAGACGAGGTAGCCGACCGCAACCGCGTTCACCGTCGCGATCAGCACCGCGCCGGCGGCGATGTCCTTCGCCAGCTTCGCCAGTGGATCGAACGAGGTCGTCGCCACGTCGATTCCCGCCTCGAGTGCCGAGTTGATCATCTCGGCGATCAGCACGAACGAGATGGCGAGCAGCAGCGCCATCAACTCGAGCCGCCCGACCCCGACGGCGACCGCGGCGATGAGGACGACGGCTGCGGTCGCGAAGTGGATCCGCATGTTGCGCTGCGTGCGCAAAACGTGGATCACACCTTCGAACGCGAAGTTGAAGCTCTCGAGGATCGACGGCCCCCGCCGCCGCGAGACGCTCATCGGGCGAGCTCCATCTCGCGTGTGGCCATCTCGCTGCCGTGCTCGTAGCCGAGCAGGTGGAGCAGCGCGTGCACGAGCGGCGCCCGCCAGGCCTCGCCGACAACCTGGGGACAGAGCACGGCGTCTCCGAGTTGGCGCGGCAGACCAGGCGGCAGCTCCTCGCGGCCGTCGATCGGAAAGGCGAGCACGTCGGTCGCCTCGTCCTGGCCCAGATGGTCTCGCTTCAGGCCACGCATCTCGTCGGGCGCCACGAAGACGAGCCCGAGATCGCCGTCGTGGATCCCCTCCGCGGCGAGCACTTGGCGTGTGAGCTCCACAGCAGCCTCCTGGTCGACCTCTGCCCCGCTGCGGTTTGCGATCTCGACGGTCACCAAGGCGTCACTTGCGACGCTGCGTGCCGGTCTCCTCCGCATGCATGCGGTAGGCCTCGACGATCCGCTGAACGAGCTTGTGCCGGACGACGTCTTCATG
>DASWDJ010000146.1:0-4048 GCA_036395295.1 Gaiellaceae bacterium | reverse complement strand
CTCCTTGGCCTCGGCCAGCTCGCGTTCGACCGGCTCGCGCCGCTCCTTGGACTCCTTGCCCATCGCCGCGAGCTCGATCTCGAGCTGGCGCACACGGCGCTCGGCCTCGTCGAGCTCGAGCGGAGCGGAGTCGATCTCCATCCGCAGGCGCGAGGCCGCTTCGTCGACAAGGTCGATCGCCTTGTCGGGTAGCTGCCGGTCGGAGATGTAGCGGTCGGAGAGCAGCGCAGCGGCGACGAGCGCCGCGTCGCGGATGCGCACGCCGTGGTGTGCCTCGTAGCGCTCCTTGAGACCGCGCAGGATCGCAGTCGTGTCCGAGACCGAGGGCTCGCCGACGAAGACGGGCTGGAAGCGCCGCTCGAGCGCCGCGTCCTTCTCGATGTGCTTCCGGTACTCGTCGAGGGTCGTCGCGCCGATCGCGCGCAGCTCGCCGCGCGAGAGCATCGGCTTCAGCAAGTTCGCGGCGTCGACCGCGCCCTCGGCCGCACCCGCGCCGACGATCGTGTGCAGCTCGTCGATGAAGAGCACGATCTCGCCTGCCGCATTCTTGATCTCCTGGAGCACGGCCTTGATGCGCTCCTCGAACTCGCCGCGGTACTTCGAGCCGGCGAGCAGCGCCCCGATGTCGAGTGCCCAGACGCGCTTGCCCTTGAGGCCCTCGGGCACGTCGCCGGCGACGATGCGCTGGGCGAGCCCCTCGACGATCGCCGTCTTGCCCACTCCGGGGTCGCCGATCAGGACGGGGTTGTTCTTCGTCCGGCGGGAGAGCACCTGGATCACGCGCCGGATCTCCTCGTCGCGGCCGATGACCGGATCGAGCTTGCCCTGCTCGGCGAGCTCGGTCAGGTCGCGGCCGAATTTCTCCAGCGCCTGGTAGGTGCCTTCCGGATTCTCGGAGGTGACGCGCTGGCCTCCGCGCACTTCCTTGAGGCGCGCGAGCAGCTCGTCGCGCGGCACCAAGTCGAGTGCGAGCAGCAGATGCTCGGTCGAGATGAACTCGTCCTCGAGCTTCCGCATCTCCTCCTCGGCGCGGTCAAGCACGCGTGAGAAGGCGGTCGAAGCGGTCGGCTGCTGTGCCGCGCCCTGGAGCGACGGCCTCTCGCGCAGCGTGGCCTCGGCCTTCGCGCGCAGATCCTCGGCATCAGGAACGAGCTCTCGGGGCAGGTCCTGACCGAGGAGCGCCAGGACGAGATGCTCGGGATAGATCTCGGGACTCCCCCGGCGGCGCGCATCTTCCTGCGCTGCGGCGATCGCCTCCTGGCTCCTGATCGTCAGCTTGCTGAAGTCCATCGGGTCCTCATCAGCCGCGCGTTCTCCGGGTCGTAGGGGACGAGGTCACGCCGGTACTGGCGGTGCACCTCGGCGATCTGCTCGCGCATCTCGCGCTCGAGCCGCTCCATGTGCCGCTGCATGCGGCGGAGCTGCTCCTCGAGGCGGATCACGTGCTCGACGCCGGCGAGGTTCAGCCCCAGCTCGGTCGTCAGCTGCTGGATGAGGCGCAGCCGCCCGAGGTCGGCCTCGGAGTAGAGGCGCGTGTTCCCGGCCGTCCGCTGCGGCGTGACGAGGCCCTTCGCCTCGTAGATGCGCAGGGTCTGCGGGTGCATACCGACGAGGTCGGCGGCGACGCTGATCATGTACCGCGGCCGGTCGTCCATCAGCGCACCTTCTGCACTTTCTGGAGCTGCTCGAGGAGCTCGCGTTCCTTCTTGTTCGGCTTCTTCGGGACGGCGATCTTCAGGCGGGCGAGGACGTCGCCGCGGCCCCCTCCTCGGAGCTTCGGCGCGCCGCGGCCCTTGATCCGCAGGAGCTTGCCGCTCTCCGAGCCCGCCGGCACCTTCAGCGACACCGGGCCCTCAGGGGTCGGCACATCAACACTCGCGCCGAGCGCTGCATCGGCAAACGTGACCGGCACGTCGACCACGAGATCAGAGCCGCGGCGCTGGTACAGCGGCGAATCGGCCACCCGCGTAACCACGATCAGCTCGCCCGGCGGACCGCCGCCGTAGCCGGGCTCGCCCTTGCCCTTGAGGCGGATCTGCGTGCCGTCCTTGACTCCGGCCGGGATCTTGACCTTGTAGCGCTTCGTCCGCCGCTCGCGGCCGCTGCCCTGGCAGCGCGGACACGGCTTCTCGATGATCGTCCCGCTTCCGTGGCAGCGCGGGCACTGGTGCGAGAGCCCGAAGAGGCCCTGGCTCTCGATCGTGACGCCGCGCCCCTTGCACTCCGGGCAGATCTGCGGCGCCGAGCCCGGCTGGGCGCCGGAGCCGCCGCACTCCCGGCAGGCTGCCTCGGTCTCGACCGGGATCTGCGTCTCGACCCCACGCAGCGAGTCCTCGAACGAGATGCTCACCTGCGCCTGGAGGTCGGCGCCCCGCCCGGCCCGCTGGCGCGTCTGGCCGCGCCCGAAGATGTCGCCGAGCCCTCCGAAGAGGTCGGAGATGTCGCCGAAATCGAAGTTCAGGTTCCCGCCGCCGCCCGGAAAGCCTCCGACGCGTCCGTCGGCTGAGCCGAAGGCGTCGTACTGCTTCCGCTTCTCGGGATCGGAGAGAACGTCGTAGGCGCCCTGGATCTCCTTGAAGCGCTCCTCGGCCTCTTTGTCGCCCGGATTACGGTCCGGGTGGTACTCGCGGACGAGCTTGCGGTAGGCCTTCTTGATCTCGTCCTGCGACGCGGTCTTGGAGACGCCGAGGGCGTCGTACAGAGATTTAGGTCGTGTCGCCATCCTCGTCCTTCGGCCCGGCGACCACCACCCGCGCGGGCCGCAGGACGCGGTCGCCCAGGCGGTAGCCCTTCTGGAGGACCTGGATCACCGAGCCCTCCTCGGCTGCAGACGGCTGGGTGAGGAGTGCCTCGTGCACGTTCGGGTCGAACTTCCCTTCCGTCGCAACGGGGGCCAGCCCTTCCCGCTCGAGGAGCTGCTCGAGCTGGCGGTGCACGAGCTTGACGCCCTCCTCCAGCTTCGCCTCCTCGTGACTCTCCGCAGCTTCGAGCGCCCGTTCGAGGTCATCGAGGATCGGCAGGAGCTCCTTCACGATCCGCTCGCCGGCGCGCGCGACCAGGCTCTCCTGGTCGCGCGCGGCCCGCTTGCGGTAGTTGTCGAACTCCGCCTTGACGCGCTGAACGGTGTCGATCAGCTCCTCGTTCTCGATGCGCAGCGCCTCGAGCTCGACGAGCTCGGCGTCGATTTCAGGCTCGGCCTGCTCGGTGTTCTCGACGTCGTCAGCCATGGTGTCCCGTCAAGCCATGTCCAGGGCCAGGCCCTGGACTAGGCCTTCTTGGCCTCCTCCTCTTCGTCGATGACCTCGTAGTCGCCCTCTTCGACGACCTCGTCCTCGGAACCGGTGGCGCCGCTCCCGTCCGTCTGGGCACCCTCCTGTGCGGCGGTCGCCTGGGCGTAGACGGCTTCGGCCAGCTTCTGCGAGGCCTCCTGGAGCGCCTCGGTCTTCTGCTTGATCTCGTTCACGTCCGAGCTCTCGAGCACGCCCTTCAGCTCCATGATCCGGCCCTCGATCGTCGAGGCCTCGGATTCGTCGAGCTTGTCGCGGTGCTCCTTGAGCGTGCGGTCCGTCTGGTAGGCGAGCTGTTCCGCCACGTTGCGCGCGTCGGCAAGCTCACGCAGCTTGTGCGCCTCGTCGGCGTGCGCCTCTGCCTCGTGGATCAGCCGCTGGACCTCGTCCTCCTCGAGGCCCGAGCCCCCCTCGATGCGGATCTGCTGTTCGTTGCCGGTCCCGAGGTCCTTCGCGGACACGTGAAGGATCCCGTTCGCGTCGATGTCGAACGTGACCTCGACCTGCGGCATGCCCCGGGGCGCCGGCGGGATGCCGACGAGCTGGAACTTGCCGAGCGTCTTGTTGAAGGCGACCATCTCCGACTCGCCCTGCGCGACGTGGATCTCGACCGACGGCTGGTTGTCCTCGGCCGTCGAAAAGACCTCAGACTTCTTCGTCGGGATCGTCGTGTTGCGGTCGATCAGCTTCGTGAAGACGCCGCCCTTTGTCTCGATGCCCAGCGAGAGCGGGGTCACGTCGAGCAGGAGCACGTCCTTGAC
>DASWDJ010000145.1:0-17728 GCA_036395295.1 Gaiellaceae bacterium | reverse complement strand
CTGCCCGGCGTCGGCAAGCTGCTCACGCGGAGCCTCCTTCGCCGCGACCTGCCGGTGCTGATGGCGATCGTCGTCTTCGTCTCGCTCCTGATCGTGTTCCTCAACCTCATCGTCGACCTGATCTATGGGGTGCTCGACCCGCGGGTGCGGGCCGGCAGGAGCGATGCCGAGAAGGCGCGGTCGTCTGCTGCGCTGACAGCCGCCGCTGTCGTCAGGTCACGCGAGCAGCCCGCCTAGCTCGAGGTGCGGAGCCAGGTTGCCCAGACGCGTTCGTAGTGCGAGCGTGACCGGGCTCCGACCACGCTCTCGCGGGCTTCGCCGCCCTCGAACAGAATCGCCGTCGGGATCGAGAGAACGCTGTAGCGCGCGGTCGCCTCGGGGTTCTCGTCGATGTTCAGCTTCGCGAACTCGACCTGGTCGGCGTGATCCTCGGCCAGTTGGGCCAGGATCGGCTCGACCGCTTTGCAGGGGCCGCACCAGGGAGCCCAGAAGTCGATGACGACCGGCCGCTCGGCCGCGAGCACCTCGTGCTCGAACGTGTCGTCGGTCACCTCGCGCATCCCCGAGGAGGGTACCGGTGTCGCTAGCGGCCATGTCCAGGGCCAGGCCCTAGACGTGGCTGTTTAGAGGCGGCCCGCGAGGGCGCGCAGGCGCAGGAGCGGCACCTTCCAGATCGCTTCGAGCACGATCGTCTTGCTCATCTTCGAGCCTCCGACCTCGCGGTCGGCAAATGTGATCGGTACCTCGACGACCCGAAAGCCTGCCCGTAGCGCTCGATAGGTCGTCTCGATCTGGAAGGCGTAGCCGAGCGAGGAGATGGCATCGAGATCGATCGTCTCGAGCACCACGCGCCGATAGCACTTGAAGCCGCCTGTCAGGTCACGGATCCCGAGCTGGAGCAGCGTTTGGGCATAGAGCGAGCCGCCGCGGGAGATGAACCGGCGCAGCAAGCTCCAGTTGCGCGTGCCCCCGCCGGAGACGTAGCGCGAGCCGAGCACGAGGTCGGCCTCATCCGCGGCTGCGGCGAGCTTCGGCACGTCGGCCGGATCGTGCGAGAAGTCGCAGTCCAGCTCGAAGACGAGGTCGCCCTCGAGCTCGAGCGCGCGCCGGAAGCCGGCGAGGTACGCGGGGCCGAGCCCCTCCTTCCGCTTCCTGTGCAGAACGTGCACCCAGGGCAGCTCCGCTCCGAGCCGGTCTGCGATTTCGCCGGTCCCGTCCGGCGAGGCGTCGTCGATCACGAGCACCTCGAGACCCTCCAGGCCGAGGTCCCCGAGCGCACGCACCATCGGCTCGAGGTTCTCGCGCTCGTTGTAGGTCGGCAGGCAAATGACCGTACGCAAGGTCCCTATCATCGCCGGGGTGGCGAAAGCACTTCCCCGCAACGCAGAAGTCGCCGAGCAGTTCGAGCTCCTGGCCGACTTCCTCGAGCTCGAGGGCAGCGACCAGTTCCGGCCGCTCGCCTATCGCCGGGCCGCGCAGCGCATGCGCGAGACGGGCGGCTCGATCGCGCAGCTCGCCGTCGAGGGCCGGGCGAAGGAGCTTTCTGGAATCGGCAAGACGATCGAGGAGAAGATCGTCCAGATCGTCGAGGACGGCCAGATCGCCGCGCTGGCCGAGCGTCGTGCGCGTATCCCCGCTGACGTCGTCGAGTTCATGCACCTTCCGGGCCTCGGTCCCAGGACCGCGCGCCGCATTTGGCAGGAGCTCGGGGTTTCCACGCTTGGGGAGCTGAAGCAGGCGGCCGAGTCGGAACGGCTGCGCACCCTTGCCGGGCTCGGCGCGAAGACCGAGGAGAACGTCCTGCGCGCCCTGGCCACGCCGCGCAAGCAGATCGAGCGCAAGCCGCTGCTCGGTCAGGCGCTCCCGGCGGTCCGCGCCGTCGTCTCCGTCCTCCGCGAGCACCCCGCGGCCGACCAGGTCAGCGAGGCCGGCAGCGTCCGGCGCCTCAAAGAGCAGGTGCGCGACCTCGACATCATCGCCACCGCGAGCGACCCGCCCGCGCTGATCGAGTACTTCACCGAGCTGCCGTGGGTCGACGAGATCGTCGCGAAGGGGAACACAAAGGCGACCGTCGTCTCGAACGCGGGCCTGCGCTTCGACCTCCGTGTCGTTCCGCCCGATTCCTACGGCAACCTGCTCCAGCACTTCACGGGCTCGAAGCAGCACAACGTTGCGCTACGCGAGGACGCCGTTCGCCGCAAGCTCTCGGTCTCTGAGTACGGCGTCCAGGACGTAGAGAGCGGCAAGGTCTTCACCGACCGCACGGAGGAGGCGCTGTACAAGCGTCTCGGATACGCGTGGATCCCTCCGGAGCTGCGCGAGAACATGGGTGAGCTCGAGGCGGCACGCGAAGGCCGCCTACCCCGCCTCGTCGGGCTCGAGGAGATCCGCGGCGACCTGCACTCGCACTCGACCTGGTCCTCGGACGGGAAGAACACGATCGAGGAGATGGCGCGCGAGGCCCGTCGGCTCGGCCGGACCTACCTCGCGGTCACGGATCACTCGCACTACCTACGCGAAGGGCGGTTGGAGGCGCAAACGAAAGAGATCGAGGCCGTCCAGGAGCGCCTCGGGCGGTTCCGGCTGGTGAAGGGCATCGAGGCGAACATTCGCGCCGACGGCTCGATCGACGTCGCCGATGAGGTGCTCGCAGACCGGGAGTGGGTGATGGCCTCCGTGCACTCGGGCTTCGACAAGGACCTGACCGAGCGCGTGCTCGCCGCGATGGAGAACCCACACGTCGACTGCATCGGCCATCTCACCGGACGCAAGCTGAACCGGCGCGGGCCGGCCGACGTCGATCTCGAGCGCATCGTGGAAGAGGCGCTGGAGACGGGCACCTTCCTCGAGATCAACGCCCAGCCCGACCGGCTCGACCTGCGCGATGCTCACGCGCGTTTGGCCGGCGAGGCGGGTATCAAGATCGTCATTTCCAGCGATTCGCACCAGCTCAGCGCGCTCGCGAATCTCGAGTTCGGCGTCGCCCAGGCGCGGCGCGCTTGGCTCGGGCCGGATCAGATCCTGAACACCCGCCCCTGGGGCGAGGTCAAGCGGCTGCTCAAAAAGGCGTGACGTACCGGGCAGTCATCTTCGATCTCTGGCACACCCTCGTCCCTTGGCAGGTGGACGAGGCGAATCGCTTCTACGACCGGATGGCGGATGCGGTCGGCGTCGAGCGCGCACGTTTCCGCAACGTCTGGCTCACGGGCCACCACTTGCCGAACCGGGAGACAGGGCCGATTGCAGATCATCTCCGAGCGCTCCTCGGTGAGCTCGACTCCGACGGCGACGTCGATGAGCTGCTGGCATTGCGACGGGAGTGGACGAAGCGCTCGCTCGTTCCGCGCCCCGACGCGCTCGAGACGCTCGCCGAGCTTCGGCGTCGCGGTCATCGTCTCGGTCTCATCAGCGTCTGCACACAGGACGTGCCCGAGGCCTGGGACGAGACGCCGCTCGCAGGCATGCTCGACGAGACAGTGTTCTCGTGCGATGTCGGCATCTCGAAGCCGGACCCACGGATCTACGAGATCGCTTGCGAGCGGCTCGGGGTCGAGCCGGCCGAGTGCCTGTTCGTCGGCGACGGTGCCAACGACGAGCTGCCAGGCGCCGAGCGTGTGGGCATGACCGCCGTCCAGCTCCACGTGCCGGGCGAGCACCTCACGCCGGACGGCGAGGCCTGGCGGGGCGCGGCGATCGAGTCGCTTTCAGAAGTGCTTGCGATCGCCTAGGTCACAAGCGCCGTAGAAGCTCAAGCAGCTTCGCCGGCGACCCAACGACGACGTCGGCCTTGCGCACGAGCTCGGTGGGCGCCTCGTCCGAGGAGACCGCGACGCGGACGCCTAGCTCGAGGCCTTCGAGCGCGCCGAAGGCGTCGAGGTCGGTCGTGTCGTCGCCTGCGTAGAGGGCCCGTCCTAGTCCGCTCTCGGCGAGCAGGTGGCGGACGGCGGTCCCCTTATCGGCCGGCACGGGCGGGCGCAGCTCGAGCACCTTCCGGCCGAAGCGCGGTTCGAGGCCCGCCGTGCGCGCGCGCCCCGCAACCTCCTCGAGGTACTCGAGAGCAGCCTCCTCGTCCGCGGCCTCCCGGTAGTGAAAGGAAACGGTGAGACCCTTGTCCTCGACCGGCCAGTCGACGCTTGCGGCGAAGTCGTGGATCGGGCCGCGCCAGCGCTCGGCCTCGGGCTCGAGCTCGAGGCCATGCGTTCCGATGTAGCGCACTCCCTCGACCTGGACGAGCCGGCGCGCGTCCTCTCCGGTCCGACCGCTGATGCAGGCTACGAGCCCATAGCTCGTCGCGAGCCGCAAGAGCTCGCCTTTCGTATCGTCGGGCACCCGGGCGTCTTCCGGCCGCGGAACGATCGGAGCGAGCGTGCCGTCGACGTCGAGAAGAATCGCGGCGCGGTGAGGGTCCTCGGCCAGGCGGGCAAGCACGTCTTCGGACGGCACGCTTCGTACGATAGGGCGCTTGTTGGTTCGGCTGGTTCTCATCGGGTTAGTTGCCGGCTTCTTCAGCGCCCTGCTGGGAGTCGGCGGCGGGATCGTCGTCGTGCCGCTGCTCATCCTCGCCAATCGCTTCTCGGAGCGGCCGGCGATGGCGACCTCTCTCGCCTCGATCGGCATCATCGCCCTGGTCGGCTCGGTCTCGTACGCGCTCCACGGTGATGTGCATCTGGGATACGCCGTTCTCCTCGGTCTGCCCGCAGCAATCGGAGCCGTGGGCGGAACCGCGCTCCAGCAGCGGATGGGCGGCCCCGCCTTGAGTCTCGCGTTCGCCGGGCTCCTCGCGGCGATCGGGATCTGGTTGCTCGTCTGATGCTCGAGCTCTTGTTCGGGGCTGTCCTCGGAGTGATCGCGGGTGTGTTTGCGGGCTTGTTCGGAGTGGGCGGGGGAATTCTCTTCGTCCCGATGCTGATCGCCGTCTTCGGGCTCGATCAGGTAGACGCGGAGGCGACGTCCCTGCTGGCGATCCTGCCGGTGGTCGCGGCCGGGACCTGGCGCCAGCACGGTTACGGAAACGTCCACTGGCGAGCCGCCGCGATCATCGGCTTCGCCGCTGTCGCCGGCGTCGAGGTTGGCGTGCTGGCCGCGAAGTCGCTTCCGGAACAGACACTGCGCCGCCTCTTCGGCCTCCTCGTCCTGGCCGTCGCCGCTCAACTGGCGTCGCGCGCGAGGCGAGTATCCTGAACCTGTGACGGAGCAGGAAGAGCTCTGGATGTCGCTCGTCGACGAGCCAATCGGCGCGCTCGTGAGCGAGATCGAGGCCGAGGATCCCGAGCTGAGCTCCTTCGCCGACTCGCCGGAGAAGCTCCTCGCCTTCCGCACCTTCGCCAACATCCGCGTCGGCATCTTGCTCGGCCGCCTGCTCATGGAGAGCGAGGTCGAGGCCTACAACGGGTCGGAGACCTGGGTGCAGGGCCTGTTGCGCGATCCCGAGCATCGGGAAGCGATCGCCGCCGAGGTGCGCGCGGTCGCGAGCGAGCTTTCGGAGGCGGAGGCCGACGAGGCCGTGGGGCCCGACGAGGCGACCCGCGAGCGTTTTCGCGCTTTCGCCCGGCGAGAGCTCCGTTCCTAGCTGCGGGCGGCCGTCGCGACGACGAAGATGGCCACGAAGCCCGCCCCTGTGAGCGCGACTCGCAGGGGCGAGGGGTGCTGATGTTGATGTGCTTCGGGCAAGAGGTCGGTCGCACCCATGAAGAGGAAGAAGCCGGCATAGAGCGCCAGCAGGTGCCCGAGCGCGTATTCGGAGATCGAGAGCGATGCGCCGACGATCGCGCCCACGAGCGGCGCGATCGCGTCGATCGTCAGCCAGGTCAGCGCCTTTCTTCGATCGCCGCTCTGGCTGAGGATGAAGCTGACGGTGTTGAGCCCGTCGGCAAAGTCGTGTGAGACCACGGCGACGAAGACGAGCAGGCCCGTCGTGGTGTTCAGCCCGAAGGCAAGACCGATCCCGAGGCCGTCGATCAGGCTGTGCAGCGAGAGTCCGGCTGCGCCCAGGGCTCCGACCTGGGCGTGACCGCGTGCTTGCTCGGGCTCGTCGCGGTGATGCAGCACGACGAGGCGCTCTGCGAAGAAGAAGAAGAGAAAGCCTGCGCCGACGAGCTCCGTGACTCGTCCTGAGTTGCCGACGGTGTCGATTGCTTCAGGCAAGACGTCGAAGAGCGCAACGCCGACCACGATCCCGCCCGTGAGCGCGATCAGCGTCGTCAGGTCCCGGCGGAAACGAAGAGCGACCGTGCCGCCGAGGAACGTCGAGACGACGGTCAGAGAAGCCAGAGGGATTGCGATCCAGCTCAACGGCAGCGCCGACAGGTTCCGTAAATCTCCAGCTCGTGTGACTCGGCCACGAAGCCGTGGCGGCGGCTCAGTATCCGCTGGCTGGGTGTCGCGCACAGCTCGGTGTCCTCGACGGATCCGCAGCTGAGGCAGACGAGGTGGTGGTGGTGCTCCGGGCTGCAACGGACGTACGCGGGGCGGCCCTCACCCGACAGTGCGTGAAGAGAGCCGGTGCGGCGCAGGAGCTCGAGCGTTCGGTAGGTCGTAGCGAGGCCGAGCCGTGGGAACGAGCGACGCGCGTGCTGGAAAAGGTCCACGGCTGTGAAGCGACCGCTGGAGGCCTCGATCGCATCGAGGACGGCACGGCGCTGGGGCGTCAGTCGTGCACGCGCGGGAAGAGCAAGGCCTCGATAGGAGGTCTGAGGTCGCTGGGCTTTGCGCGGCGCCATGCCGTCTCCATCTTAATTGAAAATGATTCTCAATCTCAAGGAGGTCGCCGGTCGTGTCGGTGATGCAGAGAACTTCCCGGTTGGCCCGCGTCGCTCCCATGCCTGATAATGATCGCCGTGGCCCGGCTGATCCCAGTTACGCTCGCGCTCGCCCTGCTGCTCCTCTCCCTAGGCGCCGCGTCGGCCGAGAAGGGCGCGACCTCGGCGCGAGCCTTCGCCGTGCAGGTCGCCGTGCCGGGACAGAGCGGGGGCTCGGCCGCAAGTGTTTCCGCGCCGCCCGATGCGGTGGGGGTCGGCGGCTCGTTTGCGTACCCCGCGGACGGATCGGTCTTCCGAGCGGGTTCGGTGACCTCGGGCGCCTTCGCCACCCCCGGCTCCTCCGCGACCTCGAGCGCTTCGGCGGAGGTGTCGTCGATCTCGATCTTTGGTGGCGACGTGACTGTCAGTACCGTCACTGCTAAGGCGAAGGCCTCCGCGAGCTCGCGCGGCTCTTCAGCGAGCTCGGCCGGCTCCGCGGTGACGGGTCTCACGATCCTCGGGCAGGCTGTCGCACCCGGCTCGGGAGCTCAGTTCCCGATCGGTGACTGGGGCTACGTGGTCACCCTGCAAGAGGGGAAGACCTCGCTCGACGAAGCCAATTCGAAAGGCGCGCGCTTGTTCATCACGGGTCTGCAAGCGCGCCTGACCGCCGACCACAACGGACTTCCGGCCGGCAGTGAGGTGATGGTCGGCTACACCGAGGCCTCGGCCCAGACCGACGTCGTCGTCAAGAACGAGCACAAGCACAAGCTCATTCCGGTGCAGTCGAAGAGGAAGAAGCCTGGGCAGGCGAAGAAGCAGAAGCGCGGGCCGGGAGTCGGCCCCGAGGTGCCGGGTTTTCTCATCCGCCCACCTCAGGCGGTGACACCGCGCCTGACCGCGGGCGGCTACGTCTTTCCGGTCTACGGCGCGTCGTCGTTCGGCGATACGTTCGGGGCACCGCGGGGAGATGTCGCCTCAGGCTGGCACCACGGGGAGGACATCTTCGCGCCGCTCGGCGCTCCGCTGCTCGCGGTCGCCGACGGGACAATCTTCTCGGTCGGTTGGAACCACCTCGGCGGGTGGCGGCTCTGGCTGCGGGACCACGAGGGCAACGAGTTCTACTACGCGCATCTCTCGGCCTTCTCGCCCTTCGCGGTCAACGGCCGCGAAGTCAAGGCCGGAACGGTGGTCGGCTTCGTGGGCAACTCGGGTGACGCTGCGGGCACGCCGTACCACGTCCATTTCGAGATCCACCCGGTGGGCATGCTCTACATGGGGTATGACGGCGCCGTCCCGCCATACACCTACCTGCTCGCCTGGAAGCACCTCCAGGATGTTGATTTCGCGCAAGTCGCCGGCTGGGCACCGCCGATCTCGCCGGAGAGCAGCGCGCCGAAGCCCGGAGCGATCCTGCTCTCCTCGTCCGACATCTCGACAGCCGACGGCCTCGACCCCGGCTCGCTCCAGCGCGCGCTCAGGCGGTCCGGGACGTCTAATCGTTAGACGCTGGCGTTACTTCGCGTTGTCCTGGCGGTACTCGAACTCTTCGCCCTCGCCGAAGATCTTGTCCTGAAGCCAGCGGCGCGTGCCCGGTCCCGTGACCGGGTTGAAGAGGATGCCGAGTGCGATCCCGGTGAGGAGCAGGGTCGAATTGCGCGCGGCGTGTGAGTCCTTGCCCTGGACTCGGTCAGCCGCGTCACGCAGGTCGTCGATCGCGTCGCGAAGGCTTTGCTGGATGTCCTTGTCGGTCGCGACCTTGGCGGCGACAGAGGTCACCGCGCGCCCGCCCATGAGCTGGTCGTAGATCTCGCGGGCTGTGGCGATTGCGCTCTTGACGTCCTCCCGGACGCGCTCGTCCTTCAGCGCTCGCTCCACGTACGGCTTGACGTCGCTGGCCCGGTCTCTCGCGCGGTCTTGAAGCTTGGCCATGCTCGGAACTCCTTTTGGCTCGCTTGCAGGCGACTCTACCCGGGTCCGGGGGGCCGCAAACGGCCTAGCGCGCCGAAGCGGCCTTCCGCTCGCGGCTGAGCGGACGCGCGGGCACGGCCTTGGGCAGCGAGCCGTCGAAGGCGATCGTGAGGACTTCCTCGATCCAGTCGACGGGCAGGAACTCGAGCTCCTCGCGAGTCTCTTCCGGCAGTTCCTCGAGATCGGACTCATTCTCGCGGGGGAAGATCACCTTGCGAATCCGGGCCCGCTGCGCTGCGAGCGCCTTCTCCCGCAGACCGCCGATCGGGAGCACCTGGCCCGAGAGCGTCAGCTCGCCGGTCATCGCGACCTCTTCCGAGACCGGTTTCCCGGTCGCGATCGACGCGATCGCGGTCGCCATCGTAATCCCCGCCGACGGGCCGTCCTTCGGGACGGCGCCTGCGGGGATGTGCACGTGGACGTCGTTCTCGCCGAACCAGAGCGGGTCGATCCCGAGCTCGAGCCCATGCGTCCGCACCCACGAGTGCGCCGCCTGCGCCGACTCCTGCATCACCTCCCCAAGCTGCCCCGTCACCTTCAGCCGACCCTCGCCGGGGTAGGCGGTCGCCTCGATGAAGAGGACGTCACCACCGACGGCGGTGACGGCGAGACCGGTCGCGACGCCGGGCTCTGACGTTCTCTTCCGGACGTCGGCGACGAACTGGCGAGGGCCGAGCCACGCGCGCACGCGCTTCTCGTCGGCGCTCATGCGCTCGGAGTCGCCTTCAGCGATCCGGCGCGCCGCCTTCCGGCAGACCGCGGCGATCTGACGCTCGAGCTGCCGAACTCCGGCCTCGCGCGTGTACTCGCGGATGATGATGCGAAGGCCCTTCTCGGTGAAGGTGAGCTGCGAGCGCTTGAGGCCGTGCGCCTTCAGCTGCTTGGGCACGAGGTACTTGCGGGCAATGCCGAGCTTCTCCTCCTCCGTGTAGCCAGAGAGGTGGATGACGTCCATCCGGTCGAGGAGCGGTGGAGGGATCGTCTCGAGCTGGTTTGCCGTGCAGATGAAGAGCACCTTGGAGAGGTCGAAGGGGAGATCGAGGTAGTGGTCGCGGAAGCTCGAGTGCTGCTCGGGGTCGAGCACCTCGAGCATCGCGCTCGCCGGATCGCCGCGGAAGTCAGCGCCCATCTTGTCTATCTCGTCGATCAGGAAGACCGGGTTGCGGAACTCGGCGTCGCGCAGCGCGCGGATGATCGTGCCGGGCATCGCGCCGATGTACGTCCGCCGGTGGCCGCGGATCTCCGCTTCGTCACGGACGCCGCCGACCGAGATGCGCACGAATTTGCGGCCGAGTGTCCGCGCGATCGACTGGCCGAGGGAGGTCTTGCCGACACCCGGTGGGCCGACGAAACAGAGGATCGGACCCGAAAGGTCGTTTTTCAGCTTCGACACGGCGAGGTACTCGAGGATGCGCTCCTTGACCTTGTCGAGGTCGAAGTGGTCCTCGTCGAGGATCCGGCGCGCCTGCTGGAGATCGAGATTGTCCTGGGTCGTCTGGTCCCAGGGAAGGCTCAGGATCCACTCGACGTAAGTCCGGATGACGCCGTACTCGGCCGCGGCCGTCGGCAGCTTTTCCAGCCGCGCGAGCTCGCGGTCGACGGCCTTGCGCGCGTCCTCGGGGAGCGCGACCTCGGCCGCTCGGTCGCGGAGCTCTTTGAGCTCAGCCTGCTCCGGATCGCCCTCGCCGAGCTCGTCCTGGATCGCCTTCAACTGCTGCCGGAGGAAGTACTCGCGCTGGGAGGATTCCATCTCGGACTGCACCTGCGACTGGATCTTCGATCCGAGCTCCGCCACTTCGAGCTCGCGATTAAGGATCACGAGCACCGCGCGCAGGCGCTCCTCGACGTCGTCGAGCTCGAGCAGTCGCTGCTTCTCCTCGGTCTTCAGCCGCAGGACGGAGGCGACGAGATGACAGAGCGCGCTCGGCTCCTCGACGTTGGCCGCAGCGAACGCGAGCTCTTCGGGGAGGTAGGGGACAAGACCGATCAGACGCGCGAAGAGCGTCTGGACGTTCTGGGTCAGTGCCTGCGTCTCCGGCGAGTCGCTGACGATGTCCGGCACCTCGACGAACCGGCCGACCAGATACGGCTCCTCCTGCGAGCGGTCGAGCAGGCGGATGCGGCGGATGCCCTGGACGAGGATGCGCAGCGAGCCGTCTGGGACGCGGATCATCTTCTGGACGACCGCGGCGGTGCCGATCTCGTAGAGGTCGTCCCAGCTCGGCTCCTCCACCTCTCGGTCCTTCGCGGCGACGAGCGCGACCAGCCGGTCGCCAGAGACGACGTCGTCGACGAGGCGCACCGAGCGCTCTTGGCCGATCGCGAGCGGGAGCACAGAGTCGGGGAAGACGACCGTGTCCTTGAGCGGCAGGATCGGGAGGGCCGAGGGGAGCTCGACCTCGTCGATGTCGAGCTGCTCGTCGAGGATGTCGGTCATGGCCCGCTCCTGATCGGGATCGCGACCCGCTCCGGCGAAGCAGGCTTCTTGGCGAGAGGCAGGACGATCGTCAGCACGCCGCGGCGGTAGGTGGCCTTGGAGCCGGCGACATCGATGTCGGCGGCGAGCGCGACCTGGCGCGTGAACCGTCCGTAGTCGATCTCCATCTGCTGGTACACGCGGCCCGCGCACCGCGGTCGCCGACGCTCACCCGAAATGACCAGAGTGCGCTCGTCGGCGTGGATCTGGATCTTCGACGGATCAATGCCGCTCAGCTCCACGATGACGGTCAGCGCCGCCGGCCGCTCGGTGCGGTAGCAGTCGATCTGTGGGCGAAAGCCGCCGCGCCTGCGCGTGAAGCGCGGAACCTGCCAGAGGTCGGCGAAGAGCTCTTCCATCTCCCCCCGGAGACGGTCGATCGGGTCTCGTGCCATGGGCTGGATGGTACCGGTGGTGCAATTACTTGACCGCAGGGCTAGTGATCACTAACCTAGCCGGCGCTAACCATCCCGGAGTCGAGCTACAGGAGGAAATTGATGGCACGTTGGGCCCGAACGATGATTCGCTTCCGCTGGGCGGTACTGGCCGTCTGGCTGGTCGCCGTCCTCGCCGCAGGCGCGGCTTCGTCCGGTCTCTCCGATCTGCTGACGAACCGGTTCGTGCTGCCCGGTGCGGAGAGCGACAAGGCAAGAAACATCCTGCAGCAGCAGTTCGGCCAGAAGCCGGAGGGCTCGTTCTCGCTCGTCGTCCAGGGCTCCTCGGGCCAGGCCTCCGTGCTCGTGCCGAAGGTCAGGCAGTCGGCACAGCGGGCCGCCCACGCCCTGCCGACGGGGAAAGTGGCCTCCGTCAGCGCGGTCTCGCAGGACGTTGTGACGGCGACGATCATCTCGAGCCTCGATCCCGCCGACGCCAAAAGCCACACCGACGCGATGCGCAAGGCCGCAGGAACGATTCCAGGGGCGCGGACGTATCTCACCGGTCAGTCGGCGGTCGAGCACGACCTCGACCCCGTGATGAGCAACGACCTGAAGGTCGGCGAGCTGTTCATCGCGATCCCGATCGCCATGGCGATCTTGATCTTCGTCTTCGGCTCCCTTGCCTTCCTGCTGCCGATGATGCTCGCCGCGGCTGCGATTCCGGTGACGCTCGGCTTCATCTGGGTCTTCGCGAACTACATGGAGCTGTCGACGTATCTAACGAACCTCGTGATGCTCATCGGGCTCGGCATCGCCGTCGACTACTCGCTGCTGATGGTCTACCGGTACCGCGAGGAGCACCGCTCGGGCCGGAGTCGCGAGGAAGCGGTCGAGCGCACGATGGAGACCGCGGGCAGGGCCGTTCTGTTCAGCGGCACGGCGGTCGCAATCGGGCTCGCGCTAATGCTGTTCATGCCGCTGCCGTTCATGCGCGGATTCGGGCTTGCCGGCCTGCTGATCCCGCTGGTCTCCGTGCTGGCGGCGATGACCCTGCTCCCGGTGCTGCTCTACTGGCTCGAGGATCGGCTCGACCGTGTCCGCCTCGTTCCGAAGAGGGTTGCAGAGCGTCGGGCAGACCCGTCGCGCGGCTTCTGGCCCCGGCTTGCAGGCGCGATCATGCGTCGGCCGATCCTCTTCGCGACCGGGACGATCGCTCTGCTGCTCATTGCCGCGGCGCCGGTCACGAAGCTCCAGCTCACGCCCGGCTCGAACACGGGTGTTCCACAGAATCTGGAGGCCATCCGCGGCCTGAACGTCCTGACGTCGGCCGTCGGCGCGGGCGCGATCGCGCCGAGTGACATCGTGGTCGACACGGGTCGCGCGGGGGGCGCAGACGATGATCAGGTCCGGGGTTCGGTGGCCGCGCTGATGGCCGGTCTCCAGACCGACCCCGAAGTGACCCGCCTTGAATTCGACTTCAGCGGCGGCCGCCAGTACGTGGACCCGACCAGGCGGTACCTGCACCTGCAGGTCATTGGGAAGCACGAGTACGGGCTCCCGCCCGCTCAGCACTTCGTCGATCGCTTGCGCGACGAGCTCGTTCCGTTCGCCGGCTTCCCTGACGGTGTGAAGGTGTTTGCGGGCGGTGGTCCACCCGGAGGCGTCGACTTCATCGACCTGACCTATGGGGCCTTCCCGTGGCTCGTGGTCGCGGTCTTGCTGCTGACCTACGGGCTGCTCGTCCGCGCCTTCCGGTCGCTGCTCCTGCCGCTGAAGGCGATCGTCATGAACCTGCTCTCGATCGGCGCGGCCTATGGCCTGCTCGTCGTCGCGTTCAAGTTCGGCTGGGGTGAGCCGTTCGGGATCCAGCAGTACGACCAGGTCGAGGGTTGGATCCCGGTCTTCCTGTTCGCGATGCTCTTCGGGCTCTCGATGGACTACGAGGTGTTCCTCGTTTCGAGGATGCGCGAGGAGTGGGACAAGAGCGGCGACAACGTTGCCGCCGTCACCGCAGGCCTGGCCAAGACCGGCCGGCTCGTCACCGCTGCGGGTCTGATCATGTTCGCGGCCTTCATGGGCTTCGTCGCCGGCTCGATCGTCGGTCTCCAGCAGTTCGGCTTCGGCCTTGCGGCGGCGATCATCATCGACGTCTCGATCATCCGCGCACTGCTGGTGCCGAGCGTGATGAAGCTCTTCGGACGCTGGAACTGGTGGCTGCCCGACTGGGCGGCGCGCGTCGCACGAGTGGCGCCTTCGCCGCTCGCGACGAAGGGCTCGCCCCAGCCGGCGCTGCGGCCCGCGGGTCGCTAACGGAGAGCTGCCCAGACGATGATTGCGACGACGATCAGGACGATGAGCACGGCCCAGCGCATGGAATTGAAGGCCTTGCGCTCGCCGGGCCGCGCTCCCGGCTCGGGCGTGTAGGGATCCAGGGGCGGGGCGGGCTGCCGGGGCAGCTCGTCCTCGCCCTCGAGCACCTGCGGCTCGTGCTGGACCTCCCGGGGCTCGTCGGTCATCGCTCGGGTTCTACCCTGCCGTAGCATCTCGCGAACATGAAGGGCGTCATCCTCGCCGGCGGCACGGGCAGCCGCCTTCACCCGCTCACGCGGATCACGAACAAGCATCTCCTGCCCATCTACGACCGCCCGATGGTCACGTACGCGATCGAGGCGATCGTGTCCGGCGGTGTCACGGAGATCATGCTCGTCACCGGTGGCACGCACGCGGGCGAGTTCTTCCGGCTGCTCGGTGACGGGCATGGGCACGGGATCGAGCGGCTGTCGTACGCCTACCAGGAGCGCGAGGGCGGCATCGCCGAGGCTCTGGGGCTGGCCGAGCGCTTTGCCGGGGATGACCGCGTGCTCGTCATGCTCGCGGACAACGTCTTCGAGCGCTCGATCAAGCCGGCGATCGACAACTTCGCGCGCCAGGAGCGCGGGGCGCGGATCGTCCTCTCGAAGATCGACGAGCCGGAGCACCTGCGGCATCTCGGTGTCGCCGAGCTCGACGGCGATCGAGTCGCAGGGATCGTCGAGAAGCCGGAGCAGCCGCCGAGCGAGTACGCCGTCACCGGCCTGTACTTCTACGACTCCTCGGTCTTCGAGTTCCTCCCGACGCTCTCGCCCTCGGCGCGCGGCGAGCTCGAGATCACCGACGTCAACAACTGGTTCGTGGAGCAGGGGGCGATGGAGTACGACGTGGTCGAGGGTTTCTGGGGCGACGCGGGCGAGTCGATCGACGCCTATTACGCGGTGAACGACTTCGTGCGCAAGAACGGCGCCAACAAGTGATCGAGGGGCTGCAGCGGATCCCATTGCGGCGCTTCGAGGACGAGCGCGGCTGGTTCGCCGAGATCCACCGCGAGAGCTGGCTCGAGAAGCCGATGCGACAGACGAACGTCTCGTTCTCGCGGCAGGGCGTGATCCGCGCGCTGCACTTTCACGAGCGGGGCCAGGACGACCTTTTCGTCTGCCTGAGTGGGACAGTGAGGGTCGTCGTGCTCGACCTCGAGAGCGGCGAGACGTTCACCGAGGACATCGGCGACGAGAATCCGGTCGCGATCTACGTCCCCGGCCGCTGCGCGCACGGGTTCGAGGCTCTGAGCGACGCCCTCTTCATCTACCACGTGACCGAGGAGTACGACCCTGCCGACCCCGACGAGCACGAGGTTCCGTGGGATGACCCGCGCGTCGCCGATCTCTGGAGCACGAAATCCCCGATCCTGTCGGAACGGGACCAGGCCGCGTCCTGATCACCGGGGCCGGCGGGCAGCTCGGCGCTGCGCTCGCCGAGGTCTTCCCCGAGGCTGACGCGCCTACGCGCGCCGAGCTCGACGTCACGCAGCGCTCGCTCGACTTCGAGCCGAGCCTCGTGCTGCACACGGCGGCTTGGACGGACGTGGACGGGGCGGAAGCCGACTCGGAGGGCGCCGAGCGCGTGAACGTCGCCGGGACGAGGAACGTCGTTGCGCTCGGTGCGCCGGTCGTCTACTTCTCGACCGACTATGTCTTCGACGGTCGCAAGGGCGAGCCCTACGTCGAGTCGGACGAGCCGAACCCACTCTCCGTGTACGGGCACACGAAGCTCGAGGGCGAGCGCGAGGTGCGGGCCGGCTGGATCGCCCGCAGCTCCTGGCTCTTCGGGTGGACCGGGAAGAACTTCGTCCGCACGATGCTCGCACTAGGAGCCGAGCGCGAGGAAGTGGCGGTCGTCGACGACCAGCGTGGGAGCCCCACGTATGTCGGGCATCTGGCCGAGGCGATGCCCGAGCTGCTCGAGCTCCCGCACGGCATCTGGCATCTCGCCTCTGAGGGCAACTGCACGTGGGCCGAGTTCGCCGAGGCAATCTTCGAGGAGGCCGGCATCGACTGCCGTGTGCGCCGGATCTCGTCGGCCGAGCTCGGTCGCCCTGCGCCCCGCCCTGCCAACTCCGTCCTCAGAAGCGAGCGGCCCGAGGCACCCCGCCTACCACATTGGCGCGAAGGCCTCCGAGCCTGTTTGGAGAGACTGGGCTAGTGACGTTCGGGCTAGCGGAACTCCAAGTTTGGTATCTGGCGCAGTGTGACGGCGACTGGGAGCACACGTGTGGAATAAAGATCGAGACGATCGATAACCCTGGCTGGAGACTGTCCGTCGACTTGAACGGTACAGAACTCCACGGCAGATCTTTCGAGCGCGTGGAGATCGCTCGCTCGCAACGCGACTGGGTGCAAGCATGGGTCGAGGATGATCGTTTCGACTCAGCCTGCGGCCCGGAGAATTTAGCCGAGGTCATCGAAGTCTTTGGTCGGTTCGCCCACAGTGCTGCCGAGCGCTAGCTGGCGCGTCGACTTCAGCAACTTCAGGAATCAAGCGAACATGGCGTCTGACCCCGTGAGGCGGACCGGAACGATCGATCGTGGCCAGGCGGGCTCGTCGATCCGCTGTTCCTCGCTAGACGTGTCCGTAGTCGCCGAAAGTGCGAAGCACTTTTTGCGAGTCCCGGGCCCGTGGCCCGGGACCTTCTTAGGTCCAGGCGGTTTCTTCGACCTGGAGGCGCTCCCTGAGCGGCTCCCACCAGGCGCGGTTCTCCACATACCAGGCGACGGTTTCGCCGAGGCCGTCCTCGAAGCCGATCTCCGGCTGCCAGCCGAGCTCGCGCTCGACCTTCGTCGAATCGAGCAGGTAGCGCCGGTCGTGGCCGGGCCGGTCGGCGACGATCGTCTTCAGCGACTCGGGCTTGCCGGTGAGCTCCAGCACGCGTTCGGCGATCTCCTCGATCGAGGCCTCGACCCCTGAGCCGACGTTGTAGGTCTCACCCTCGCGACCCCTCTCCAGGGCGAGCTCGATCGCACGGCAGTGGTCGCGCACGTGCAGCCACTCGCGGCGGTTCTGGGTCGACGCGTACATGGGCAGCGGCCGGTCGTCGAGCGCGTTCGTCACGAAGAGCGGGATCACCTTCTCCGGGAACTGGTAAGGCCCGTAGTTGTTCGAGCAGTTCGTGATCGTCGCCGCCAGCCCATAGGTCTCGTGGTACGCGCGCACGTAGTGGTCGGCGGCCGCCTTCGAGGCGTTGTACGGCGTCCTCGGCCGGTACGGCGACTCCTCCGTGAAGGCCTCGTCCGAGTCGAGCGGAAGATCGCCGTAGACCTCGCAGGTCGAGATGTGGTGAAAGCGCCCGACCTCGGCCTTGCGAGCGGCCTCGAGGAGCAGCTGCGTCCCCAGCACGTTCGTGCGGGCGAAGAGTCCGGGGTCGATCACGGCCAGGCTGTTGTGAGACTCGGCCGCGAAATTCACGATGGCCTCGATCCCGTGCTCACGCAGGACGGTCTCGACGACGCCGAGGTCGCCGATGTCCGCCCGGATGAACGGAACCCGGTCCTCGACGCCCTCCAGGTTCGCCCGGTTGCCCGCGTAGGTCAGGAGGTCGAGCGCGACGACATGGTCGTCGGGATGGCCGCCGAGCCAGTAGTGGACGAAGTTCGAGCCGATGAAACCGGCCGCGCCCGTGACCAGGATCCGCACGGGCTCATCGTACGTGGTCGTCCTTCTTGCATTCCTTTCGGGCCTTGCCGATCTCCTTGCGCCTGCCCTGGATCTCTTCCGAGCGGTCGAGGTGCTCGAGAGCCTCGTCACAGCGGTCCAGCCCGGCGAGAGCGCTGCCGAGGTCGTACTCGGCATACGCCTCG
>DASWDJ010000144.1:0-1644 GCA_036395295.1 Gaiellaceae bacterium | reverse complement strand
GGAGTTTGGGCCAATGCGCGACTGCACGCAACATAGGCCCCCGTCCTCCGAGTAGTAGACACGGCGCCCTCGAAGGCGCATTCGGCAGGCGACTCGTACGGGCACGACGGGACTCGAACCCGCGACCTCCGGCGTGACAGGCCGAATCGGGCACGACGACGGCCACCGACGAACCATTCCGAACGGCCCCATTTGCAGGGCTCTTTCACGTCGAGGTAGCCCCCGCCCCGCATGGTTGAGCCGAACGTCAAATCGGCGTTTGGGCCACGAGTGGGCCACGGACTGTTGTTGCTGCATTCGACCTGTGGTTGTGCGAGCGCCGGGCCGATCAGCGTGATGACAAAGGGCGCACAACCCACGTTAGGACTGCGAGCTTGTAGCGCGGAGGCGTTGCGCGACGGCGCGCGGTGTGCGGAACCCCAGCGGTCGAGGCCGCCACCAGCGTGCAGTTTGCGGCGTTGTGTTCGGCAAGCGGGCGAGCAGTCGTTCTTCTTGGAGCTGGAGCTCATCGAGGAGGAGCCGCTGCCGTGTCTCAAACTGTGTGACCTGCGGGTACATTCGTCGCTCCTTCAGCGTCGTGTTTGGTCGTCGGAGGGCGACGCTACCGCTGCTCGAGCCTGGAGGAAATCGGCGGTGCGGCGGGCTTTGATCGAAGGCTGCTAGGGAGGAACCGGCGGAACGGCTGGGTTTGGGTCGCAGCCGCTCGTGTCGGCCTGAGGCGTGAAGGACTTGTCACCGGCGAGCGCCGCGCCGAGTTGCGCACGTGAGCGGATACTGAGCTTGCGGTAGATCTTGGAGAGGTTCCACTGAACCGTCTTCGGGCTGATGAAGAGGGCGTCGGCGACCTCCTGATATGTCCCCCCAGCGGCGATGAGTTCCGCGACCCGCTTCTCCGTCGGGGTGAGGTCGATCTCCCTCGGCGCGCGCCCGCCGATCCGTGCGAGCTCGGCTCGCGCTCTATCGGACCAAATCCGTGCGCCCAGCTCGTCGAAGATCTCGAGCGCCCGTTGCAGAGACTCTCGCGCGGGGCGCTTCTTTCGGCTACGCCGCTGGACGGTCCCGAGCACGAGGTAGGTGCGCCCGAGCTCGAAAGGCTCGCGCAGGCGCTCGTGCAGGTCAAGCGCGCACTCGAGTGCCGAATGCGCCCCCGGCATGTCTCCCTGCGCGGCGCGGAGGAGGCCCCGGCAGCGGCTCGCCGTCACGAGCGCCCATGTACGTTGAAGCCGCCGCCCCTGTTCCTCCAACTCGTCAACGAGACGCTCTGCCTGCTCCAACTCCCCGAGGGCGACCAGGGCTTCGATCGCGTCGCCGTGGAAACGGAACAGTGCCGGCTCCCCGAAGCCCGCCTTGGCGATGTCCTCGGTCACGGGAGCGAGGAAGCCGTGGGCGTCGGCGAACCTCCCGAGCGAGAGCTCGAGGAAGCCACGGACCGCCCGCAGCTCGAGATACGCGACGATGACGCCCATGCGCAGCGCGAGCGGCATCCCTTCGTCGGTGGCCGCCCGGGCTGCCTCGACGCGGCCGAGGTGTGCAGCAACGAGAGCTTTGACCGTGAGCGAGAACGGACGCTCGCTCTCCTGGCCGCTCTCGGTCGCGGCTTGGTACGCCTCCTCGGCGTAACGACCCGCCACCTCGAGGTTGCCG
>DASWDJ010000143.1:0-10586 GCA_036395295.1 Gaiellaceae bacterium | reverse complement strand
GACGTCGTTCTTCGTGATGCCGGCGATCGCCCACAGGCCGTAGGCGACGAGCCCGGCCACGGCGAGCAAAAGCGCCCAGTCGAGATTGCGGAGGAAGGAGCCTTCACGCGGGCGCGCCCGCGCCCTCGCTGCGACTCGCTGATTCACCACGTAGTCGGTCATCAGTCCGCCTGCTTGATTTCTGGGGCGCCGCTGGCCTTGATGCCGAAGTTCTGCTCGAAGACCTCGAGCGCAGCCGGCGCGGCGGCCTCACCGCCGTAGCCGCCGTTCTCGATCACGGCGCAGACGACGAGCGACCTGCGAGACGCGGGATCGTCGAACGGCCCGAAGCCGCACCACCAGGACGTGTTGGTCAGCGTGCTGTAGCTGCCGACGTCCAGGGTCCTCTCAGCCGTCCCGGTCTTACCGGCAATCTCGATCGGGAAGCTGCCGAAGACCCCGGACGAGGTGCCGAGAGTCGAGTGCGTCGCCCCGAACAGCCCTTCGCGGATGACCTGAATCGCGCTCGGATCGATGTTCAGCTCCTTCGCCGGCGGATTGAAGCTGCGGTGGACGAGCGCGCCTGCGGCGGGACCGTTGCCGGGGCCGGGCTGCTCGACATCGGCGACGACGTGCGGGGTGACGAGCTTGCCCCCGTTCGCCAGCAGCGCGTAGAAGCGGGCCATCTGCAACGGCGTCGCCAGCATGTCCTTCTGGCCGATCGCAAGCTGGACGGAGTCACCCGACTTCCAGAGCCGGTCGATCTCCCAGCAGCAGGGGTCGGTCTTCTTCGTGAACGTCGCACGCTTCCACGCGAGCGTCGGTAGGAGGCCGGGTTCCTCGGGACCGACGTCGAGGCCCGTCGGCTGGCCGAACCCGAAGGTCTTCGCCCACTTCTGGAGCGGCTGGCCGCGGTCGGGCGGCAGGTCGTAGAAGCCCTTGCCGACTTGGTAGAAGTAGGTGTCGCAGGACTGGGCGATCGCCGTCGGCAGGGTCATCGAGGAGTTCGCGAACGGGTCCCAGTTCTTGAAGATCTGCCTGTCGATCGTCAGCTGTCCCACACAAGGCAGCGAGTCGAACGGAGAGAGGATGTGCTCCTGCATGGCCGCGAGCGCTGTCACCGGCTTGAACGTCGAGCCCGGCGGGTAGACGCCCGCGATCGCGCGGTTCAGAGCCGGGAAGTCCGCTTCCTGCGCGGCATTCGGGTCGATGAGCGGCGCGAGCTCGCGTTTCTTGCGGCTCGTGAAGACGGAGGGGTCGTAGGTCGGGTACGAGGCCAGCGCTCGAATTGCTCCGTCGTTCGGGTCGAGCGCGACGATCGCGCCCGCCTTCGCGTACCAGTTCTTGTTCTCCTGGGCGATGTTGATCCCGTCGATGATCGCCTGCTGCGCGGCCTGCTGGAGCTTGGCGTCGAGCGTCAGCCGGACGGCGTAACCGGCACCGGGCTGCTCCTTCAACTCGACGGGGCTCGTCGGCCGGCCGAGCGAGTCGACCCGGAGCTCGTTGAGCCCGGCCTGCCCCCGCAGCACCTTGTCGAAGGAGGCCTCGATCCCGCCCTGGCCGATCTTGTCGCCCGAGCGGTAGCCGTGCGTCTCCTTCAGCTGCGACTCGGAGATCTCACCGACGTAGCCGAGGAGCTGCGCGGCCAGGTCGCCGTGGCGGTAGCGCCGGACATACGCGTTCGTGATCCTCATCCCCGGGAACTCCGTCTGGTGCTCGAGGAGGTAACGGGCCTCGGGCTCGCGGACGAACTCCTTGACGGTGACCGGGGCGACGGGATCGCCGCGGTGCTTCTCGATCTGACTCGTGATGTCCGCCAGCGGCACGTGGAGGATGCGGGCCAGCCGCCGCAGTTCGGCGTACGCCCCCTTGTCGGGGAGATCGGCCGGCCAGACGATGACGGCCGTCACACTCGCGTTGTCGACGAGCACCCGGCCCTTTCGGTCCTTGATCGGGCCGCGCGGAGCTTCCGTGCGCAGCAGGCGGAGTTGATTGTTTTGGGCGGCGCGCAGGAACTGCGTGCCCGACAGGACCTGCAGGGCCCAGAGGCGGAAGAACAGGACCGCGAAAGCGGCGAGGACGAGGAAGCCGAGGATCCCGATCCGGAAGACGAGTTGAGGCGTCAGCCGGTACGGGGCCTCGGAGCGCGGGTCTCGCGGGAGGAAACGCCCGGGGCGCAACGGGGCCGTGCTAGCCAACGAACTGGATCTCCGGAGGCGGGTGCGACGGCGCGAAGAGCTTCCGGACGAGAGCGAAGACCGGAAACGCCAGCAGCAGATTGAGGGCGACCGTCGCCGGAAGCTCGTCGACGAGGGCGATCCGTGCGGGTGCCGCCTCACGAAGCATGAAGTGGAGGACGACCGAGCCGACGGCGTAGAGCGCGGTCACGACTGCGACCGAGAGCAGCGGTGCATGCGCGCGATCGCGTCCCGTGGTCTCGCCGTAGCGTCCGATCCAGAAGCCCGCGATCGTCAGCAGCAGCGAGGTGAACCCCAGTGTCCCCAGCGTTGCAATGTCGAGCAGCAGCCCGGCCCAGAAGCCGCAGACCGCGCCGAAGATCGCGCCTTGCGTTAGCGCGACCGCGACGAGCGTGACGAGGACCAGGTCGGGCGATCCACCGAGGATTCCGATCGAGGCGACGATCGTCACCTGGACGATCGCCGCGAAGAAGAACAGGACCGCTGCCTTGCCTGCCGGGAGGACCACTTATGGCATCCGCGGACGCGGCTTGTCGCTGACAAGGACGAGGACGACGTCGAGCGAGGTGAAGTCGACGAAGGGGACGATCTGCACGTCCTGGTAGAAGTCGACGTCCGTCTGGCCGACCTTCGTCACCTGGCCGATCGGGATCCCGCGCGGGTAGAAGGAGGGCAGCTCCCCCTGCTGTTGGCCGGCGGTGACGACGAGGTCGTCCTTGTTCACACGCTTGTCCTTGTAGACACGGTCGAGGAAGAGCAGGTCTTCCGGGCCCTGGCTGTGGCGGACGATGCCGATCGCTCCCGTCTGGTGGTCCTTGGCCGTGACGGCGCTCCCCTTGTCGGTGAGCAGGGTGACGCGGGACTCGTCGTGCGTCACCTTCGCCACCTGGCCGACGAGACCACGGTCGGTGACGACGGCGTCGTGGACGCGGATGCCGTCGCTCGAACCGGCCGCGAGCACGATCGTCTGGTCGAACGCGCTCGCCGGGTTCGAGACGACACTCGCTGTGACGGCCGACTTCGAAAAGTCCTCGGGGTAGGTGAGCGTCCGCTTGTACTTGAGGAGGCGCGTCAGCTTCTCGAGCTCCTGGGCCGACTGCGCGTTCTGGATCGCTTCCTGGCGAGCCTTGCTCAGCTTCCGGCGCAGATCTTGGTTCTCCGCGCGCGCATGGAAGAGGTCGGAGGTCCAGTTGTAGGCGTCCGTGAACGGCCGGGCGATGCGGTTGGCCGCGATCTCGAATGGACGGAGGGCGCTCGCACCCGCGCTCTGAAAGTCGTGCATTGCCCCGTTCGGCGCCTCACGGAAGTAAGCCGTGATCATCGTCAGCGAGGCGAGGACGAGCAGGCCGACGACAAGCCGCCTGCGCAGGGGGCCGGTCGTTCGCGACGAGTACGAGGGGGCGACGGCGCGTCGAACCGGAGAGCCCAGCGCCGCCACCCGTGCGCTGCGATTTCTTGGCACGGGCCTTGAGGTTAGCGGAGTGCGCAGAAGGCGCTAGCGCCTGTAGCCGTTGCGGCTCTTGGCACGGGATTTCGCGGCTCGGTTCATCAGCTCGAGGACCTCGAGGCTGCGTCCGGAGCCCACTGCGACGCAGGTCAGCGGCGATTCGGCGAGCTGCGTCGGCATCTGGGTCTCGTGCCGGAGTCGCTCGTCGAGCCCGTTGAGGAGTGCACCGCCGCCCGCGAGGACGATGCCGCGATCCATGATGTCCGCGGCCAGCTCGGGCGGCGTCTTGTCGAGCGTCGAGCGGATCGCGTCGAGGATCTGGCCGACCGGCTCCTCGAGCGCGTGGCGGACCTCCTCGGAGCTGATCACGATCGTCTTCGGCAGGCCGGTCAGCATGTCGCGGCCTCGGACCTCGGCCTGGACCTCGTCCTTCATCTGGAAGGCCGAGCCGACCTCGAGCTTGATCTCCTCGGCCGTCTGCTGGCCGATCAGGAGCTTGTACTCCTTCTTGATGTGGCTGATGATCGCCTCATCCATCTCGTCGCCGCCGACGCGCAGGGATTGCGAGACGACGATGCCACCGAGCGAGATGACGGCGACCTCGGTCGTGCCGCCGCCGACGTCGACGATCATGTTCCCTGTCGGCTCGCTCACAGGAAGCCCGGCTCCGATCGCGGCGGCCATCGGCTCCTCGATCAGATGCGCCTCGCGTGCTCCAGCGGAGAGCGTGGCTTCTTCGACGGCGCGCTTCTCGACCCCGGTCACGCCTGAGGGGACGCAGACGACGACGCGCGGGTGCGCGAAGCGGTGCTGGTGCACCTTCTGGATGAAGTGGCGGAGCATCTGCTCCGTGACGTCGAAGTCGGCGATGACGCCGTCCTTGAGCGGGCGGATCGCGGAGATAGTGCCGGGCGTGCGGCCGAGCATGCGCTTCGCCTCGACGCCGACGGCGTGGACTTCTCCCGTTCGCTGGTCGATGGCGACGACCGAGGGCTCCGAGAGGACGATTCCGCGCCCGCGGACATAGACGAGCGTGTTCGCCGTGCCCAAATCCACGGCCATGTCGCGGCCGCCGAAGCCATTGAAGTACCCCATGAAACCCATCCCGCGCCCGAGTCTAGTGAAACTGCAGAAAAAGGCGAATCGCTAGCCGAAGCCGTAAATCCCTGCAAAGCGATCGGCTAGCAAGCGCACGAGCAGCGCCGCGGGCAACCCGACCACATTCAGGTAGTCGCCCTCGATGCGCTCGACAAGCGATCCGCCCAGCCCCTGGATGGCGTAGCCGCCCGCACGGTTCTCCCATTCACCGCTCGCCACGTAGCGGGCCAGGTCGCGGGCTGTGAGGGCGCGAAACGTGACGCGGGTCGTCTCGTGGTGAAGCTCCTCCCAGGCGGGAGTGACAAGGCAGAGACCCGAGACGACCTCGTGAGTCCGCGCCGACAGCCGCTCCAGCATTGCCTCGGCCTCGGCCGGGCCGCCCGGCTTCCCCAGCAGTGCGCCGTCGACGACGACCTCGGTGTCGACCCCGAGGACGGGACGTTCGCCAGCGGTGTCCGCGACGGACCTGGCCTTCCCCTGGGCGCGCTCGGTCACAACTCTTGAGGGGTCTGACCCCTCTTCGCCATTTGCAGGCGTTTCTTCGAAGGTGGGCGGCACGACCTCGAACGGCAGCCCGAGCTGCTCGAGGATCGCTTGGCGCTGCGGCGACTCCGAGGCGAGCAGGATCGGCGGCGCCGGCGGGACGCTCACCTTTGCTTGCGCAGTCGCCAGATCTCTTCGTCAGGCCAGTGCTTCGCCCACTCGGCCGTGACGTGGGAGTAGTACTCGTGATCGACCGCGTCGTCGGGCGCGAACAGCTCGCGGAGGTCGACGAGCTCGAAGCCGTTCGAGCGCAGGATCCCGAACAGCTCGCTCGTGCTCGCGTGGAACTCGACGCCGGGGTCGTCGTCAGACCATTCGAGCCGGTAGATGTCCCTTTGCGGCCGCACGAGCTGCTCGCCGACGTGGCCCTCGTCCGGCATGCAGAGCATCTGGAGCGTGGAGCCGCGCATAAAGACGAGCTCTCCGCCGGGCCGTAGCAGCCGAGCCGCCTCAGGGATCCACAGTGCGGGATCGCACCAAATCGATGCTCCGTACTCCGAGACCACGAGGTCGAAGGACGCATCGGGCAGCCTCGTGCGCTCCGCATTTTCCTCACGGAACTCCAGCCCCAACTCGAACTCGGCGTTCAGGCGCCGGGCCGTCTCCAGCTGTGCCGGAGTGACGTCCACGCCGACGACACGCCTCGCGCCTTTGCGCCTGAGCCAAGCGCCGAAGTACGCGGTCCCGCAGCCGAGCTCCACGACGTCCTTGCCCTCGATGTCGGGCAGCATTTGGACCTCGATCTCCGGAAGCTTCCACTTGCCCCAGGTGATTTCTTTCTGCGCCCACGCGTCGCGGGCGCGGGCGTCGGTGTATTCGGCGTTTGCCCGCGTCCAGCTCTCGCGGTTGATCGCGACGTAGTCCGGCTCAGCCATCGTCCGGAAACCAAAGGGCGATCTCGCGCGCAGCCGATTCCGGCGAATCGGATCCGTGGACGAGGTTGTCGGGCATCGAGAGCGCGAGGTCGCCGCGAATCGAGCCCGGAGTCGCGTCGGCCGGGTTCGTCGCGCCCATCGTCGCTCGGACTCCGGCGATCGCCCCCTCACCCTCCACGACGAGCGCAAGCGTCGGCCCAGTGGTGATGAACTCGACGAGCTCGCCGTAGAACGGCTTCTCGGCGTGCTCGGCGTAGTGCTCCTCCGCGAGCGAACGGTCGACCTCGACGAGCTTGGCCGCGCGCAGCTCGAGGCCCTGTCGCTCGAAGCGCGACAGGATCTCGCCGGCGAGCCCGCGGCGCATCGCGTCGGGCTTGATCAGGACGAGTGTCCGCTCAGCCGCCATCGGCGGCGGACTCTACTCGGACCCGGTTTCGCTGCGAGGCGTCCCGAGCGGCGGGAAGTGAATCGGCGTCGGCGAGGCGATCGGCGTCTCGCAATAGGGGCAGATCTGCCAGAGCGGCTCCAGCGGCGCCTTGCAACTCACACAGGACTGCCGGAGCCGCGTTGTGCAAACCGGACAGACGAGAAAGTTCTCGTCGATCTCGGCACGGCACACGGGGCAGTGCTGGTGGCGGCCGCGGCCGAGGCTCTCCTCCATCGCTTTGATCTCGAGCTCGCGCTCACGCACGTCCTCGAGGTACTCCGGAGGCCTGAAGAGCATGTAGATGAGGGCGCCGATAAACGGCGGCACGAGGCCGAGAATGGTCGCCGCACCGACGAGCCAGGGATCCTCGATTCGCCGCCGCGCGTCCTTGTACACCCAGTAGCCGACAGCGAGCCAGAAGACGACGACGAGGAAGATCGAGAGGTTGCGGAAGATCGACCAGGTGCCCGACCCGAAGAAGTCGTGCAGGGTCCCGAAGAAACCCGAATCGCTATCCGCTGCCAGAACCATTCTTCTCTTCTTTCCCCTGTTATAGGAGAAGTTGACCCACGACGTAGCCTGCGGCAAACGCGAGGCCGACGATCGTCAGCACGACGACGGCGGCGAACACGAAGACGCTGAGGCGTTCGCCAGCTTTCGTCGCCTTGCGTCTTCTTCCTCTCACGAGTGGAGATCCGCGAGCAGGTAGAGGGATCCTGTGACGAGGACGGGGCCGCCGAGCGCCCTGGCGCGGGCGAGCGCCTCGTGCGGGTCGGCGATCGCTTCGACATGGCCGAAGTGGTTCTCCGCTTGTGCCGCCAGCTCGTCTTCGGGCAGAGCGCGGGGGTTGCTCGACCGCGTGGCGACGAGCGTCCGGCCCGCGTGCGCGAGGCGCTCGAGCAGCTCATCGACCCGCTTGTCGGCCAGGATCGACACGCAGAGAACGTGCTCGCGCGCGGGTAGTCGCTCGAGCAGCCAGTCGACGGCCTGGGGCGTGTGCGCGCCGTCCCAGACCTCGTCGCCGCGGCGCTCCAGCCGGCCGGGCAGGCTGACTACGACCTCGGTCCCGATCGGTCGGCCGAGGAAGGCTTCCGCTGCCTCGCGCGCGGCCCCGTGGACAACCCGAGCGCGGCCTGGAGGGAGGTTCTCGAATCTGTTGTCCGATATGACAACTACTCTTGCTGCATGCGCAACTGCAAGCTTCTCCTTCGCGATCTGCTCGACCGTGTCACCGAGCACCTCCGTGTGCTCGAGCGCGACATTTGTGAGCAGGACGACCTCGGCATCGACGACGTTGGTCGCGTCGAGCCGGCCGCCGAGCCCGGCCTCGACGACGGCGACGTCCGCTCCGGCCTCGGCGAACTCGGCCAGCGCGGCCGCGGTCAGCGTCTCGAACTGGGTCGCGCCGAGCTCCTGCGCGGGCGCGCGAACCCGCGCGACGGCCCGTTCGAACGTTGCGGGATCACAATCCAGCCGCTCGTGCCAGCCCGAGACGTGGGGAGACGTGTATGCACCCACGCGCAGGTCCTGGGCCCGGAGGAGCTCCGCGATCGTGCGGGTCGCAGTCGACTTCCCGTTCGTGCCGACGACGTGAATCGCCGGGTAGGCCGTCTGCGGATCGCCGAGCCTGCCGAGGAGCTCCCGCATGCGGTCGAGGCCGAACTCCTCAGGCCAGGGGCTGAGCGAGGCGACCCAGTCGGTCGCGGACGTGCCGACGTTAGCTACGGATCGCATCGAGCTCGCGGCGGTAACGCTCGAGCTTCTCCCGCTCGGCCTCGACCACGTTTGGGGGCGCCTTCGAGACGAAGCGCTCGTTCCCAAGCATCGCCTCGCTGCGCACGATCTCCTTCTCGAGCCGATCGATCTCGGCCTGGGGGTCTCCGCCGGCAGGTACCCGTTTGGCATCGAAGATGCGCTGCTCATCTTCGTCGAGATCGATCCGCACACCGCTCCGGCCGAACATCGTTGCCGCTTCCTGCACTCGGTCGAGGGCATGAAGGTCGCCGCCGAAGCGGTCATCGCGCTCGAGCCAGGGCGCGACGATCAGTCGGGACTCCCGCGCGGGGAGGTTCGACCAGATCTCCTCCGTCACGTGCGGCAGCACCGGGTGCAGCAGCTTGAGCAGCCGCTCTAGCCCCGCGAGTGCCGTGCTGCGCGCGTCCTCGTCGCCGTCGTAGAGCCGCGGCTTGATCGCCTCGGCGTACCAGTCGCAGAAGTCGTCGAACGTGAGGTGGTAGAGCCGATCGGCCGCGTGAGCGAAGTCGTATTCGGCGAGGTCGGCCTCGAGCTCGGCCCGCGTCGCCTCGATGCGGGCGAGGATCCAGCGTTCCTCGAGGTCGCGCGGCCGCGCGTCGGGAGCTGCCGCACCCGCGTTGGCGAGGATCAGCCGCGCGACGTTCCAGAGCTTGTTCGCGAGCTTTCGCCCCTCCTCCACCGCCTTCATCGAGAAGCGGACATCCTGGGTCGACGAAATCTTGAGCAGCCCGTAGCGGGTCGCGTCGGCGCCGTGCTCGTCAACGAGGTCGAGTGGATCGATCCCGGTCCCGAGGCTCTTCGACATGCGTCGCCCATCGGGCGCGAGCACCGTCGTGTGAATGATCACGTGCTCGAACGGCACCTCGCCCATGAGCTCGAGCCCGGAGAAGATCATGCGGTTCTCCCAGAGGCGGATGATCTCGCGGGCGGTCGTGTTCAGCGTCCCCGGGTACCAGGCTTCGAGCTCAGGCGTCTCCTCGGGCCAGCCGAGAATCGCGAACGGCCAGAGCGCGGACGAGAACCAAGTGTCGAGCACGTCCTCGCTCCGGATGAGTTCGGCGGAGCCGCAGTCTGCGCACGCTGAGGGCTTGGTTTCCTCGACGGTGAGGTGCCCGTCGGGGCACTCCCAGACCGGCAACTGGTGGCCCCACCAAAGCTGGCGGGAGATGTTCCAGTCGGGCGCGTTCTCGAGCGAGTCGATGGCAAACCGGTGCTGTGAGTCGGGGTGGTAGCGCACGTGGCCGGAGCGCAGCACTTCCAACGCCGGCTTCTTGAGCTCCTCCATCGAGCACCACCACTGGAGTGAGATCAGCGGCTCGATCCGGCTCTTGCAGCGCGCGCAGAGGGCGATCGTGTGCCGATAGGCCTCCCGCTTCTCGAGCAGGCCGTGCTCGCGGATCCATTCGACGATGCGTGCGTCGGCTTCGTCCTGCGGAAGGCCGGCGAGCTCACCAGCCTCGTCGTTCATCCGACCGTCAGCCCCGATGACTGTCAGCTCGGGCAGACCGTGAGCGCGGCCGATCTCGAAGTCCACCGGGTCGTGGCCGGGCGTTACCTTCAAGGCGCCGGTGCCGAACTCCGGGTCGACGCGTTCGTCGGCGATCACCGGTACGGCACGCTCGACGAACGGCACAACCACCTGGCGGCCGACCGCGTCGCGCCAGCGCTCGTCCTCGGGATGAACGGCCACTGCGACGTCGGCGAGGATCGTCGCGGGCCGGGCGGTTGCGATTGTGATGCCGCTCTTAGGGTCGTCCGCGAATGCGTAGCGCACGTACGTCAACGCGTCGTCCATCTCCTCGTGCTCGAGCTCGAGATCCGAAAGCGCGGTCTCGTGGAACGGGCACCAGTTGATGATCCGGTTCGCGCGGTAGATCCAGCCCTTGTCGTGCAGGTGGACGAAGAACCGCATCACGGCGCGCACGTAGCCCTCGTCCATCGTGAAGCGCTCGCGCCGGTAGTCCATCGAGGCGCCCATTCGCCTGAACTGGCCGATGATCGTGCGCCCGTACTGGCGCAGCCAGTCCCAGACGAGCTGCTCGAAGGCCTCGCGCCCGAGGTCTTGACGCGTCTTCCCTTGGCTTGCGAGGTGCTTCTCGACGGCGTTCTGCGTGGAGATCCCCGCATGGTCGTATCCAGTCAGGAAAGCAGTCTCGAAGCCCCGCATCCTGTGCCAGCGCACAAGCGCGTCGGCGAGCGAGATCTGGAGCGCGTGGCCCGTGTGCAGCGCGCCGGTCACGTTCGGAGGAGGGTGCGCGACGACG
>DASWDJ010000142.1:0-3226 GCA_036395295.1 Gaiellaceae bacterium | reverse complement strand
GTCGAGCCGTCGCTCGACTCGCTGCGCCTCTACCTGCGCGAGATCGAGAAAGTGCGGCTGCTGACGGCCGACCGGGAGGTCTACCTCGCGAAGCGGGTCGAGCGCGGGGACCTGGCGGCGAAGACGCAGATGATCGAGGCTAATCTCCGGCTCGTCGTCTCGATCGCGAAGCGGCACCTCGGCCGCGGCCTCTCGTTCCTCGACCTGATCCAGGAAGGCTCGCTCGGGTTGATCCGTGCGGTCGAGAAGTTCGACTATCGCAAGGGCTTTAAGTTCTCGACCTACGCGACCTGGTGGATCCGGCAGGCGGTGACGCGCGCGCTCGCCGACAAAAGCGCGGACGATCCGCATCCCGGTGCACATGTTCGAGCGGCTGAACAAGGTCACACAGATTCAACGGCAGCTCGTGCAGCGCCTCGGCCGCGAGCCGCGTCCCGACGAGATCGCCGCCGAGCTCGAGCTGACGACCGGGGAGGTGCGGGAGATCTTGCGGATGGCGCAGTTTCCGGTCTCGCTCGAGAAGCCGATCGGCGAAGAGGGCGACGCCAGGCTAGGTGACCTTGTCGAAGATGAGCTGGCCGAGTCGCCCTTCGATGTGGCCTCGGTCTCGCTCCGATGCGAGGACATCGAGCACGCGCTCGCGGCGCTATCCGAACGCGAGCGCCAGGTGATCGTGCTTCGCTTCGGCCTCGATGGCGGTCTGCCGCGAACGCTCAAGGAGGTGGGGCGCACCTTCGGCGTCACCCGCGAGCGGATCCGTCAGATCGAGAACGACACGCTCAAGACGCTCGCGTCGCTGCCGGAGGCGCAGCGCCTGATGGACACCCTCTAACCCGGCTCGCGCCCAGGTCGCCGGCCGGCCCCTATTCGGCGAGGAAGCCGACTGCGCGCAGGCGAAGCTGCGTCAATCGCATCGCTTCGGCGTGGAAGGCGGCCGGCTCGACGCCGCGCTCGGTCGACCCCAGCCGCGGCTACTTCCCGCGCGCGGTCTTTTTCTTCGGCTTCGGCTTCCTCGTCTTGCCCGTCTTGCCCGTCTTGCCTAGCGCCGCATCCTTCTTCGGCCGCTTCGGTGACACCGGCTCCCTCCTTCCTTGGCTAGCCGTACCTGGGTGCCTGCGCGTTCCCATTCGGCCGGAGGCTCCCTCTCGCCCTGCAAGGCGATCTGCCCGCAGATACAGATCGGCAAGCCCACCCTGCCAAAGCACGGAGCCATCTCGTCCCAGGCCGGAGACGGCGATTGTGAACGGCTGCTGCAAACGAGCAAGACCGGCGAAGGTCGCGCGCCGGTGCGTTCCGCTGAGCTTGAGCCGGGCGACGGCGGCATCGCGGCTGTCCCAGCAGACGACCTGCCAGGAGAGGGGGTCGGCCTCGGCAGACCAGGCGACTCCCAGCTGACCACGAGTCTTCCGAACAAGGCGGAGGGCATCCCCACCCGAGCCTACGGCACCGCCCCGGGAGGGGCCGGTTCGGCCTCGATGCCTGTCACGGCTGGATGCCGGCTGACCGCGCATGCGGGTAAAAGCGATCCTAGCGACGATCCCTCACTCGCGAACCTGTTCGTAGGTTCGAGCAGCGGGAGGACCACGCTGCGCTGCTCGAGGGCGCCATGCTCAAGATCGACGGGTTCGCGTCGTTGCTCCTCCGCGCGAACGCGCTCGCGAACGGGACGTCCGGCGCGCGCGTCGGGCTTGTGGAAGCGGTCCTCGCGTGCCTGAACGGCGACGTGCTGCCGCAGGTGCCCAGCCGCGGCTCTGTCGGCGCAAGCGGCGATCTCGCTCCCCTTGCACAAGCTCGCCCTTCCGCTGATCGGGGAGGGCCGGGCGTAGTTCGACGGGTGTCGAAGTGCGTCGCTGTCGCACCCCTGGCGGAACCGCGACACGCTCCGCCGGCCGACGCCGCTTCAGCGAGTGCACAACCTCTATGGGACGAACAGCTAGGGCACCTTCGCGATGATCGCGCGCGCCTCGTCCGGATTGAAGGCGCGAAGCGTGGTGGTGCGGACGTTCCCCTCGCCGGCGATTGCGAACGCCGCTGCGGTCATCGTCTCGTCGTCGGGCGCCTCCCCGATGCTCACGATGTCGTAGGGGCCGATCGTCCAATAGGTCTCCCTGATCGTGACTCCCATCTGCTCGAGCTTCTGCCTGCTCGCCTCGTAACGGTCGACGGTGTCTCTGGCCGTCCTGACACCCTGGTCAGTCCAGTTCACAAGCAGGACATACGTCGGCATTGCCCCTCCTTTCGGCGTTCGGGAACGATGCTCGTCTCGGCTGGCACGAAACGCAAGTTCCGATGTCGCCGCTAGCGACCGGGCGTACTACCTCCGCTGCAGCCAATGGGACGTCAGACGCGATCTGACGACGAGCGCCGTGACGCTTTCCGGCTCCTCTGCGACAACCAGAGCCGGCTGTGCCCCGGCGACGGGAGCATGAGGGGCTTGGTCATTTTGCGCGTTGACGAGGGCGCGAGCTGACCCGACTCGAGTTCGAGACGCTGTTCGCGCAGGCGTCGAGGAGTTGGTCCGCGAGTTGCCGACGGGCGCCGCGAGGCCCCCAGCCCGTCTCCCGGCGACAGGCGCAGATCCGCTTCTGCAGCTCCGGGGCGAGCTCGCGCGGGCTGCGGCGAGGTCGGCTGGAGCGATCAAGCAGACAAGCAAGGCCCGAGCGCGCCTGCTCGCCCGCCCCGCACCCAGCGATGCCACCAACGGTGCGCCGTCGCCGGCGAAACGCTGAAAGCCGCCGCGGCAGCCCTCATGCTCATCCCCCCTTCGATCGCCTGAACCAGCGCAAGACGGCCAGCCAGTCCGAGCTTGGCGTTACGGTGAAACACCATCCGGGTCCCTCCTTAGGGCGTGAGTCGTCGCAGACCCACAGCCTCAAAGGAGGCCCGGGTGACCTCTCAGCCGTTCACAACGTCTGTAGGCGTGACATCTAGTAGGCCTGTCCCGTGACGAGCCAAGCGACGAGGAACGACAGCGTGATGACCGTCGCGACGAGGAGAACGATGGCGACGAGGAGGACGGCCACCGGCCGCCAGGGGAACGACTGGTCGTCGTCGCGGATCGGCGCGAAGAGGCGGCGGAGGGCATCTCGGGAGCCGAAGGGCCTTCGGCGGGGAGCCGTGTCGGGCAAGGCTATCCGGACGCGGCGCAGTGCGGAACATGCCACGTGCGGCCGATGAGGTCGATCAGGCTGCCGTGACGCCATCTGACCAGAGATGGTGTTCGTGC
>DASWDJ010000141.1:0-5021 GCA_036395295.1 Gaiellaceae bacterium | reverse complement strand
CAACGCGGCCTCCACGCGCGAGATCGTCTTCACACGCAGCGCGACCGAGGCGCTCAACCTCGTCGCCTACGCCTGGGGCCTCGACAACCTCGGCCCCGGCGACGTCGTCGTTGCGACCGAGCTCGAGCACCACTCGAACTTCGTCCCCTGGCAGCAGATCGCAACGCGTACCGGCGCGCGGTTCCGCGCGATCCCGGTCGACGGGCGCGGCGAGCTGCAGCTCGACGCGCTCGACCAGATCGCGATGCAGGGCCGCGTCAAGGTCGTCGCCAACAACCTCGTCTCGAACGCGCTCGGGACGATCAACCCGGTCGAGTCGCTCGCCGCCTGGGCGCACGAGCGGGGCGCGATCATGATCGTCGACGCGGCCCAGGCCGCGCCGCAGCGGCGCATCGACGTCGACAAGCTCGGCTGCGACTTCCTCGCCTTCTCCTCGCACAAGCTCTGCGGCCCGACCGGCGTCGGCGTCCTCTGGGGTCGCGCCGAGCTGCTCGAGCGGATGTCGCCCTTCAACTTCGGCGGCGAGATGATCCGCAAGGTCACGGTCGCGAAGACGACCTGGAACGACCTCCCCTACAAATTCGAGGCGGGAACACCACCGATCGGCGTGGCGGTCGCGATGGGCGCCGCGATCGACTACTTGAACGAGATCGGCATCGACGCGATCGAGCAGCACGAACACGCCCTCGCCGCCTACGCGCTCGAGCGGCTCGCCGACGTGCCCGGGATCGTCATCTACGGGCCGCCGGCAGAGCGGCGCGGCGGCCTCGTCTTCTTCAACCTCGAGGGCATCCACCCGCACGACGTCGCCCAGATCCTCGACTGGGAGGGCGTCGCGATCCGCGCCGGGCACCACTGCTGCCAGCCGCTGATGACCCGGCTGGGCGTCGCCGCCACGAACCGCGCCAGCTTCTACCTCTACACGATCCCCGAGGAGATCGACCGCCTCGTCAACGGACTGCACAAGGTCAACAAGACCTTCGGCAGGGAGCAAGCCCAAGGCGGCCCCAGCGAGCGAGGAACTCGCGGATGACCTACATCATCGCCGAGCCCCGCATCGACATCAAAGACAAATCCTGCGTCGACGTCTGCCCGGTCGACATTCTCGATCTTGCGCGCGACCTCAAAGTTCGGACCGATCACGTATACCGAGACGGCCGCGATGTAGGTCTCCGGCATGGTGAACGACCCCCCGAGATTCCCACCAAGTCGATCGTCGACTACGTCTTCCGCTGGGGTGCGCAAGAAGTTTCTCTCAACTGAGCAGGAGGAGCTCGGCATCCTCTCTGCCGGGCGAGCTGGCCAGCCTTCGGATGCCGCGCGACGCCGCCGAGCGCAAGAGCTTAGAGCGGGACGAGGGCGTCGCCGACTGCGATCTCGCCGCTGCGGGTGATGTCGGCCCGGAGGCCGCCGCGGTGGCGTAGTGCCTCGAGCACGCCTGGGCGGGTCAAACGCTCCAGGTGCGAGCAGGGCTCGCAGATTCTTTCGCCGTAGCACTCGGCCGCACCGACGCGGAAGCGTTTCCCGATCAAGCACTCGAGTTCGATCCCGCGCGTCACGAGATTCCGCCGGGCCGCTGCCGGCGCAAGGCCGACGTCCTCCGAGCACTTCCGCCTCGACGAGCGTCAAGTCACGCCCCGACGCGATCGGGTAGTCAGACCAGGTGCCGATGCCGCTGAAGTAGCGATCGCCCTTCAGTCCTTTGCCCTCGGCCGCACAGACCCGGCCGACCGCATGCGGCAGCTGACCTGCACTCGCGGAGGACATAGATAGCCTCGACTCGCCCCTCGTGCACAGCCCGACTTTACGCACCGGATCGCGGCCAGCCTCGAGTTCGCACCGCTACGGAGGGCACGCTGGTTCGGATCGGGCGGGCGTTGCGGCGGATCGCTTCAATTTGTATAGTCTCGCCTTCGTTACGACGCCAGGGGAGGAGCGATGACGGTCATCGACGAGTTGCTCGAGAACGCGACGAGGTACGCCGAGCACTTCGACAAGGGAACGTTGCCGCTGCCGCCCGGGAAGCGCGTCGCGGTCGTTGCCTGCATGGATGCGCGTCTGAATCCCTACGGTTTGCTCGGCCTGAGCGAGGGCGACGCGCACGTGATCCGAAACGCAGGTGGTGTCGTCACCGACGACGAGATCCGCTCGCTTGCGATCTCGCGCCTGCTCGGAACCGAGGAGATCATGCTCATCCACCACACCGACTGCGGCATGCTGACCTTCGGCGACGACGACTTCCGCCGCCAGATCCAGCGCGACACCGGGGTCAAGCCGGAGTGGCCTGCGGAAGCGTTCGACGATCTCGAGGAAGACGTGCGCCAATCGATCGCCCGGATCAAGGCGAGCCCGTTCATCCCGAAGAAAGACAACGTTCGCGGCTTCGTCTACGAGGTCGAGAGCGGCCGGCTGCGCGAGGTGACCTAAAGTGCGAGCCCCGGCAAAGTGGAAGCCAAACGCGGGCATGCAGGAGGCGTTCGTCGACGCCTACGCGAGCTTCGACCCTTGCAGCGGCATGCCCCGTGCCCTCACGCTGCGACGCACAGGCGATCTCCGGCGAGCGTTCAGCGCGCCTGTTCCAGCCGCTGGACGAGTTCGAGCCGACCGAACTCGAAGTGGTCCCGACGGCCGAGCGCGGTGCGGCTTCGGCCAACCCCCTACGTCCGGCACCGAGCCTGTTCATACGCGGTGACGAGATAAACGACCGTTGAGAGGAGGAAGATGATGGCGCTGCAGATTGGCGATACGGCCCCGGATTTCGAGGTGGAGACGACGGAGGGCAAAATCCGTTTCCACGACTGGATCGGCGATTCGTGGACGGTGTTGTTCTCGCACCCGAAGGACTTCACCCCGGTGTGCACGACCGAGCTCGGCTACATGGCCAAGATCAAGCCGGAGTTCGAGCAGCGGAACGTCAAGATCATCGGGCTGTCGGTTGACTCGACAGGCGACCACCAGGGGTGGGCGAAGGACATCGAAGAGACGCAGGGACATGCTCCCAACTACCCGATCATCGGCGACGCCGACTTCAAGGTGTCGAAGCTTTACGGGATGCTGCCGGCGGAGACGTCGGGCGACGCGAAGGCGCGCACGCCCGCGGACAACCAGACGGTCCGGAACGTGTTCTTGATCGGGCCGGACAAGAAGGTCAAGCTGATCCTCGTCTACCCGATGACGACGGGACGGAACTTTGACGAGGTGCTTCGCGTGATCGACTCGCTGCAACTCACGGCCAAGCACAAGGTCGCGACGCCCGTGAACTGGCAGCAGGGCGAAGACGTGATCATCGCCGGCTCGGTCTCCGACGACGAGGCGAGGGACATCTTCGGCGAGTGGGAATCGCCGAAACCCTACATCCGCATCGTCCCGCAGCCACGGGAGGCGGACACAACCTCCACCGCCGGCTAGCACGATGCGCTCGGAGCGCGCCGGCTTTCGCATCGGCCGGCGCGCTCGGAACTCGAAGCCGTGCGCTCGCCGCGACTGCGCCTTCTAAGCAGCGCCTGCTCGAACTGAAAGCACAACTCAGTCATGGGGCCTTCAGCTATCACCCTAGAAGCCGCTAGGAATCAAATCGCCCGAAAATGGTCGGTTTGAAGAACGCCGTGTTGTCAGAACTGACGCGAATTTTGTACCCATTTTGTACCCTGTGGGTCCCAGAAACTCGCGCGCCGCTTCTCGCGCGCGCGGACGGAGGGGGAGGAGTAACCCGGGGTCGTTCGAGCGGGTAGCGTCGGCAGATGCGTAGTCAACGTCTGCTGCTTGAGGGCCTGTCCTTCGCTTACTGGGTCGTTCGCCGTCTGTTCGAGCTGCTGGTTCTCTTTGGTCGTTCGGAGCGGGCGAAGGAGCTTGAGATCTTGGTGCTGCGGCATGAGCTGCAGGTGCTGCGGCGCCAGGTCGGGCGGCCGCGCCTGCGGTCGGCCGATCGGGTCTTGCTGGCGGCGCTCGGCCAGCTGTTGCCGCGGAGCCGGCGCTCGTTCTTGGTTCAGCCGGCGACGCTGCTGCGCTGGCATCGCGCCCTCGTCCGTCGCCGCTGGACCTATGCGGGCCGGCGCCCGGGCAGACCGCCGCTGGCCGCGCAGAGGCAAGAGCTGATCCTGCGCCTGGCGGCGGAGAACCCGAGCTGGGGCTACAAGCGCATCCAGGGCGAGCTGGTCGCGCTCGGGATGCCGCTGTCGGCGAGCAGCGTTTGGAACATTCTCCACCGCCACGGCATCGACCCCGCATCGAGGCGAGCGAGCGTCAGCTGGCGGGAGTTCCTGCGCCAGCAGGCGACCGCAATCCTCGAGTGTGACTTCTTCACGGTTGAGACGCTCTGGTTGCGCCGGTTCTACGTGCTCTTCTTCGTGCGCCCAGCGTTGGAGGTGGTTGATGGGATGACCTGATCCAACAGAAGCTCGTCGTCGCCAGCGGGTGTGAGTCCCGTCCGGGTAGCTGCCAGGAGGCCCGGTAGCAGGCTGGCGGCTCGGTCTGGTAACGGGCCGGGTCGGAGCCCAGCGTCAAGAGCCCTTCTGGGGGAGCAACTGAGCGGTCCGCAGCATGAAGCGAAGCCTGCCGCGTCGTTAGTACCCGCCTTCGGGCGGACGAGGAGGAGCCGAGCCCGTGGAAGTCCGGGTGAAGGCGATGGAAGGGGCGAAGAGCCTGGAGGTGCTGCCCCGAGGAACCTCCCGGCGTATGGGGCGTGGAACGTTCGGAGGGTGGCGGCGGGAACTGGGGGTGCGCCGGGATAAACCGGCATGGAGATGGAGATGAGAGAGCTCTACATCGAAGGAGTAGCGATCCACGGTGGCCTCGAGTCATGCGTCGGCGTTCGTGAGGGCGCAGGCGAAGCGTTGACAGAGGTACGTGCAGGCTGGGCTATTGAGCCGCGAAATCACCTTGTTCGGGGTGCCGACGCCGTCTCCAGAGGCGGAAGGCCACATCGCCGGCAGCGCTATCGCGAGCTGTCGGCGAACCCCGCGCGGTCTGAGAACCCGTGCATGTACGGAGTCTCCATGCGCGAGAACCGGGAGATCCCACGC
>DASWDJ010000140.1:0-33537 GCA_036395295.1 Gaiellaceae bacterium | reverse complement strand
CGCGGCGCACGACGAGGTCGAGCTCGTAGCCGCCGACCCATGCGTTCGCGGCCAGGATTCGATAGCCGCGCAGCCGGTAATGCCACAGGGCGCGGCGTTCCGCACGCGAACCGATCGCGCGCGTACTACTACTGGACCGCGGCGAGGCGGGCGGCGGCTTCTTCTTCGCTGAGATAGCAGAGCGCCTGGAAGGAGCGACGATGGATCTCACAGGGACCGCGCTCCCGCACGATCCGCGAATGTCGCGGCGTGATGTAACCGACGTGCGAAGAGAAGCCGTAGCCCGGAAAGAGCGAGTCCAGACGGCGCATGGTGCGATCACGGACGACCTTGGCGACGATCGAGGCGGCAGCGACCGCAGCGCTTCGCTCGTCGCCGTCGACGACGGCAACGTGCTCGGGAGCGCTCGGCCCAAGGCGGAAACCGTCCACGAGGCACGCCTCGGCGGGAGGCGTCAGAGCGTGAAGCGCACGGCGCAGACCCGCGAGATTCGAGCGGTGCAGGCCCTCGCGGTCGATCTCCCCCGGCGAGATCACCTGCACCGAGATCCGCGCCGCGCACCCGACGACGGCCCGGAAGAGCTCCTCCCGGTGCTCGGGGCTGACCTGCTTCGAGTCGTTCAGCTGCGCAAGCGGCCGGACACGGTGATCGCGAAGGGATTCGTAATCGAGGAGGACGCCCGCGACGACGAGCGGCCCGGCGAGCGAGCCTCGGCCGGCCTCGTCAGCCCCGGCGACGTAGCGAGCGCCGAGCCTTCGGTCGAACCTCAGCAGCCTCTGACCCGTCCTCGACGACTGCAGCCGACTCTTCTGCCTCGGGCTCATCCCCGGCAGCTTCTTCGGCAGCGGGCTCCTCGGCAGAGGGCTCTGCTCCTGGCTCGACGTCGTCGGCGGCACGGGGCGAGGATAGCGTGGGTCCCCGCTGCACCTCGCGGACGCGCGCCTTCTTCCCCACTTTCGCGCGCAAGTAGTAGAGCTTCGCGCGGTTGACGTCCCCGATCGCCTGCACCTCGATCTTCTCGATCTTGGGCGAGTGGAGCGGGAACGTCCGCTCGACGCCGACGCCGAACGACTGCTTCCGGACGGTGAACGTCTCGCGCACGCCGGCGCCCTGGCGCTTGAGGACGATGCCTTCGAAGACCTGGACGCGCCGGCGCTGGCCTTCGATGACCTGGAAGTGCACACGCACGGTGTCGCCGGCTTTGAACTGCGGCAGGTCGGATCGCAGCTGTCGCTGCTCGAGGAGTTCGATCGGGTTCGTCATGGCGATGAGGCCTCTCGCGGGCCTTGCGGGGATGCTAGCGCACCTGCGTTAACGAAAGCCGATGCGCCTGGGCGGCCAGTAGGTCGCGAAGACCGGGCCGATCAGGTTCTGACGCGGAACGGTGCCCCAAGACCGGGAGTCGCACGAGGAGGAGCGGTTGTCGCCGAGCATCACGTACTGGTCCTTCGGAACCATCTTTTCCGGAATCGTCTGTGCGTCCCGGCGCGAGGCCTCGATATAGGGCTCGTTGAGCTTGGCGCCGTTGATGTAGATGTACCCGTCCTGCTCGCGCCAGCGGTCGCCCGGCAGCGCGATCAGGCGTTTGACGAAGGTGTCCCCCCCGCCCCCGCCGGCCGCGTGAGTGCATGCGATCTGTGCACGAGGAGGCGTCTTGAAGACGACGATCTCGCCCCGGTGCGGATCGCGGAAGTGGTAGATGAACCGGTTCGCGAGCACGCGGTCGGAGAAGCGGGCCATGCAGCCGGAGAGAGGTCGCGCGCAGTGGAGTGTCGGCTCCATCGATGAAGACGGGATCCGGTACGGGTTGACGACGTAGGCCTTGATCGCGAGCACGATCACAACCGCACCGAGAATCGTCACCGCCCAGTCGATGGCGATGCGCCATTCGCGCGGCAGGCCGTGCGTCAGCACGTCGACCGGGTTTCTCATACCAGGCGCCTTCGGCGGGGGAACCTCCCGGTTCCCCCGCACCCCCTCCACTGGTCCGCGGTGCGGCAAGCCGCATCGCGGTCAGGCGACGCTGTCGCCGGGTTCCTCAGCGGACTGTCCTTGCGCGACTCTGCTCGCGGCGCCACTCGGCGATCCGCGCATGATTTCCCGAGAGCAGCACCTCGGGCACCGTCCAGCCCCTGAACTCCGGGGGGCGCGTGTACTGCGGGTATTCGAAGCCGCCCTCGAGCTCGGCCGAAAAGCTCTCCTCGACCCCGGAGTCCTCGCTGCCGAGCGCGCCGGGTAGCCGTCGCGCGATCGCGTCGAGCAGGACCATGGCCGGCAGTTCGCCGCCGGAGAGCACGTACGGTCCGATCGAGATGGCGTCGGTGGCCAGATGCTCGACAACGCGCTCGTCGAAGCCTTCAAAGCGCGCGGAGAGGAGGGTCAGCTCCTCCGTCCCTGCAAGCTCCTCCACCAACTGCTGGTCGAGCTGGCGTCCCTGCGGCGTCAGCGCAACCACCCGATGATCTGGTTTTCCGCCGTAGGCCGCGTCGAGCGCAGCGGCGACGACGTCGACCCGCAGCACCATGCCCGCTCCGCCCCCGTAGGGGTCATCGTCGACCTGACCGGACTTGAGCGGCGAGGTGTCGCGGTAGTTGAGCAGGCGAAGCTCGAGCTCGGTACCGAGCACCGCCGCAAGCGGACGCTGCTCCGTGAGCCAACCGAACGCGTGAGGGATGAGCGTGAAGACATCGATGCGCAAAGACGAATGAGGTTACCCGTGGGATGCGAAGCCGGGCTGCACCAGGATTCGACCTGCGTCGAGATCGACCTTCCGCACGCACGCGTCGACGAGCGGCAGGGCGAGCCCGCTGTCGAGCTCGAGCACGTCGTTCGCAGGGCCGGAAGACACCTCGACCACGACCCCGAGCCGGCCACCCCCCTCCTCCGCCACCTCGAGGCCGACGAGCTGGAAGGCGTAGTACGAGCCTTCGTCGGGCTCGGGCAGGCTTCCGCGCTCCACGTCGAGTGGGGTGCCGCGCTCGAGCGCGCGGTCGAGTCGGATCACGGGCCGCCCGCCGGAGCGTTTCGACTCGACGATCTCGACGCGGACACCTTGCGCAAGGAGCGCGTTGCCGACCGCGAAGCGCTCCGGGTCCTCGCTGGCTTCCTCGACGAAGAACGCGCCGTCCAGCCCATGCGGGCGCCCGACCCGGCCGACGCGAATGAGATCGCTCATGCGATGAGGCTCTCGAAGTACTCGGTCGCCTCGGCCCGCGTGGCCTGCGGAAACTCGTAGTCCGCGAACTGGACCGGTTCGAACTCAGTGCGCCGGAACTCCACATCGGGCCCGAGCAGGGCCCAGTAGGCGCCCGGCGCGTCCTCGTACGGCATGCCGACGCTGCCTGCATTCACGAACCTGATGCCGTCGACGAGGCGGTCGTCCTGCATGTGCGTGTGACCGACGACGACGACATTCGCCTTCACGCCGGCGAGAACTTCATGCAGACGGTCCTCCGACGATGCGGGCGTGACGATCTCCACGTCGTTGCGCGGAGTCGCGTGGCAAAAGAGCACGGAACCGAGCCCTTCGATCTCGAGCTCCTGCTGCGGAGGCACCCCGTAGCCGAAAGCGACTTGCTCCTCCGTCAGCTTCGCCCGTTGCTCGTCGAGCGCGCCCGGGGGCGGCCCGGCCGGCCTCGGCGGGTCGCGATCGACGAGCTCCCGCTCGGCGTTCCCGCGGATGAACCGAGCTCGGTCGCCGAGCTCTCGTAACCGGTCGAGCGTCTCCGCCGGACGGGGGCCGCCGAAGAAGTCACCGCCCACGAGGATCAGATCGACGTCCTCGGGGAGCTCGGCGAGAACGGCCTCGAGCGCCGGCGGATTGCCGTGGATGTCGTAGAGCGCAGCGACGCGCATCTTTTGGTTATTCGAGGATCTCGAGCACGACGCGGTGGTGCGAGCGCGAGCCGCTGGCGCGCACGATGGCACGCAGCGCGCGGGCGATCCGCCCCTGGCGGCCGATCACCTGGCCGACGTCGTCCTTTGCCACCCGCAACTGGAGGACGGTCGAGCCCTCGCGCCGCACCTCCTCGACCTCGACCGCGTCCGGATCGTCGACGAGCTGCCGCGCGAGATGAGCGAGGAGCTCAACCACCGACTTTTGCCGCCTTCAGCAGGCGTGCGACCGTATTGGACGGCGTCGCGCCCTTCGCGAGCCACTCCTTGACCTTGTCTTCGTCGAAGTCGATCGTCGAGGGGTCGGTCTGCGGGTTGTAGCGCCCGACGATCTCGATGAACTTGCCGTCCCGCGGCGAGCGCGAATCGGCGACGACAACCCGGTAGATCGGGTTCTTCTTCGAGCCCACTCGGGTCAAACGCATCCGTACCGCCATTTCACCTTCTTCCTTGTTGTTGTTGTTGGGCCTGCTGGAGCAGTTCTTGTGGAAGCCCCGGCATTTTCAGCATGGGGAACCCATGGTTCCCCCATGAGCCCCCTCCTTTACACCTTCCGTTGAGTCCACATTACGTGGGCTGCGCTCGGGCAAAGCCCGGCTCCGCCCGCGATTCAGTTTCTCGATTTCGTTCACCGACGGCCTTGTTGTTGGGCTTGCTGCAGAAGCTCCGGTGGAAGCCCCGGCATTTTGCCTTTCTTCATCTGCTTCATCATCTTCTGCATCTGCTTGCGGGCTGAGAGCAGCTGATTGACCTGCTGGATCGTCGTCCCGCTCCCCGCTGCGATGCGCTTGCGCCGTGAGCCGTCGATCAGGTGCGGCATCAACCGCTCCTTGGGCGTCATCGAAAGCACGATCGCCTCCACCTTGGACATGTCCCTCTCGTTCACGTCCAGCCCCTGGAGCTGCTTGCCCAGGCCCGGGATCATCGAAAGCACGCCTTTCAGCGGCCCCATGCGCCGCAGCATCTTGTAGCTCGCGAGGAAATCGTCGAAGGTGAACTCCCCTGCGAGCAGCTGCTGCTCCAGCCGCGCCTGCTCGTCTTCCTCGACGGCCTCTTCCGCCTTCTCGATCAGCGTCAGCACGTCGCCCATGCCGAGGATCCGCGAGGCCATGCGGTCGGGGTGGAAGTACTCGAGCTGGTCGAGCTTCTCCCCCACCGAGGCGAGCTTGATCGGCTTGCCGGTGACCGCCTTCACCGACAGCGCGGCGCCACCGCGCGCGTCGCCGTCGAGCTTGGTCAGGACGACTCCGTCGAAGGCGACGCGCTCCTGGAACGCCTCGGCGACCGAGACGGCTTCCTGGCCGGTCATCGCGTCGAGCACGAGGAGGACGTTTGTCGGCTTCGCCGCCTTGCGGACCGCAGCCAGCTCCTCCATCAACGGCTCGTCGACATGGAGCCGGCCGGCGGTGTCGAGCACGACGACATCCCGCCCCTGTCTGCGGGCCTGCTCGATCCCCTCTGTGACGGCGGACACGGGATCGCCCGCCGTATAGACCGGGATCTGAAGTTGCCGGCCGAGTTGCTCGAGCTGCTCGACTGCGGCGGGGCGCTGCAGGTCGGCCGCGACGAGCGCGGGCGTGTGCCCTTCCTTGCGGAGGAGCAAGGCGACCTTGGCGGCTGCCGTCGTCTTCCCCGCCCCCTGGAGCCCGGCGAGGAGGATCACGGTCGGCGGCTTGCTCGCAAACGCGAGCTTCGAGTCGCCGGCGCCCATGAGCGCGGTCAGCTCCTCGTGAACGATCCGCACCACCTCCTGGCCCGGGGTGAGGCTCTTCGTGACATCGGCGCCGAGCGCTCGCGCACGCACGCGGGCGACGAAGTCCTTCACGACCTTGAAGTTGACGTCTGCCTCGAGCAGAGCGAGACGGATCTCGCGCATGGCGCGCGAGACCGAATCCTCGTCGAGCCGTCCGCGCCCCCGCACGTCGTGCAGGGCCGCCTGAAGCCGGTCTGAGAGGGCGTCGAACACCGAGCCAGTGTACTTGCGGCCCTCTGGGGGACTCGGAACTGAGCCCCAGAGATCGGTCTGGTTGCAGTTCGATCGCGTCGACCGGTCATTTCAGACGGACGCGCGGGCAGAGCCCGCACGTCCTGAGGCGGGCACCGCAAGCGGTGCCCTCAGTCGTACACTCGTGCCATGGCCGTTTTGCGGAAGACCGTGACGGTCCTCTTCTGCGACGTCGCCGACTCGACGCCGCTCGGCGAGCGGCTCGACCCGGAGGTTCTGCAGCGGGTCCTCTCCCGCTACCACCAGGACGTGAAGACGGTGCTCGAGCGGCACGGCGGCACCGTCGAGAAGTTCATCGGCGACGCGGTGATGGCGGTCTTCGGCATCCCGACCCTGCACGACGACGACGCACTGCGCGCGGTTCGGGCCGCCACGGAGCTGCGGACGGCGCTCTCGGAACTAAACGAGGGGCTCGAGCGGGACTTCGGAGTCGAGATCTCGGTTTGCACCGGCGTCAACACGGGCGAGGTGGTGGCGGGCGACCACTCGAGCGGCCAGGCGTTTGCGACCGGCCACGCGATCGTCGTCGCCGAGCGCCTCCAGAAGGCCGCGCGCGGCGGGGAGATCTTGCTCGGCGAGGCGACGCGCCGGCTCGTCGAGAACGCGGCCCTCGTGGAGCCGATGGAGCCGATCGAGGTCAAGGGTAAGAAGGAGGCAGTCGAGGCCTGGCGGCTGCTCGGCGTCCTGGAAGGCGCCCCGGCCTTCGCGCGCCGGCTCGATGCGCCGATGGTGGGCAGGGAGCAGGAGCTCGCCACGCTGCGCACTGCCTTCGACGAAGCCGTGCAGGAGCGCGAATGCCGCCTGGTCACCGTCGTCGGTTCGGCCGGGATCGGCAAGTCCAGGCTGGCCAAGGAGCTGCTGGCGAACGTCGGCGATGAGGCATCCGTGCTCATCGGCCGCTGTCTGCCGTACGGCGAGGGGATCACCTACTGGCCCCTTCGCGACGTCGTGCGCGAGGCTGCGGGCGACCTGACCCAGTCCCACATCGAAGAGCTGGTCGACGGCGATGACGATGCGGAGCGCATCGCTGCCCGCGTCGCCGGAGCCGTCGGCGTCGCCGAGCAGGCCGGTGCGGCCGAGGAGACCAACTGGGCCGTGCGCCGCCTGCTCGAACGGCTCGCAGCCGATCGGCCGCTCATCGTCGCCTTCGACGATCTCCAGTGGGCTGAGCCCACGTTCCTCGAGCTCGTCGAATATCTCGTCGGCTGGAGCCGCGACGCGCCGATCCTCGTCGTCTGCCTGGCGCGTCCGGAGCTTCTCGACAAGCATCCGGCGTGGCTCGCCGTCTCGCCGAACTCGACCTCGATCAGGCTCGACCCGCTCTCGAAGGACGAGGCGGAGTCGCTGCTACTGGAGCTCATGCGGGGCGAAGCCGAGCTGAGCTCCGATCTGCTCGCGAGGATCACGCAGGCCGCCGAGGGCAACCCGCTCTTCGTCGAGCAGATGCTCGCGATGATCATCGAGGAGGGAGCGCCCGCAACTGGGCTCTCGATCCCACCCTCGATCCACGCGCTCCTGGCCGCGCGTCTCGACCGGCTGGAGCCGGAGGAGCGGGCCGTGATCGAGCGAGCGTCAGTCATCGGCAAGGAGTTCTGGCGCGGCGCCGTCATCGACCTCTCCGACGAGGAAGCGCCCTCGGTGGGCACCCATTTGATGACGCTGATGCGGAAGGACCTGATCCGGCCCTCCCGGTCGATCTTCCCACGAGAGGACGGCTTCCGCTTTCGCCACATCCTCATCCGCGATGCGGCGTATCTGGGCATCCCCAAGGGGACACGCGCCGAACTCCACGAGCGTTACGCCGACTGGCTGGAGCACACGGCCGGTGAGCGAGCCGGCGAGCTCGAGGAGATCCTCGGCTACCACCTCGAGCAGGCGTTCCGCTATCGAGAAGAGCTCGGGCCGGTCAGCGAGCAGGACGTGGCGCTCGCAACGCGGGCCGGCGAGCGGCTCGGCGCGGCAGGCCGCCGCGCGGTCATTGGCGGCGGGGATGTCACCGCGGCGGCGAACCTGATCTCCCGCGCGGTTCTGCTCCTTCCGAGCGAGCACACACTCCGGGGTGAACTTCTGACCGAGCTGGGCAGCGCGCTGATGGTGACGGGCGACTTCGAACGCGCCGGCGACGTGCTCAGCGAGGCGCTGGACGGCGCGCTCGCGGCCGGAGACGCCCGCCTGGAAGCGCGGGCGCTGATCGAGCGCGAGTTCCACAAGATCTTTGCGGGGTCGATGGAGGCAGAGGCGACCCGAACGATTCCGGAGGTGACCGCTCGAGCCATTCCCGTCCTCGAGGATGCCGGTGATGACCTCGGACTCGCCAGAGCGTGGCGACTGCGAAGCGAGGTCGCCGTCCGCGCCAGCCACTGGGGAGCGCGTGCAGAGGCGCTCGAGCGGGCTCTCGAGCACGCGCGGCTGGCGGGAGACGTGCGGGAGCAAGCGACGCTGGTGGCATTGCTTGCCGTGTCGCTTTATTTCGGTCCGACGCCTGTCGAGGAGGCGATCTCTCGCTGCGAGAGCTTCCTGACCGAGGTGACCGGCGCGCGCGCGCTCGAGGCCGCGATCTGGAACATCCTCGCCGGCCTGCGCGCGATGCGCGGCGACTTCGACGAGGCACGAAAGCTCTGGGCCGCGGCGCGCGACCAGTACGAAGAACTCGGGCTCGGGCACCGGCGTGCTGCCCGGTCGTTGCTCGCAGCGGCGATCGAGACGCTAGCCGGCGACGACGAAGCCGCCGAGCGGGAGCTTCGCTGGGGCTATGAGACCCTCGAGCGGATGGGCGAAAGAGGAGCGCGCGCGTCGATCGCGGCCTTTCTGGCCGAGTCGATCTATAGGCAGGGCCGAAACGACGAGGCGGCCCGGTTCGCAGAGATCACCCATGAGCTTGCTGCTGTCGATGACCTCGAGCCCCAGGTTCTCTGGCGCAGCGTCAAGGCAAAGGTGCTCGCGAAGCGCGGCGAGCTCGATCAGGCCGAGCAGCTTGCCCGCGAGGCTGAGGCCCTGGTCGAGAGCACCGACTTTCCCGATCTCCAGGCGATAGCGTTTCTGAGCCTCGCCGAAGTCCTCGAGGCGATGGGGACGACGGAGGAGGCTGATCAGCTCATTGCCCGAGCACGGATGATCTACGAGCAAAAGGGGAACCTTGTCGCCGTAAGTCGTATGGTCCGCGAGGTCAACACGAACTGGAGGCGCTCATGATGTCCGAAGATCGAGAATGGTTCGAGGGCACAAGCAAGACCAGCTTCGCCGATGCCGCGCGAGACGCGGTCGAGAGGGCCGAGGAAGCATTCCGCGAGCGGGGCGAAGAGTTGCCAACGGAGTACGACGTTCGGCTGCGAGTGACCGCCGAGGGAGTAATCAGCGACTACAAGGCGCTGGTCTCACCGGGAGGCTGACGGGATGCAGGAGCAGCCGGTTCCTCCGCCTCAACCGGAGCCGCCGCCGCAGCCAGAGCCTCCTCCGGATGAGCCTGCGCCTCCGGACGAGCCGCCGCCCGTAGGACCGGAGATCCCGCCCGTGGGGCCCGAGCTTTCGGCCTGAGAGGCGTTATTCTCGCCGCCCCTAACGTACAAAGGAGCGGAGAGACATGGCAAACGTGGCAAAAGTCGTAACGGTCATCGGCTCGTCGCCGGAGAGCTTCGCCAAGGCCGCCGACGCAGCCGTTCAGGAGGCGGCAAAGACAATCCGCGGCATCAGCGGCGCGGATGTGATCTCGATGAGCGCAAACGTCGAGGACGGCAAGATCAGCCAGTACAAGACGACGGTCAACATCGCGTTCGGAATCGAGAGGAGCTAGGTCAGCAGGGCCCGGGCGAAGTCGCGCGGGTTGAACGGGCGGAGGTCTTCGACCCCTTCGCCTACCCCCACGAGCTTCACCGGTAGCCCGAGCTCGTAAGCGATCGCGAGCGCGACCCCGCCCTTCGCCGAGCCGTCGAGCTTCGTCAGCGCGACTCCGGTCACCTGCACCGCTTCGCCGAAGAGCTGCGCCTGGCGGACACCGTTCTGGCCGGTGGTCGCGTCGACGACGAGCAGCGTCTCGTGCGGCGCGCCCGCCAGCCTGCCTTCGATCACTCGCCTGACCTTCGCCAGCTCTTCCATGAGGTTCGTCTGCGTGTGCAGGCGGCCCGCGGTGTCGACGACGACGATGTCACGGTCCCTCGCCGACGCGGCCTCGATCGCGTCGTAGGCAACCGCGGCCGGATCGCCGCCGCGCTCCGAGCCGACGAAGTCGGCCTGCGCGCGGTCGGCCCAGATCTCGAGCTGTTCCTCCGCCGCGGCGCGGAACGTGTCAGCCGCCGCGACGATCACCGAGCGCCCGTGTTCGTGGAGATGGTGGGCGAGCTTGCCGATCGTCGTCGTCTTCCCCGTGCCGTTGACGCCGACGACCAGGAGCACGCTCGGCCGCTCTTGCACGCTCAGCGTTCCGGGCTCACCGAGCATCGCCGAGGCTTCCTCGACCAACGCCTCGGTGAGGTCGCCCACTTCGCCGCGCACCTCCAGCCGGCGCACGAGCTCCGCTGTCGCCGGGACGCCGACGTCCGCCGCGATCAGGGCTTCCTCGAGCCGCTCCCAGGCCTCGTCGTCGGCCGGATCGAACGCGGCCGCCGCCAGCTGCTCGGTCAGCGCCCGGCGGCTCTTGCCGAGCGAATCGCGCAGTCGGCCGAAGAAGCTGGGCTCGGCCGCCCGTTCCTCAGCCGGCTCCTCGTCCCCGAGGAGCGCAGCCCACGTAGTCACCTCGCACTCCTGGCCAGAGGCGGCTCCCGCCGGGCGAAGCCGCGAAAGCAGTCTTGCGGTCGCGGGAGGTGAACTCCCGCTCCCTTGGCCGCCACCTGACGCCGCTGGCGGCACGGTGCTCTCCGGGCCCGTGCTGGTGAGCACTGTTCCCTCCGGCCCCGCACCGCCAGCGGCGCCCCAGGAGCGCGAGTCAAGCCGCGACGGCTTCGCGGGGCAGGCGCCGCGACACGACTTGCGAGACTCCGTCGGCGCCCATCGTCACGCCGTAGAGGATATCCGCGGCCTCCATCGTCTTCTTCTGGTGGGTGATGACGATGAACTGCGCGCGCTCCGAGTAATGGCGGAGCAGCTCGACGAAGCGGCCGATGTTCGCGTCGTCGAGGGCGGCCTCGACCTCGTCCAGCAGGTAGAAGGGATGCGGCCGCGCGAGGAAGAGGGCGAACAGGAACGAGATCGCACCCAGCGCCTTCTCGCCCCCTGACAGCAGCGAGAGCCGGGTGACGCGCTTTCCGGCGGGCCGGAGCTCGATTTCGATCCCGGGCTCGGTGCCCTCGTCCTCGCCTTCGAGCTCCGGCTCAGTCAGACGGAGCCGGCCCTCTCCGCCCGGGAAAAGCGTCGCCGCCACCTCCTGGAAGTGATCGCGGACGGCCGCGAAGGTCTCCTCGAAGCGGCGCTCGACGGTCTCGGCGAGCTCGTCGCGCAGACTCTTCAGCTCCTTCAGGCTCCGTTCGAGGTCGGCCGTCTGGTCACGAAGCTCGGTGAGCCGCTCCTGCTCGCGCTCGTACTCCTCCTTGGCAAGCGGGTTGACGCTGCCGAGGGCCTCACGCCGGCGCTCGAGGCGCTCGAGCTTCGCTTCGAGGTCGTCCGGGTCGTCGCCTTCGGCCGCCTCGGCGCCGGCCTCCTCGATCCGACGCGCGAGCTCCTTCGCCTCGGCCGCGAGGGTCGCCAGCTCGACGTCGACCGCCGCGGCGCGCTCGGCGGCCGCCGCCGCAGTCCGCCGCAGCTCGGCTTCGCGGGCGCCGAGCTCGCGCAGCTCCTCGCCCAACTGTCGTGCCCGCTCGCCTCGGGCATCGGCCCGTGCCCCGAGGCTCGGCTCGAAGCGGGTCGCAAGCTTCGCAGCCTCGGCGAGGATCGCGGCCAGCCGTTCCGCGGCCTCAGCGAGCCGCGAGTCCGGCGGCGCCGGGTTGGCGGCGGCGCGCTCCGCGGCCCGCTCCAGCTCCTGGATCTCGGCCTCGATCGACCGGCGGCGGGCCTCGAGCTCGAGCAGGACGGCCTCGGCGGCCTCGCCTGCGTACCAGAGCTCGCCGCGCGCCGGGTCGTACGCAAAGCCCTCGCGCGTCACAGAAAGCTCCGTCGACTCGAGCAGCTGCTCCTTGGCAACGATCGGCGCCTCGGGCTTCGCGACGCCGAGGACGACGCCGAGGTTGCCTAGCCCGGCGGCCCGCGCCTGCTCGAGCAGCTTCAGTCCCGCCGCCGCATCGGGTGCGAGTACAGCCGCCGCGCGCCAGGCGAGCGCGGCCGCGACGGCACGCTCGTCCCCTTCGTCCACGTCCAGCGACGACAGGACGAGGCGCTCACCCTGCTCGGCGAGCGCACGGGCGGCAGGTGGCAGACCCTCGAGCTCCGCAAGCGTGCGTTCGAGCGCACCGAGGCGCTCCCGGGCAAGGCGAGCCTCTTCGAGCAAGCGCTCCCGCTCGAGCGAGCGCACCCGGGGCGGGTTGGCACGCAAGCGCTCGGCGAGCGCCTGGGCGCTCTCTCGGCGCAGCTCGAGCCGCTCGGCGGCGCTCTTCAGACGATAGAGCCCGGCGGTGGCCTCCTCCCTGCCCCCGGCGGCGCCGACGAGCTCGCCTTCGACGCGGTCCCGCTCACGCAGAAGCCCCTCGAGGTCCTTGGCCGTGCGATTGCGGGCAAGGTTTGCTGCTTCGCGGCGCTCCTGGGCTTCGGCCCGGCGGTCGTCGACCGTTGTGAGCTCGAGCTGCGCGATCCGGGCGCGGATCGAGCCGATCTCGACGCGCAGCTTCTCGGCACGCTCGGCGGCGGTCGCCTGGAGCGCGAGCGGGCGCAGCCGCTTCTTGACCTCGGCCTCGAGGTCGCGGGCGCGCTCGACGTCGACCGCGACGCGCGCGAGCTTCAGCTCGGCCCGGTGACGGCGGCGCTTGAAGCGACCGAGGCCCGCGGCCTCCTCGACGAGCAGGCGGCGCTCCGCGGGCTTGCTGGACAGGATCTCCTCGACACGCCCCTGGCTGATAATCGAGCCCATCTGACCGCCCAGTCCGACGTCGGCCAGGAGCTCGACGAGGTCGGTGCGCCGGACGGGCGAACGGTTGACCAGATACTGGCCCTCGCCCCCGCGGTGCAGGCGGCGCAGGAACGAGACCTCGGCGAAGGGCAGCTCGGCCAGCGCCCCGTCCTCGTTGTCGAAGAGGAGCTCGACCTCGCAGAAATCGGCCCGGGGTCGATCGCCGCCGCCCGCGAACAGCACGTCGTCGGGCTTCTCGGCGCGGAGCTCGCTCGGGGCGAGGCTGCCGGCGGCCCAGAGCAGCGCGTCCGAGACGTTCGACTTCCCCGAGCCGTTCGGCCCGACGACGACGGCGACGCCGCGCTCGAGCCGAACCTCGACAGGGTCCGGGAACGACTTGAAGCCGCGCAGCTTGATCGCACGTAGGTGCACGCGTGCCGAAGTTTGACGGGCCGCCAGGACGCCGCGTCAGCGGTCGGTCGGGGCCTCCTGCGGCTCCGGGCCCAGCCCCGCCGGCAGCGGTACCTCAGCCATCGGCAGCTCAAACGAGAATGTCGAGCCCTCACCGTGGTCCGATTGCACCCAGATCCGGCCGCCCATTCGGCGCACGAGCTCGCTGCAGATGTAGAGCCCGAGCCCGGTACCGCCAACGCCTCGGGTCATCTCGGGATCGAGGCGGTAGAACTTGTCGAAGATCCGCTCGTGCTCGACCTCTGGGATCCCGAGCCCCTCGTCAGCGACATAGAAGCGCACGGCGCCCTCCGTCTGGTCGATCCCGACCTCGACGCGTCCGCCGTCCGGCGAGTATTTGATCGCGTTCTCGACGAAGTTGACGAGGACCTGACGCGCCTTGTCGCGGTCGGCGGCTACCGAAGGCGCGGACTCTTCCGGAAGAGCGAGGTCCAGCGTGACCGTCGGCGGCAGGTGCGCGCGCCTTGCCTCGACGACGCGCTCGACGAGATCGGCGGGATCGAACGGCTCGCTCACGAGGTCGAGGCGCCCTGCGTCGAGCTGGCTCGCAAGCAGGATCTCGTTCACGATCCTGCTCAACCGCTCCGATTCGTCGGTGATCAGCGAGATGAAGCGGGCGCGGCCTGCTTCGTCGAGCGCAAAGTCGTGCCGGCTTAGCGTCTGGGCGGCGCCGTACACGGCCGCGAGCGGCGTCCGCAGCTCGTGCGAAGCCGTCGTGACGAACTCGGCCTTGAGCTCGTCCAGGCGGCGCGCCTCCGTGACGTCCCGGAACGCATAGACGGTGCCACCGAAGAAGTTGACGCCCACAATCGAGAACCAGCGCTCCCCAGTAGGCGTTTCGAATGGAACGGTCTCCTCCTGCCCTGGCTCCGCTGAGCTCTCGATCGGGATTCGCTCAGCGATCTCTTGCCAGTCAGGGAGAACGTCCGTGGCAGGGCGATGGAGCACGGCGCTCGCAGCCAGTCCGGTCATAGCCTCGGCAGCCGGATTCCACAGTTGAATCACGCCTGCGCGGTCGAGAAGGAAAACACCGTCCGCTACGTAGGTCAGCACGCGCGCGGCTTCGGCGCGCTCTTCCACCTCCGCGTACAGACGGGAGTTGTCGATCGCGAGCGCCACCCTGCGGGCCAGGTCGCGGATGAGGCCAAGGTCTCCTGCGGTAAATCTGCGGCCCGGAGTCGTCGAGATGATCGTCACCGCACCGACGACGCGCTCGCGCACGAGCAGCGGGAGGCACATGTACGACTCGGCTTCGATCCCGCTGACGGACGGGATCGCCGTCGGTGCAGAGTCGGGCGCCGGAACGATTTCCGCTCGCCGCCTGGCGACGACACGCCTTGCGACCTGATCTGGATCCTCGTCGGGCCCACGCTGCGCGGCTCGTCCTGCGGCAAGTGGCTCCGCGTGTACGACCACGCGCCGTGAAAGCGCCCCCGCGTCGTCGCTGATGTCGAAGATGCACCAGTCAGCGAAGCGTCGCACAGCGAGATCGGCGATCTGTCGAAGCGCCTGCTCGTAGTCGTGCGAGGCCGCGAGCGCATCGGTGCTTCTGGCCAGGAAGTTGAGCCGCCCCTCGCGATCGGCGGCGCGGGCGAGTGCTTCCCGCTCCGCTTCGTGCACCCGCGCGAGCTCATCAGTGCCGAGCTTCTGCTCGCTGATGTCGAGGAGGTAACCCTGGATGTACGCGGGGTTGCCCTTCTCGTCTCGCACTGTGCTGGACTCGTCGCGAACCCAGATCACGTGACCGTCGCGGGCGAGCATGCGGTACTGGGAGCGAAGCTGGGCGTCCGCGCTGGCGCTGTTCGCCGCTTCTGCCAGCACCCGCTCCCGGTCGTCGGGATGGATCAGCCGCGACCGTAGGTCGCCCTCGGCGAGCCACTCGGCAGGCGTGTAACCGAGCAGCGCCTCGATCTGAGGGCTGACGTAGATCGGAGAGGAGCGATCGTGGCTGGCGTAGAGATAGGTGACGAGCGGAAGCCGCGTGACGAGCGTCTGGTACTTCGAGTCGGCTTCCCTCGCGTTCTTCTCCGCCCGTGACCGCTCGCTGACGTCGGCCGCGATCGCGACGGCTCCGCCAGATTCCCGGGATCCGTTGCCAACGGGGGCAACGGTCAGTGAGGCCAGGAACGTCCCGCCGTCGGCTCGCCGCTGCACGATCTCGCGGTGGACCGTGCTGCCGTCGCGCACCTGCTCGAGCAGGCCGTCGATCTCTGCACCTCGTTCCTCTGTCGCAAGCGTGCTGAGCGGGCGGCCCTCGACAGCCTCCGAGGAATAGCCGTAGATCGCTTCCGCGCCGGGGCTCCACGTCGTGATCGCTCCGTCTCGATCGAGGTCGACGATCGCTTCCTCTGCGGTCTCGCGAATCGCGCTCAATTCCGTGAGAGCGAGGGCGCGCTCCAGCTCCCGGCGGCGGACGCGGGCGCCGAGGAGGCCGGTTGCGATGGCCAGTGCCGCGCCGACCGGGAGTGCGAGCGCGACTCGTCCGGGACGATCGACGACGACCGCAACCGACCCGAGACCCGCGAGGACAGCGACGAGGCCCGGGAGCGGGCCGCCGAGGAAACCGGCGAGCCCTGCAATGACCAGCGCCAGCGCGGTGAGGAGCTCGGGCGGCGCGTACGGGGATGCTGCGAAGGGAAGAATGACCGCGGCCGCGACCGTTGCGCCGGCGGCGGCTGCGAGCCAGGGCTGGGCGAAGCGTCTAGTCCACATGGAGAGCAATGGCAGGTGTGAATCCGCGATTCTAGGTGACAGACCCCTTGTCTGAAGGTCCGGGTCCTGAGCCGGAGAGCTTGGCGAGCGCCCCGCGCGCAGCTTCCTGCTCGGCGGCCTTCTTCGACGGGCCCTTCCCGACACCCGCTTCTTGGCCGTCGATGACCGCCGCAGACGTGAACGTTCGGTCGTGCGGAGGGCCGTCCACGTCGAGTACGGAATAGGTAACCGAGCTGCCGAGCCGCGCGAGTGCTTCCTGGAGCTCGGTCTTGTGGTCGACGTAGGTCGTGAGCGCGTACTCGATCCGGCCGGCGAAGGCGCCGATGACGGAGTCCTCGATCTGTTCGAAGCCGTACTCGAGGAAGAGAGCCCCGAGCGCGGCCTCGAGCAAAGCGGCGAGCACGTTTCGGTTGCGCGAGAGGCGAGCGAGCTCCTCCCGCGGCACCGACACCGCCGCTTGCTCGATCATCCGCTCGCCGAGGCCAAGCTCTTGGGCGACCACCGCGCAGCTGGCGCGTGAGACGACGTGCGAGCGGATCTTCGCCAGCTGTCCCTCCGCGAAGTCCGGATAGCGCTCATACAGGTCACGGGCGACGGCGAGCTCGAGCACGCTGTCGCCCAGGAACTCGAGCCGCTCGTAGGACGAGGCCCGATCGGGCGCCCAGGACGTGTGCGTGAAGACGTTCTCCAGCCGCTCGGGCGGAAGCTCCTCAATGAGGCGTTCTAAGGGGGCGTTACTGGTGCGAGGAGACGTAGTCGACGGCCTGACCGACGGTCTGGATCTTCTGCGCGTCCTCATCCGAGATCTTGATTCCGAACTGGTCCTCGAGCTCCATGATCAACTCGACTAGATCGAGCGAGTCTGCCTCGAGATCCTCCTGAAACGAAGCCTCCTCGGTGATCTCATTCTCCTCCACGCCGAGCTGTTCGGTCAGGACCTCCTTCACACGCTCGAAAACTTCCTCACGGGACGCGGCCATTTCACCTCGCTTGGGAGCTAGGGATCTCGGGGCGCGCGGATGCTAACACGGTCTTATGGAGCCGCTCGGCAAGGCGTTCGACGAGGCGGTGCTCGACGCCCCGGGCAGCGAGCAGAATGGCATTTGTGATCGCGCGGCTGGTCGAGTTTCCATGGGCTGTGACGGCGAGCCCGCGCAGCCCGAGCAGGTACGCGCCGCCGTAGGTATCGGGATCGAGACGAGCTCGCAGATGACGGGCCGCGGGTCTGATCATGAGCCCGCCGATCTTGCCGCGGGTGGAAGAGCTGATTTCCTCGCGCAGTCCCTCCATCAGCGTCGTAATCGTCCCCTCCAGTAGCTTTAGGCAGACGTTGCCAGTGAAGCCGTCGCAGACGACGACGTCGGCGGCGTGGCGCAGGAGATGGCGGCTCTCGACGTTCCCTCCGAAGCGCAGGTCGCTCTCGGCGAGGAGGGCGTGCGCCTCGAGCGTCAGCTGGTTGCCCTTCTCGGGCTCCTCGCCGATCGAGAGCAGCCGGACCTCGGGATTCGCGATCTCGAGCATCTCCTCGGCGAAGATCGCTCCCATTTGTGCGAACTGGAACAGGTGCTCGGGCCGTGCGTCTGCGTTCGCGCCGGAATCGAGAAGTACAGAGGGGCCGTCGCGGGCCGGGATGACGACGGCGATCGCCGGCCGGTCGACGTCGGCCAGTCGCCGGATATTGAAGAGGCAGGCGGCGAGCATCGCGCCCGTGTTTCCGGCCGAGACGACGGCCTGGGCCTCAGCCTCACCGACCGAGCGGCAGGCGGCGACGAGTGAGCTGTCCGGTTTCGCGCGCACGGCCTCGACCGGCTTCTCGTGCATGGCGATCGTGTCGGCTGCTTCGACGAGCTCGAGCCCGTGGGTCTCGAGGCCCGGAGGCCCGTAGATAATCGGCTGCACGCCGGCCGAGGCGGCCTCGAGGCCGCCGGCGACGATCTCGTCCGGGCCCCGGTCGCCGCCCATGGCGTCGACAGCGACGCGGACCGGGCTCAGGGCGGCCAACGCTCTAAGGCGCGGGAGCCCTGAGCGGCTCGACTTCGCGGCCGCGATACGTCTTGCACGTCGGGCAGACGCGGTGCGGCTGCTTCGGCTGGTGGCAGACAGGGCACTCGTTGACGCGCGGCGCCTGCAGGCGGTGTGTCGCGCGCCGCTTGTCGCGGCGGGTCTTCGTCTGTCTGCGCTTCGGGACTGCCATGGCCGGCCGCGCAGTATAGCCACCGAACCTTTTCAGCCATGTCCAGGGCCAGGCCCCGGACATGGCTCGGTGCCAGGCACCGAGACGTGGCCGAAACGGCCCTCGAAGCCTCGACGAGGCTAGAGCCGGTCGCGGAGCTCGGACAACGCTGCCCAGCGCGAGTCGAGCTCCTTGTCGTCGTGGGCGTGCGGCTCGACGTTCAGGTCGCGGCCGCACACAGGGCAGAGCCCCGCGCAGTCGGGCCGGCAGAGAATCTTGTCCGGAAGCTCGAGCACGAGTGCGTCCCGCGCCCAAGCCGTGAGATCGAGCTGGTCGTTCTCGACATACGGAGTCGTCAGCTCGTCGGAGCCTTCGGTGCTCGTTGCCTGATACTCGCGCCCGGCGACGTCGACGTCGACGACGGCATCCGCGAGGCAGCGATAGCAGGGGCCGTGGAGCCGCGTTCGGAAACGCAGCTCGAAGACTGTTCCGCTGGAGGCCCTGGAGACGACGAGCTCGGACGGCACCTTCTCGGGCACCGGCAGGTACCGCTGGCCGCCGAGCCACAGCGGCTCGAGCGCGACCTCCTTCTCCTCGCGATGCTCCTCGCCTGGCCTCAGCCGGATCGTGCGCAGGCTGACGCTAGTCATACCGCCAGGGTAGCGCGACGCTAGTAGCTGGGCTGGTCGTTGTCGGAGCCGGGTGCGCCGACGCCGGCGACGACCGTCTCCTGCGAACGCTCATGCAGCCGCTCCCGGCCACGCTTGACCGCGCCGAGGAACTTATCGAGATTGACCTCGAGCGTCGAGAGGATCGAGTCGGCCCAGTCCTCCATCTCGAGCCTGGTCTCGCGAGCCTGACGACGGGCATCTTCGAGGATGTCCTGAGCTTGGCGCTCGGCGAGCTTGACGATCTCGGTCTGCGAGGCCTCGCGCGTGGCCTGCTCGCGAGCTTCGCCGAGCAGGCGGTCACACTCGCGCTTCGCCTCGGCGAGCATCTCCTGCCGTTCCTTGACGATCCAGCGCGCCTGCTTGATCTCTTCCGGGATCGTGGCGCGCATCTGGTCGAGGATCTCGTAGATCTCCTCGCGGTCGATCCTCACCTGGTCGGTCAAGGGGACGGCCTTCGCGTTGTGGACCAGGTCGTCGAGCTTGTCGATGAGCACTAGGACGTCCATAACCGAAGTGTAGTCGGTTGTACGGAGATCTCCCTATTCGTCGTGCCCGTTGCCCCGGTTAGCAGGAGTAGAGCGCGGCGGCTGAGAGTCACTCCTGGGGCGAAACCGGAGCCCCAGGCTTTCCCTGCGGGAACATCTCGGCAAAGCGGCGGGCAACGGGAGCTGGAACGAGCTCGTCGACGTTGCCGCCGAACGAGGCGACCTCCTTGACCCCGCTCGAGGAGACGAAGCTGTACTGCGGGTTGGACATGAGGTAGACCGTCTCGACGTCGGGCGCGAGTGTCCGGTTCAGATGATTCATCTGGAACTCCCACTCGAAGTCGGAGATGACCCGCAGCCCCTTGACCATCGTCCTCGCACCCCAGCGCTTGGCGAAGGCGACGACGAGCTCGGCGAAGACGTCGACCTCGACGTTGTCCTCCATGCGCAGCGCCTCCTCGAGGAAGCCGACGCGCTCCTCGACCGAAAACATTGTCTGCTTGTGGCTCGGCTCTCGGACGACTCCGACGACGACGCGGTCGAAGATCTCGGCGGCCCGTTTGATGATGTCGAGGTGGCCGAGCGTGACCGGGTCGTAACTTCCGGGGCAGATCGCGGTGCGGAGGTCGTTCGGGCTCACGCGTGTTCGAAGACGGTCACCCGCGCGGAGCCATAAGCGCGGCTCGTTCGCTCGGCAAGCGGCGGCAGCTCCGGCTGGGTGCGCTTGTCGGTCTCGACGACGACGAGGCCGTCCTCGGCGAGAACCGCCGGGAGATATGCGGCGAGGGTTGGCTGGAGCGAGTCGAACATCCGGTACGGCGGGTCGACGAGGACGAGATCGTACCGCCTGCCGGCAGCAGCCTCGGCGGCGAGAGCGCGCCGGGCGTCCTGCTTGACGACGGCGGCGCCCTTCAGACTGAGCTTCTCGAGGTTGCGCTCGATCGCACGTTGCGCGTCGCGGTCGGACTCGACGAAGACGGCTTTCCCCGCACCGCGAGAGAGCGCCTCGAGGCCCATGGCGCCCGAGCCCGCAAAGAGATCGAGCACGGCCATGTCCTCGACGGGCCCGATCAGATTGAAGGCCGCCTCGCGCACGCGGTCGCCGGTCGGGCGGGTCTCGCTCTTGGGCGCGTAGATCGTCGCCCCCTTACGGCTGCCCGCGATGATGCGCACAGCTCAAGCCTGGACTTCGCGGCCCGCGAAGACGCGCTCGACCTCGTCGTTCAGCGGGCCCTCGTAGTCGACGAGATCGTCCGCGACCTGACGGGCCTGCTCGAGGAGCTTCCGATCTGCCCGCAGGCGCGTGAAGCGGAGGTCCGAGAGGCCCGCCTGGCGCGTGCCGAGGAGTTGACCCTCGCCGCGGATCTCGAGGTCCCTCTCCGCAAGCTCGAAGCCGTCGTTCGAGGCGACGAGGGCCTCGAGCCGCGCCTGCGCCGAGTCCGTCAGCGCCTCCTTGGGGCGCGAGACGAGCAGGCAGTACGACTGCTCCGCGCCCCGGCCCACTCGGCCGCGCAGCTGATGGAGCTGGGCGAGCCCGAAGCGGTCGGCCTCCTGGACGATCATGATCGTCGCGTTCGGGACGTCGACGCCGACCTCGATCACGGTCGTCGCCACGAGCACGTCCAGCTCGCGCGCCTTGAACTGCGCCATCAGCTCGCGCCGCTCAGCCGGGCGCAGCCTGCCGTGGAGGAGCCCGACGCGATAACCCTTGAGCTCGCCCCTGCGGAGACGCTCTGCCTCACGCTCGGCCGCGCGGGCGAGGCTCGTCTCCGACTCTTCGATCAGCGGGCAGACCACGTAGGCCTGGCGCCCGTCGTCCAGATGCTTCCGGAGGCGCCGGTAGGCCTCGCTGGAGCGCTCCTCGGTCACCCACGCAGTCTTCACAGGCTTGCGGTTCGCGGGCGGCTTCGCGATCTCGCTGACCGAGAGGTCGCCGTAGACGGTCAGCGCCAACGTCCTAGGTATGGGGGTCGCCGTCATGTGGAGCACGTGCGGCGTACGTCCACCCGTGATCGCCCGCCTTTGCTCGACCCCGAACCGATGCTGCTCGTCAACCACCGCCACAGCAACCTCGCTCAGATCGACGCCTTCCTGGATCAGCGCGTGCGTCCCGACGAGGATCTGCGCCGAAGAGGGATCCGACTTGACCGACCGCGTCAGGAGGGCGACCTCGATCCCGAGCTCGCGGCACGGCTCCTCGAGTGTGAAGAAGTGCTGCTCGGCGAGCGTCTCGGTCGGTGCCATCAGCGCACCCTTGCGGCCGGACTCGACGGCCCGCAAGAGCGCGTAGAGCGCGACGACGGTCTTGCCCGACCCGACCTCGCCCTGGAGCAGGCGCTCCATCGGCGTCGCCCGGGCCAAGTCGGCGTCGATCTCCGCGATTGCCCGCTCCTGGTGCGGTGTAAACCGGAACGGCAGCAGCTCGCGATAACGGGCCACAAGCTCGCCGGGCCGGCCGAGCGCGGGTGCCTGCTCCTCTTCCCGGCCCTTCCTCCGCCTCGCCAGGCCGACTTGGAGCACGAGCAGCTCGTCGAACGCGAGCCGGCGCCGCCCGCGCTCAGCCTGCTCCGTGTCGGCCGGCCGGTGCAGGACCGCGAGCGCGTCCGCGCGATGAGGCAGCCCGGCTGTCGCCTTCAGGTGCGCAGGGAGGAAGTCAGGGAAGTCGCGCGCTTGCTCGAGCGCTCTGCCGACGAGCTCACGCAGCTTTTTGACCGTGACCTCCTCGCTCGCCGGATACACCGGGGCGAAGTCGGCCGTCGCGGAGGCTCCGTTCAGGTCGTAGGACCGAACAGTGAACTCGTTGCGGCGGAGCTGGCCACGCAGTCGCACTCGCGTGCCCGGCTTGAGCTTGTCGACCAGCCAGGCCTGGTTGAACCAGACCGCGGTGATCTCGCCGCTTTCGTCGGCTACGCGGGCCTGGACGATGGCGAGGCGGCGCCGAGGTCGCCGCACGGAGGTGCGGACGACTTCTCCCGCGATCGCGACTTCTTCCTCACCTGCGAGCAGGTCGGCGATCCGAACCTCGGGAGCGGCGGCCTCGTAGCGGTGTGGACGGTGTGCGAGCAGGTCGGCGATCGTGTGCAAGCCGAGCTTCGCGAGCTTCTTGGCGAGCGCCGGCCCGACACCCGAGAGGCTCTCCACGCCGCGCTCCAGCCGCTCAGGCCACGGAAAGGTCCGTGGGCGCGGCCACTCTGGCGGCTCCGTGAGCGCGGCGAAAGCGGTCGGAAGCTGTCTGCTCAGGGTGCCGCCGAGTATAGGTCCGGCACGCGGACGCCGGCACTACCCTTCGGCCGCAGCTTCTTCCTTCGTCGGCTGCTGGCGGCGCTCGATGAACGTGACCGAGATCTTGTGGATGCGCGAGCCCTCCACTTCGACGACGTCGAAGCGCATGCCGTCGGAGTCGACCGAGTCCCCGGGCTCGGGTGCGCGGCCCAGGAGGCCGAAGACGAAGCCGCCCATGGTGTGGTAGTCCTCGATCGGAAGCTGCGTCCCGAACTGCTCATTGAAGTCGTCGATCGGGAACGTGCCGTCGATGCGGATCGTGTCGTCATCGATACGCTCGAACGACTCGTCGGGCAGGTCGAACTCGTCTTCGATCTCGCCGACGATCTCCTCGAGCAGGTCTTCGAGCGTGACGATGCCCTGCATCGCGCCGTACTCGTCGACGACGATCGCCATGTGCTGGTTCGTGCGGCGAAACTCGGTCAGCATCGCCGCCAGATCCTTCGTCTCCGGGACGATGTACGCGTCGCGAACGATCTCCTCCATGCGGATGTTCGCGATGCCGCGGTCGTTCATCGCCGAGAAGAGATCGCGCACGTGGAGGATGCCGACGACGTTGTCGAGCGTCTCCCGGTAGACGGGATAGCGCGTGTACGGTGAGTCGATGACGGCGGCGAGGCATTCCTCCGGCGGGAGGTCGATCGAGAGCGCGACGACCTCGGGCCGCGGCACCATGACGTCGGCGACCTCCTTGTCCGCGAAGTCGAAGACCTTGTAGAGCATCTCCTGCTCCTGCTGTTCGAGCTCGCCGTGCTCGGTCGAGCGCGCGAGCAGCATCCTCAGCTCGGCCTCGGAGTAGACGCCACGCTCCTCGCCCGGCGGCTCGAGCCCAAGCAGGCGCAGGGCGCCGTCGGACGAGCGCTCGAGCACCCAGATGAGCGGCTTGAGAAGGACGAAGAACCAGCGCACCGGAGTCGAGACGACGAGCGCAGTCGTCTCCGGATGGCCGAGCGCCATTCCCTTCGGAATCAGCTCGCCGATGACGACGTGGAGATACGTGATCAGAAGGAAGGCGAGCCCGAAAGAGACGATCGTCGCGGGGATCGGCTCGAAGATGTGCGCGAAGACGGGCTCGCCGAGGGCACCGATGCCCAGGCTGGTGATCGTGACGCCGAGCTGCATCGCGGCGATGAACCGTGGGGGGTTCGCGGTGATCTGGAGGACCAGCCGCGCACCGCGGTTGCCCTGGTCGCGGAGCTCGGTGATGCGCGTTCGGCGAGCGGTGACGAGCCCGTACTCGCCCGCCACGAAGAATGCGTTCAGCAGCAGGAGCCCTGCGACGGCGAGAAGCTGAAGAAGGATCGTCACGCCCCGCTCTCCGGGGCGCGGATACTAGGCGGGTGGTCGTCGTCCAACGGCGATCGTCTCTGAGTATAGGTGAGGCATCGGCGGAGTCATCGGCCCAGATCCCCACCCTGGGTGGGGAGGAGGTTCCACCCGCCACCCGCGGTGAGCGTAATTGCCGCAAACGCGCGCTTCTGTGGCAAAAGCGCGACGATTCCCTCCCTTTCCACGAACATATGTCCATATTCGATTGGAATGGATACGCGTCGGGTGCGACTTGCGCCGTCCGTTCCAAGATTCGCGTCCTCGGGTAAGAACGTCTGGGAAGAGATCGCGATGGCAATCGAGCGATCGAAACGTCCGGTCGCCACTACGCGGATGACGGCGATCGCGCGGGAGCTCCTGGACGCCTCGCCCGTCTGTGCGATCGCGACGGTCACGTCCGGCGGCCACGCCCATGTCAACACGGCCTACTTCGCGTGGAGCCCGGAGTACGATCTCGTCTGGCTGTCCGAGCCGCGTGCGAAGCACTCGCGCAACGTCCGCGCCAGCAACACGGTTGCGGTTGCTGTCTACGACTCGAGACAAGTATGGGGCAGGCCCGACCGCGGGATCCAGCTGTTCGGTTCGGCCCGTGAGGCCGACGGCGCGGATCTCGAGTCCGTCGAAGAGCTCTACGCGAAGCGATTCCCCGCCTATCACCAGTACAACCCGGGCGCCTATCGCTTCTACCGCTTCCGGGCCCGCCGGCTCAAGCTATTCGACGAGCGCGAACTTGGCACCGGTGTTTTCGTGACGGCGCGCGTCGCCGGCGAGCGTCGGTTGGCGTGGGAACGGACGGAGATCTACCGCTCGGCGGCTTGAAAGCAGCCGAGCGAGACGGGCTCACGTCTTGGTCAGTAGGTGCACCCTCCGCTCGAGTTTGCCGATCATCGCATAGACGTGCCAAAGGCAGTCGCCGAGCATGATCTCGTACGCCGGCTGGCCGAACTGCGCGCTGTACCGCTCGGGTTCACGCAAGAGGCGTGCTGCGTGCAGCAGCTTTCGCCCGACGGCGCCGGCATTTTCCTCTGACCACTCGCCCCATTCGGACGCGAGATCGATGCGGGCGTCGACCCGCAGCCCGGCCGCGGCGATCGCGGCGTCCGTCCGGGCGGGGTCGGCGGTTGTTTTGACGACGCCTATCGTCCGCCACAACCACTCCGCCTCGCGCGGCTCGAGGCGGTCGGTCGCGAACAATCTGGTAGACGAGCACTCGGCCGCCGTTACGCAACACCCTGCGGAACTCCGCGTAGGCTCGCTCGAGGTCGGCGACGTGCACCAAGACGTCACGACACCAGACGAGGTCGGCGGTTCCCTCCTCGATCGGCAGCGCCTCCGCCGCTCCGAGCGTGAAGCGGATGCGGCGCGCCCACATCAGCATCCAGCGATTCGAGCCCTGCCGTAGCGAGCACAACATGGCGGGGGACGGGGTCGATGCCGGTGACGGAGAAACCGAAGCTCTTTGCTAGGCGATAGGAGTGCGTCCCTTCGCCGCACCCGACGTCAACAGCGAGCGATCCATGCGGCAACTCGAGGTCCCGAGCGAGCTCGTAGAGCAGCTCCGGGCTTCGCGGGTGCAGGGTCTCGCCGAGCGCGGCTTGAAACGCCTTCTCGATGCGCGGGAACTTGTCGTACGACTGCTGAAGCCAGTCAGGCTCGTTCGGATCCGGACCCATCGACCAACGATAGGCCGTGCGCCAGAGAGACTTCCATATCGACTCAAATCGACCACGAACTCGATCACGAACATATGTTCTATAATCCCAAGGATGCGCGTCGACTACCGGGAGGAGCCCTGCCGGAGCGCGCTGAACCGGGTCAAGGGCATGCAGTTCAAATGGTCGCTCAACCCCTACATGGGCTGCGTCCACCGCTGCACGTTCTGCTACGTCCGTGCGTTCGAGCGGCGCGCCGACAGGCCCTCGGACGACCGCTATGGCACCTCGATCCGCGTCAAGGTCAACGTCGCCGAGGTGCTCCGCCGCGAGCTCGCCCGCCGCTCGTATGAGCCCGACTGGGTCGCGATCGGGGCCGCGACCGACCCGTACCAGCCGGCTGAGGGCCGCTACGGGCTCACGCGAGCGTGCATCGAGGCGCTGGGCGAGGCGGCGAACCCGTTCAGCATCATCACTCGCGGCCCGATGATCGTCCGCGACATCGACGTCCTCGTCGAAGCCGCGCGCCGGGCGCGCGTCGACGTCACCTTTTCGATCCCGACGCTCGACGAGGAGGTCTGGCGCAAGACCGAGCCGTCGACGGCCCATCCACGCCAGCGACTGAAAGCCGTGTCGAAGCTCGTAGAAGCCGGGATCAAGACCGGTGTGGGCATGGCACCGATCCTGCCCGGGATTTCTTCGAAGCCTTCCCAACTGGCCAAAGTCGTGCGCGCGGCGCGTGATGCGGGAGCTTGCGGCGTGTGGGCCAACCTCCTCTTCCTTCGTCCCGGCACCCGGGAGCACTTTCTTGAGAACCTAGCGCGGAACTGGCCCGAGGAACTCGCGCGGTACGAGCGCCTTTATCGGCGTCGAGCCTACCTCGGCAAGGAGGAGACGAAGCCGCTTCGCGAGCTGGTCAACGAGCTGGCGAAGGAGTACGGCGTGCGAGACCGCCGCTCCATCCGACTTGAGCCAGAGCCGCCGGTGGTTGCGGAGCAGTTAGCACTGGCGGTGTAGTTCGCCCGGACGAGAGGGGGCACCTGCCCGTGCGGCAGCTCCACGCCTCCGCTCGCGATGTCGGGCCGACGCAGGTGGTTAAGCTCCTCCGATGCAGGCGCGCTTCCTCGTTTTGGGCGCGGGCTTCGGCGGTCTCGAGCTCGCGACTGTCTTGTCCGAGGCGCTCGGCAACAACGCCGGCGTCACGCTGATCGACGAGAACGACGCCTTCGTCTTCGGCTACTCGAAGCTCGACGTGATGTTCGACAGGGCGACGCTCGAGGAGGTCCGCCTGCCCTATGCCGTCATCGTCAAACCCGGCGTCCGGTTCCTGCGCGAGACCGTCACCGTGATCGACCCCGAAGCGCGGCGGGTGACGACGAACCAGGGTTCCCACGAGGCTGACGTCCTCGTCGTGGCCCTCGGCGCCGACTACGACTTCGACGCGACGCCCGGACTCGCCGAGTGCGGCAACGAGTTCTACTCCGTCCCCGGCGCCGAGCGGCTGCGCGAGGTGCTGCCGACGTTCACCCGCGGCCGCGCCATCGTCGGCGTCTGTGGGGCGCCGTTCAAGTGCCCGCCCGCGCCGAGCGAGGCGGCGCTTCTTCTGCACGACTACCTGTCGCGGCGGGGCGTCCGCGACGACTGTGAGATCTCGCTCGTGATGCCGTTCGGGACGCCGGTTCCCCCTTCACCGGACACCTCGGCGGCGCTTCTGGCAGCGTTCGCCGAGCGTCGCATCGAGTTCGTCCCCGGTCGCCGGGTGAGCTCGCTCGACCCGGGGCGCGGCGTAGCAGTGCTCGACGACGGCGCGGAGCTGCCGTACGACCTCTTCCTCGGTGTCCCGAAGCACCGCGCGCCTGACGTCGTCCTCGAGAGCGGGATGGCCGAGGACGGCTACGTACCCGTGGATTCGCGAACGCTCGAGACCCGTTTCGCGGACGTGTACGCGATCGGGGACGTCGCCACCGTCGGTGTGCCGAAGGCGGGCGTGTTCTCGGAAGGGGCGGCGCGCGTCGTTGCCACGTCGCTCCTGGCTCAACTCCGCGGAGACGAGCAGCCGGCGGCGTATGACGGACGAGGTTCCTGCTATGTCGAGTTCGGAGCCGGCAGCGTCGGTCGGGTCGATGTCGATTTCCTTTCGGGGCCGAAGCCGACAGGCACCTTCAAGCAGCCGTCGAGCGACCTCGTCGCCGAAAAGAAGCACTTCGGGGCAAGCCGCCGGGAGCGCTGGTTCAACCGCTGACCTTGGTCGAGCAGTCGCGACGTTCGGCGTGTCCGACCGGCGACTGACGCCGTCGAGCCGGAGCAGAAGCCGGAACAGCTTTCACTCGCGGTCTGATTACGCGAATACAATCCTTTGGCCGTGCCCGAAGAAGCCAACTCCGACGGGAAGCCGGAGATCACCTGCCTGATCGTCGACGACCACGAGGTCGTCCGTGAAGGCCTGCGGCTCTCGCTCTCGCGCGCCGCGCATATCCGCGTCATCGGCGAGGCCGCGGACGGGGCGAGCGCCGTCGCTCTGGCCGAGCGGCGGAAGCCCGACGTCGTAATCATGGACGTGCGGATGCCGGGCATGGACGGGCTCGAGGCGACGAAGCAGCTGACGGAGAAGGTGCCGGGAACGGCCGTCCTCATTTTCACCGCGTTCAGCGAGCGCAGCCTGCTCGGGCGCGGGCTCGAGTCCGGGGCCAAGGGCTACATCCTCAAGGAGGCGCCGCACCAGACCCTGCTGCGGGCGATCGAGAAGGTCGTCGCGGGCGAGGGCTACGTCGACCCCGCCCTGATGCCCGCTTTCCTGACGGGCAAGGCCGAGGACATGCTCACCGGTCGCGAGCGCGAGATCCTCCAGCTGCTCGCCGACGGCATGTCGAACGCCGACGCCGCCGCCAAGCTCTTCATCAGCCAGGAGACCGTCAAGAGCCACGTGCGCCACATCCTCACAAAGCTCGAGGCGGACACGCGGACGCACGCGGTGGCGATTGCGCTTCGCGAAGCGATCATCGACTAGACCAGGCCTGCTCGTTGGCGTCGTGGTCGCCGGTGCGATGCTCGCGCTGATCGGGCTCGGCCTGGACGCTCAGTGGCTGGCGCTCTTCGGACTGCTCGTCGCTGTCGGTGGCGCGGGAGCGCTCGCCGCCTTCCTCTTGATCAGCGAGCAACAACGGGACGAGCGGATCGGGGAGGAGATCGAGCGCCTCTCGGCGGAGCACGCTCGCCTTTCCGACCAGCTGATCACAGCCGAGCAGGAAGAGCGCCGGAGGCTTGCTCTGATCCTTCACGACGGCGCCCTGCAGTCGATGTCCGGGATCGCGCTCATGCTCGACGCCGTCAGCGCCGCGGTCGAGGCCGGCCGGACCGAGGAGGCGGACCGCATCCTGAGCTCGGCGCTCGAGAAGCAGCGCGAGACGATCCGCTCGCTGCGCGACCTCTCGTTCCAGCTGGAGCCGGTCGTGCTCCGCGACCAGGGCTTCGGGCCCGCGGTTCGGGCGCTGGCTGACCAGCTCGGCATGTCGAACCGCATCCAGATCGATCTTGATGTGGAAAGCGCCGAGGCGCTGTCCGAGCACGCTCAGGTCGCGATCTTCCAGATCATCCGGGAAGCGCTCCATCAGGCCATCCGCCGTGGCCCGCCGACGCGCGTTTCGGTGCGGATCGGCGAGGTCGCCGGCGGAGGCGTCGAGGCCGTGATCGCGGACGACGCTCCCGGAGAGCGGCGGCGCGCGAGCTTCGACGCGATCGCGGAGCGCGCTCGCTCGCTGAGCGGGCGGATGAGCATCGATCCCGGCCCCGACGGGGGGACGGCGGTCCGAATCGTCTTCCCGCCGTACAGAGTCCGTCGCTAGACTCGCGGCGCAATGGCTGAGGGACACGTCCTCTTCGTCTCGAAACCGACCGGTTACGAGCTCGTCGAGCGCGAAGGCGAGCCACCTGCCGTCGGATCTGTCGTCGACCTCGACGGCCAGGGCCGGTGGTTCGTCTCGCGGGTGAGCCCCTCCCCGCTGCCGCAGGACCGCCGCCCCTGCGCCTACCTCCAGCCTACGCCCGGCTGAGCGCCTCTTCCGCGGCGATCCGCCCGAAGACGAGGGCAGCGGCCAGGCCGCTCGAGTAGCCGCCGCTCGAGATGCCGCCGACGTCGGCGCCGGCCGCGTAGAGGGCTTCTGCCCCGACAACCCGTGCACGCTCGTCGATCCTGAGGCCGCCTAGTGTTTGCGTGACGCTCGCCCGGACGAGCACGGAAATGCGTCCGTCCTCTTGCTCGACCGGCGCACCGGCCTCGCGCGCCCGCTCGATCATCTCGCCGACCGTTCGCTCGCGGACTCGTTCCTCCAGGGCTGTTTGCTCAACCATGTACCAGGCGAGAGCCTCGGGCCACCGCGCAATCTGCTGCACGAGATCTGTCTCCGACCAGCTCGGCTCGCCCTCGAAGCGCTCAGCCATGTCGTGCGAGGTCACCGTCGCGTACTTACCGTAGAGCTGGGTGAAACGGACGAAATCCCGTTCGGCGACCTCCGCGACGGCAGGCATCGCGCGTCCGTAGAACTCATCGAGGTCTCCGGCCGTCTGTGCGCCCCGAGCCACCCCGTGCTCGAGGCCTTCGCCCTCACTCCAGCGATTCGCGCGCAGCATCAAGCCCCGTTCGCGCGCGAGCCGCACCGGGAAGCCACCGGTGGCGAGCAGAACCGGCCCCTGAAGACCTGTCTCGGTGCCTGGCACTAGGCCACGGCCAACGTGGACCTGTCCGGCGGCGCGCAGGAGCACTTCGGTCAAGCCTCGTGGGTCGAACTGCTTGCCGAGGGTGCGGGGGTTGCCTGTCTCCCGTGCGACGACCGGCGCGCCAAGGGTTTCGAGCCACTCGAGCCCCTCGTCCAGGCGCTCGATGATCTCCCGCTGTAGGGCCGGGTCGCCGCCGGGGCACTCGGCTTGGAATGCGTCCAGCGAGAGGTAGCGCCAGACGACCCCGCTCGATAGCAGCATCGAGCCGCCGGCACGGTTCCCCTTCTCGAGCACAACCGGCTCCGCGCCCAGCTCGCGCGCGCGTGCCGCCGCGACGAGGCCGGCCATGCCCGCCCCGACAACCACTAAGGCGTCGCTTGCGATGCCGTCCTCAGGATCCGCGGGCTTTGCCCGTGGATCCGTCTGAAATGACCGGTCGACCCACTCGGCTCCACCACCACGGCATCTAGGCCGGTTATTTGAGTGCGAACGTCGGCTTCTGCTCGACGTACTCGATCTTCACGCGCTCGGGCCCCCAGACGAAGACCGCGTAGGTGTTCGGCGCGTCGACGACGTTGTCGATCTCCATCCCGGCCTGCTTCGCATCGTCGAGCGTCTCTTCAGCCGAATCGACGAGCACTGCGAGATGGTTCAGAAGGGGGCGCTCGGGATCTCCAGGCTCGCCGTCGTGAAACTCGACATAGGCACCGCCGGCTTCGACCCGGCGCTCGCCGCCTGGGGAGAAGCCGAAATCCTCGTAGCGCTGCGCCGTCGCATCCGGTTCGGCCGAGAAGAGCGCGACGTGGTCGAGGTCATACTCGACTTCGGTCGGTGCTTCCACGAGGCCGAGCCGGAGCCCCTCGGCAACGTCGAAGTAAGCAGCCCCATCACCCCGCTCGAGCTCGAGCTCGGGCAGCTGACCGAGCGCGCTCTGCAGATCGCTCACCCTGAGAGCGATGTGCTTGAGTGCGCCGCGCTCGCGCGGGCCTTCTTCCGCGAAGAGCGTGAGCTTCCCGTGCCGTGCATCGGAGCCGGCGAGCGTGAACTTGTCCGTCCGCTCGATGACGTGCATCCCGAGATGACGGGTGACGAAATCTGCGATGCGGTCGCGGTCAGCCACCCACAGCGCGACGTGATCGAGGATCTTGGGCCTCATCTCGCTCTCACCCTATCTAGCGAAACGAGGCCCGAGCGATCCCTATTTCCTGCGATTGACGGCAGCGAGCAGTTGTCGCTTGTTCATCTTGGAGCGGCCCGTGATGTTCAGGCGCTTCGCCTGGTTGTAGAGCTGCTCTTTCGTCTGCCCGGTGGAACGGCCCGAGCGCGAGCGCAGCCCGCCGCGGCGGCCGGACGAGATGTCCTGACGCGACAAGCGCGACGACTCCCTGGCCTCGCCGCTTCTCGCACGCTCCTTGTTGACCGTTCTCGCGGCGATCTCCTTCGCCCGCTTGGTCGACGCGCCGCGCTCCTTGGCGCTTTCCTTGACGTGTTCGTACTGGCGCTCTCGTTTGTTGCTCCACGCTTGCTGAGGCATGTGACCCCCTGTTTCGCTTGCCTCGGGATCGTTCCCGAAAGCGAGCTTTCTATTCCAGGGGTGGGTTCTGGACGTTGTGCTCGGTCGCGTACTCGTCCGTGAGCTTGTTGACCACGTCCGCGCCGTCACCGTAGGCGTAGTTGATCTTGACGAAGGGCTCCCACTTGTCGGGGAGCGCGTCCTCGGGGAAGATCGCCTCGACCGGGCACTCCGGTTCGCAGGCGCCGCAGTTACCTGTCAAGACGCCGCCGGCCAGCGTGAAGGAGTGCTTCTCGGGCACCACGGCACAGAATGTGTCCTCGGCGTCTGCCTCCTGCGGTTCGACGTTCATGACCCTCCAGAAGACCTCGCGCGACGCGAGATACAGCCAGCGGATCGGACGAGTGCGGACCCCGAAGTTCGTTTCCCGATTGCCTTCCTCGCCGGATCCGACGGTGACGAGGCCGGCGTACGGCGCAACCGCCTCTAGCCATGAAAGCGCCTCGTGGTCGGTCGACCGGAGTCGCCAGGACCCTGCCTTGACTGGGTCACCGTCCGCAGCGATCCAGCCGTCCGCGAAGCCAGCGATGTATTCGGTGTCAGCCGTCTCCGGCAGCGAGCGCTTGAGATTGACACCGGCGCGCACCACGCCGGTACCCGCGTAGCCCGGATGGATGTCGAACGAAGGCCAGAACTTGATTTGATCGAAGAAGTCGCGGTATCTCCCCACCCGCTCGCCGAACAGAGATACGTAGTGAACGTGATCGCCTGATCGGATTTCCTGCCGATTCCAGTTCCCATCGCCATAGACGAGGCCGTGTAGAACGCCCAGCCGGTAGCTCTCATTCTCGCGCTTCGGTTGATGCCGCATGCCCGGCACGAAGTCACCGGGCGCCAGCGAATCGGTTCGGTCACCGTCTGTCAGGAACCAGGAGTGGGTCGGTGTCGCCCAGATCGTTCGCCTGAACCTCGAGATGTTGCGTGTGGTCAAGCGCCAGCCGCCGTAACGGTCTCTCTCCTCGAACGCCGGCGCCAGTTCGAGTTTGACGAGCGGCTTGCGGCGGAACCGCTTGACGAGCGCCGGCTTGAAGCCGTCGTCCGTGAGCACCCGGCAAGGCTGGTTCTCGAGCTCGGCGAAGGAGCGCAGGCCGTAGGTCGTGAGTAGCTGCTCGCCGGGGGCGAAGCAGTCGATGCACTCCTCGGGATCGATGATCAGGATCCGCTCGAACTCGTGGATGCAGTCGACCGGGCAGACATCGACGCACGAGAGGTCTTTGATGTCGATACAGGGCTCGGCGATGATGTAGGTCATCGGAGCAGATCAGTCTATCGAGGCCAGAAGCTGGTCGATCAGCTCCGGAGCCCGCTCGTCGAGCGCCGATTTCGCGACCACTTGGTCGAAGCCGGCCTCGTTCGCCCGTCGCAGGCCGGCGGTGTCCTTGTGGTTCGTGAAGCCGAGGAGCGGCACGTCCGGATAGGAGTCCGCCACGTCGTACGGATCGACTCGGGCCACGTCCGCGACGACGAGATCAGGCAGCTCGATGCTGTCGGTCGTCACGAGGTGATGACCGGGGAGCGAAGCCTCGAGCTTGCCCCGGATGAAGAGATCCACCCCCGCAAGGAGGATCGTCGCCACGGCCGCCTGAGGGTAGCACTCTGTTAGCGTCGAG
>DASWDJ010000139.1:0-2012 GCA_036395295.1 Gaiellaceae bacterium | reverse complement strand
TCGACCGTTCGACCACGTAGGTGTAGAAGTCCTCGGTCTGTTCCCTCGTCAGCTCGACATCCTCAAGCGCGGCAGCGATCTCGTCGTAGGTCAGAAACCCCTTCTCAAGGCCATCCGCGACGAGCCGCTGCAGTTCCCCGGCGTCGGCAGGACGAGCTCCCGACCAAAGCTCGGCGCCGAGAAATCGTGGGTTTCGTGCGGGTTCGATCTCCCGCTCCGCGACGGCGAGCCCGGGGTCCGGGGACTGCATCACCGAAACCAGACTACTTCCTCACCGGCTTTCCTGATTCACACCCCCCGCTTCCCAGCGCCGACCAAGGCCTACTTTCCGACGGAGTGGGGATCGCCGATACTCGCCTTCCTGCTCGTCGCGATGACCCGGTCGATGATCCCGTACTCGCGCGCCTCGTCGGACGTCATGAAGTAGTCGCGCTCCATGTCCTTCGACACCCGCTCGAGCGGCTGGCGGGTGTGCTCGGCGAGAATCTCTTCGAGGCGCCGCTTGACATTGATGATCTCGCGCGCCTGGATCTCGATATCCGTTGCTTGCCCCTCGAAGCCGGCGGACAACTGGTGGATCAGGATCTTTGCGTTCGGCAGCGCCGACCTCTTCCCCGTCGTGCCGCCAGCGAGGAGGAGAGCGCTTACCGACACCGCCAACCCGACGCAGGTCGTCTGGATGTCGGGCTTCACGAACTGCATCGCGTCATAGATCGTCAGCGCGGCGTAGACCGAGCCGCCGGGGGAGTTGATGTAGATTGAGATGTCCTTGTCTGGCTCCTCGGACTCGAGATGCAGGAGCTCGGCCACGACGAGGTTTGCGATCTGGTCGTCGATCGGCGTGCCCAAGAAGATGATCCGCTCCCTGAGCAGCCGCGAGTAGATATCGAAGGCACGCTCCCCGCGTGAGTCCTGCTCGATCACCATCGGGATCAAGGGGCTCATACAGCCTGCCGCCCGGTCGCGCCGGCAACGGCTCTACCGTTCATTGCGGTCGAGTGTAGCCCCGACGACTGACCCTCTTTCAGTGACGAGGCCCCGCTACGCCCGCGAGACCAGAACCGCCCCCGGCGCGGCATTTCGATCCCCACCGAACCTTTGACGACCACGCGAACGCCTACCTGTATGTCGTCTTTCGGCTTCTCCGCGACAACCACAGCCGGCGACGCCCCAGCGGATAGAACGAAAGGCGCGAGTACAGAGCGGGTGCACGGCTCTCGATCGGCTGTGCGGGGACGCTCGCTCGTCCTCAAGGGCCGACTTCTCGTGGCACCAACTCGGCGCGGCCGGCGTCCCGGGCAGAAAGGCCTTCTCGGGGCCGTGGAACCGAATTTTCGCATCCCGCACGGCGATCGTTGAGTCATCTCGCGCGGCCGATGCGCCGTCCTCTAACTCGCTCGAGCGGCGATCGACGCGCGTCTTCGGCGGCCGGCGCGGCGGTGACGGCCGCGTGCGGTCGCGGCGAGCTCGGTCGTATGCTGGAACTTGATCGCGGCGGCGCGCACCGCGGGAGCGATCTCGGACAGGGAGGAGGCGCTGGAGCGTGTCAGGTGCCGTTCGGAAGCGCTTCGGTGAGTCGGCTGAGCTCGTCGGGGAGCAGCATGACCGCCGCGCGGCAGCGACGCGGGAGCGTCTGCGCCGACTGCTGACCCTGACCGGTGAGGAGCGCGTACTTGATGTCGGTACTGGCGCCGGGGCGTTCGCGATCGCGCTCGCGCCGCTCGTGCGCGAGGTGATCGGCGTCGAGGTTGTCCCGGAGTTGCTCGACGAGGGCCGTAAGCGGGTGCCGGCGAACGTCGAGCTCGTCGAGGCAGACGCGACCGCGCTTCCGTACGAGCTCGGCTCGTTCGACCTCGTCTGCACGGCGCGGACGCTGCATCACGTCCCGCGACCGGAGCTCGTGCTCGCCGAGATGAACCGGGTGCTGCGGCCGGGCGGCACGATGCTCGTCGTCGACCAGCTCGCGCCGGTCGACTCGCTCGCGGCGATCGAGCTCAACCGGTTCGAGCGCG
>DASWDJ010000138.1:0-2371 GCA_036395295.1 Gaiellaceae bacterium | reverse complement strand
ACGACGCCGCGCCCGGTTTGCACGGGAGGGAATGTTCGTGGGCCTTGCCACTCTCGGCGCCTGGTTCATCCTCGTGGTCTATGCCTTCGGCGCCGATTCCGGCCCCTAGCCACGGAGCGGGATGTTGAGACCGCTCGCCGGTAAGATCGCCTCGTACGACGCGCCCTCGAGCGAGGAGATCGCCCGCCGAATCGGGCTTCCCGTCTCCGAGATCATCCGCTTCGACGGAAACACGTCACCGCGCGCGCTGCCGTCGAGCCGCGCGGAGGCGCTGACCGAGGAGCTGGCGCGCATCCATACCTACCCACACGGCGGCTACCCGCGACTCGAGCGGGCGATCGCGGACTACGCGGCGGTCTCGCCGGAGAACATCGTCTTGGGCGCAGGCGCCGACGACCTGATCCTTCTGATCACCCGCTCCTTCGCCGGCCGCGGCGACCGCGTCGCGATCGCGAACGATCCGACCTATCCCCTCTTCGACATCGCGATCCACGTGGCCGGCGCCGAGGTCGGGGAAGCCGATCCGGGGCTGACGATCTGCTGCCGGCCGAACAATCCCACCGGCGAGCTCGGGGCGCTCCCCCCAGCGCGGCCGCTCGTCGTCGACGAGGCTTACTTCGAGTACTCGGGCGAGACGGCCGTCGACCTGATCGAGGACGGCGTGATCGTGATCCGCACGTTCTCGAAGGCGTTCGGGCTCGCGGCCGGACGCGTGGGCTACGCGCTCGCGGGGCGCGAGGTCGCCACTGAGCTCAACCAGCGCCAGCATCCCGCGCCGATCTCGACCCTCTCGGCCGCGCTCGCGATCGCCGGGCTGGAGTCGCCGCCGGACGTCAGGCCGATCCTCGAAGAGCGCGAACGCGTCCGCGAGCTGCTGCACGAGCTCGGCTTCGAGCCGCTGCCGTCGGACGCGAACTTCCTCTACGTCCCGGTGGACGAGCCGCAGGAGCTCGCCGACCGACTCCTGCACAAGGGCCTGCCCGTGCGTCCGGTCCGCGGCGGGATCCGCATCACGATCCGCGACGAAGCAGACGACGACCGCCTGCTCGAGACGCTTCAGTCGGTGCCGTAGATGGCGTCCCCGGTCTCGGGGTCGAAGAAGTGCAGGCGACTCGTATCCACGAGCAGGTCGACACGCCGATCCTCCTGGGCACCGGTGTCGCGATCGACGCGCGCCACCCAGACGCTTCCCTTCTCCTGGGCAGTCTGTGCAACCTCGGCCGCCTCCGCGCCGACCGCGGCCTTTACGTCCTCACCGAGCACGGCCTTGCCGCCGAGGCCGAAGTGGACGAAGACCTCCGAGCCCATGTCCTCACGGATGTCCACGACTGCCGAGAGGCGCTGACCCTCGGGCGCTCCCCCGGCGAGCTCCGCGTCCTCGATGTCCTCCGGGCGCACGCCGAGGATGAGGCGCTTGCCCTCGAACCGCTCCAGCGCGGGCCGGGCGGCGAGCACCGGCTCGCCGACGCGCAGCGAGCTGTCGCCGAACGTCGCCACCAACCCGCTGTTCGAGCGGGCGAGATCGGCGCCGATCAGGTTCATCGCCGGGGAGCCGATGAACTCCGCCACGAAGAGGTTGCGCGGACGGTCATAGAGCTCCTGCGGCTTCGCCACCTGCTGCAGGAGCCCGTCGCGCATGATCGCAACGCGGTCGCCGAGCGTCATCGCCTCGACCTGGTCATGCGTGACGTAGATCGTCGTCACACCGAGCTCGCGCTGGAGCCGAGCGATCTCCGCCCGCATCTCGACGCGCAGCTTCGCGTCGAGGTTGGAGAGCGGCTCGTCCATCAGGAACGCGCGCGGCTCGCGCACGATCGCTCGGCCCATCGCGACGCGCTGGCGCTGGCCGCCGGAGAGCGTCCGGGGCTTCTTCGGCAGCACCTCGGCGAGCCCGAGCGTGCGCGCGGCACTGTTGACGCGGTCGCCGCGCCGGCCCTTCTTGACTCCCCGCAACTTCAGACCGAACGCCATGTTGTCGAACGCGCTCATGTGGGGATAGAGCGCGTAGTTCTGGAAGATCATCGCGATGTCACGGTCCTTCGGAGGCAGCTTGTTGACGACCTCGCCGCCGATCAGCACGCGACCCTCCGTGATCGGCTCCAGCCCGGCGACCATGCGGAGCGCGCTGGTCTTCCCGCACCCGCTCGGACCGACGAGGACGACGAGCTCCCCGTCGTCGATCTCGAGGTCGAGCTCCGAGACCGCGCGAGTCCCGTCCCCGTAGACCTTGGTCAGCTTCTCGAGCGTGATCTCGGCCATCGCCCGCCGTAAGCCTAAGCTAGGTAGGATCGCGCCGGGGTGGAGGCTGCCACCGTCGCTCAGGCGCGGGGGAGGCGCTGGACGAACGTCTTCGAGCGCCCGGGAGTCCTTG
>DASWDJ010000137.1:0-23413 GCA_036395295.1 Gaiellaceae bacterium | reverse complement strand
TGCAAGCTCTTCGAGCGCCGCCAGCCGCTTGATGTAGTTCTCGAGGCTGTCGCCCCGGGCTCCCGGCCGCGCACCTGAGATCGCGTCGGCCGCGATCAGCAGCACGGCCTCGACGGTCTGCGGCTGCACCTCGTAGTGGTGCGCCTCGACCGCGTGCACGACGCCCGGCGACTCGCCGTACCGCTTGGCGTACTGGGTCGAGATCTGCGCGTGCGACCCCTCGATCTCGTGTGTCAGCGCCTTGCCGACGTCGTGCAGCATTGCTGCCCGTTTCGCGGTTTTGACGTGCGCTTCGAGCTCGGTCGCCATCAGGCCCGCGAGGTGGGCGACCTCGAGCGTGTGCTTGAGCACGTTCTGGCCGTAGCTCGTTCGATAGTTGAGCCGGCCGAGGAGCTTGACGATCTCCTCGTGGAACTCGCCGCAGTTGGCCTCGAAGACCGCCTGCTCGCCCGCCTGCTGGATGTGCTCGTCGATCTCCGTCTTCGATTGGTAGTACATCTCCTCGATCCGGGCCGGCTGGATGCGCCCGTCCTCGACGAGCTTGAGCAGGGTCATCTTCGCGATCTCGCGCCTGATCGGGTCGAACGAGGAAAGGACGACGGCCTGGGGCGTGTCGTCGACGATCACGTCCACGCCCGTTAAGTGCTCTAACGTGCGGATGTTGCGCCCTTCGCGCCCGATGATGCGGCCTTTCATGTCGTCGGAGGGAAGCTCGATCAGCGAGGAAGTGGTTTCCGCAGCATGGCTCGCCGCGACCCGCTGGAGAGCATCCGCGACGAGGTTCCGCGCGCGCCGCTTCGCCTCGGTCTGGGCTTCCTCGTCGAGCAGCCGCACGCGGCGGGCCAGGTCGTGGCGGATCAGCTCCTCCGATTGCGCGAGCAACCGCGCCTTCGCTTCGTTGACCGTCATGCCGGCGACGCGCTCGAGCTCCTCCAGCTCGCGGTGCTTCGCCTCCTTCAGGTCTTCCTGGAGCTCCTTCACGTGCAGCTCGCGGTCGGCGAGGCCCTGGTCGCGCCGGGCCAGTTCCTTCTGGCGTCGTTCGAGCTCGTCCTCGCGGGACAGAACCCGCTCTTCGATCTTCGTGACCCTGCCCCGCTGCTCGGCGAGCTCCCGCTCGACCTCGGCGCGGAGGCGCACGGCTTCCTCACGCGCCGCGATCGCAGCTTCCCGCCGGATCGTCTCCGCCTCACGGTGTGCCTCGGCGACGCTCGACCCCCCGAGCAGCTTCAGCCCGATGAGGACGATGGCGCCCGTGGCCAGGACGCTGACCACGACTGCCGCGATGACGAGCATAGGCGCTCCTCGGGTGGCGCCGGGCTGGCCCGGCTGGGGTCACTTGTTCCGCCCCTGGGGCGGGCTCACCCGGCACCCGTGTCGGCGCGGCGTCAGCTCCGAATCGGCGGCAGCCCGCTGCGGGCCGCCACGAGCGCGGCTAGACCTTCGCGGTCGAGCCTCTTCTTCGAGCGTCTCTCGTTGTGGCCATGTCGTTCTTCGATCGCTTCAGCTATTGGAACCGAGTCGGAAACTGCGCTTGTGCAGGCAAAAGTGTTAGGTGATGCTCTTTCATCGTACAGCCGGAGGGGCATCCTCTGCAACGGGGTCTCGGATCGACTCCTCCGCGAAGCCCTTCCGGGCCAGGAACCGCGCCGTCTTCAGGCTCGACCCGCGCTCCCGCAGGATTCTGGCCGCCCGGGCGTGCTCGGGCTCGAGCGCGGCCAGTGCGGCCTCGACGAGCTCCTCTGCGACGCCGCGGCCTGTCAGGTCATGCCGAATGAACGCATCGCCGGAACCGCGCTCCGCGAGCAGCTCGGCCCGGCGGCGGGCGAGCCGCTCGTCGTCGACGATGCCGACACGGGCGAGGCTCGCAACCGCCTCGTCGCGTGCGGCCGGAGCGACGCGGGAGCGCTCCAGGCGCTCAGACAGCTCGCGCTCCGACAGATCCCGGCGCGCCAGGGCCCGCGCAGCCCTGCTCATCGCCTCGTGCCGACGCAACTCTCGGTTGAGCCGGCGGGCCCGTTCGCGGCCGAGCTCCGCTCCTACGACCAGGCCTGCGGCCAGGATCACCTCCGCCGGGAGGGTGCGCCAGCGCTCGCCGTCGAGCTCGACTTCGACCCGTGCGTGAGGACGGGCCCGCAGCGCGGTGACCGCCGAGACGCCCGCGCTAACTCTTCGTGGCCGCGGCGATCTTCTCGGCAACCTCTTCGGCGGGTGCCGCCTTGGACTCTGTGTCTGCGGCGACCGGGAGCAGTCGCGCGGAGGCGACGCCTCCTTCCCCGAGCTCGGCCTGGATGCGGTGCAGGATCTTCTCGGAGACGTCGGGATGCTCGCGCAGGAACGCGGCGGCGTTCTGCCGGCCCTGCCCCAGTCGCTCCTCGTCGAAGCTGAAGTACGAGCCCGACTTCTGCACGACCTTCCGTTCGATCCCGGCTTCCAGCACCGTGCCCTCCCAGGAGACGCCGGAGCCGTAGATGATGTCGAACTCCGCCTGCTTGAATGGCGGAGCGACCTTGTTCTTCACGACCTTCACGCGTACGCGGTTGCCGATTGCCTCGACGCCTTCCTTGAGCGTTTCGATCCGCCGGATGTCGAGCCGGACTGAGGAATAGAACTTCAGCGCCCGTCCGCCGGGTGTCGTTTCAGGGGAGCCAAACATTACGCCGATCTTCTCGCGCAGCTGGTTCGTGAAGAGGCAGATCGTGTCGGTGCGGTTCAGCGTCCCGGCGAGCTTGCGCAGCGCCTGGCTCATGAGCCGCGCCTGGAGGCCGACGTGGCTGTCCCCCATCTCGCCTTCGATCTCTGCTTTCGGCGTCAGCGCCGCTACCGAGTCGACCGCGACGACGTCGAGCGCTCCCGAGCGGATCAGGAGCTCGGCGATCTCGAGTGCCTGCTCGCCGTTGTCGGGCTGGGAGACGAGCAGCTCGTCGATGTTGACGCCGATGCGCCGTGAGTACTGCGGGTCCATGGAGTGCTCGGCGTCGATGAAGGCGCAGATGCCGCCTCGGCGCTGCGCCTCGGCGATGACGTGGTAAACGAGGGTCGTCTTCCCTGAGGACTCCGGTCCGAAGACCTCGACGATCCGTCCGCGCGGCAGGCCCCCCACTCCGAGGGCGAGGTCGAGCGTCAGCGATCCCGTCGAGACCGCACCTGTGGCCACCTGCGCGTGGTCGTTCATGCGCATGACCGACCCCTTGCCGAACTGGCGCTCGATCTGGCCGAGTGCGACGTCGAGTGACTGCTCGCGATCCAACCTCATCCACCTCCTAGCGGAACCAATTCCACGACTTCGTACTGCGCTCCCGTCCGGCGCAGCCGCGATATGTAAACAGCAGCACCGGACATCGTCACCGCTCCGAGCTCCGGAATCGCCGGCTGGAGGCGCGGTCGCTCGCGAAAACGGACCACGGTGAGGTGCGGAAGCCACGGCCGCCGCTCCGGCTCGTAGACCCCGAGCCGCTCCAGCCCCCCGTGGGCAGCCTGCGCGATCCGAGCCGCGTGCCCCTCCTCGTCGGCGAAAACGAGCATGCCGACGGACCGCGTTTCGCGGTAGCGAGTAGGCGTGAGCACAGGCGGGGGGACTCCCTCGGCGGCTGCGCGCAGGACCGCGGCAATCGAGTCCAGCTCGGTGCTGGGGCGGTAGCCGAGGAAGGCGATCGTGACGTGCATGTTCGCCGCGGGGACGATTCGCGTCCCCGGAGGGGCTCCGAGGTCCGCCTCCTGCCAGCGGGCGAGAGCGCGCACCGCCGCCGCGGGCAGAGGGAAGCCGAGAAAGAGCCGAAGCCGTTCATGACCCTCGACGCTACCGGAGGCGGTCACGCAGAGTTGTCACGGCTCTGTGCCAGAAGCTCGCGGAGAAGATGAAGAGCGGCCGCCGTCGCCCGGCGGCGCACGGCCTCACGGTCGCCGGGGAGGTGCAACATCCGCGCCAGCTCTCCACCAGGGCCGACCACGTGGAGATAAACGAGTCCGACGGGCTTCTCAGGCGTTCCTCCTCCGGGGCCGGCGACACCGGTCGTCGCGACCGCGACGTCAGCGCCCAGCGACTCACGGACGCCGGCCGCCATCGCGACGGCGGTCTCCGCCGAGACGGCACCGTTGGCGGCGAGCGTCTGTTCCGGTACAGCGAGCTGGGCGAGCTTGACATCGTTCTCGTAGGCGACGAGCCCTCCGCGAAAGACGTCGCTCGCGCCCGCGATCGACGTCAGGCGCGCGGCCACGAGCCCGCCGGTGCAGGACTCCGCAACGGCCAGGGACAGCCCCTGCGCCCGGCAGGCCTCGAGCACGAGCTTCTCGACCGCCCGGTCGTGTTCGGCGAACAGGTACTCAGCCAGCTCGACGTGGAGCCGCTCCGCGAGGGCCTGCGCGTCGCCGAAGAGGTCGACCCAGATCTCGCCGTCGTGCGCGCACACCGTTGCCTGCACGCCTTCGGGCTCCCCTCCGGCTTGGGCCAGCGCCCTCGCCACCGCCGATTCGCTGACCCCGTAGAAACGTAGAACGCGACGAGGAGGCGGCTCCGCGCGCGCGAGCACGCGCTGCACAGGGACTGCCTCGAGGGCGGCCCGCCAGAGCCGCTGCAGCTCCGGAGGCGGACCGGGCAGCACGACCGCGACCGCGCCGTCCGTCTCCACGACCAGGCCGGGTGCCGTTCCGGCAATGCCGATCGCCCGGCCCCCGTCCGGGATCGTCGCCTGCTTCCTGACCCCGGCCTCGAAGTCGGCGTACGGCCGCCCGAGCCGCTCGGCGATTCGGCGCGAGACCTCCTCGATCTCACGCTCGAGCGCGGGATCGACTCTTGCCTCCAGGTCTGCGGCGCGGGCAAGCAACTCCACGGTGCGATCGTCGTGCGTCGGCCCGAGCCCGCCTGAGACGACGAGCAGATCGGCCTCGAGCCCCTCTCTTAGCGCCTCCTCCAGCTCATCGGCCCCGTCGCCGACGAGCGTGATCCGCGCCGGCTCGAGACCGCGTGCGGTGAGCTCACGGGCAAGGAAAGGGCCATTCTGGTCGCGGCGACCACCTCGAATCAGCTCGCTGCCGGTGACGACGACCGCTGCGCGAGGCGACGCTTGCGGCACCGCCCTCAGCACGCTCGGGCCGCGGCTGCGCTTGCGCTGCCGCTTCGAAGGGCCGCGGGCTCTGCCCGCGGCCCTGCCTGCTTCCGCGTGCATGCGTCTGAAACGACCGGTCGACCCGCATCGAACTCCAACCCAGCCCGCTGTGGCGACGCTTGCGGCGCCGCCCTCAGCATGCTCGGGCTTTGCCCGTGCATGCGTCTGAAACGATCGGTCGACCAGCATCGAACTCCAACCGAGCCCGCTGTGGGATCAACCGAGCGAAGGAGCGAGCGAGATGCGGGTCGGCGTCACCTCGAGCCAGCGGCGCGAGCCTTGACCGCGGCCCGGCACGACCCAGCTCTTCCCATTGAGCCGAAGTCGCAAGTTGGCCGGTGCGAAAACGTAGATCCAGAGACGCCCGCCGACGAAAGTCAGCCGACGCCCACCCTCGAGCGTCCCCTGATAGATCGGCTTGCCGGTGCGCGATCCTCGGTAGATCCAGACGTAGGCGCCTCCCTCCACGCCGGAAACAGCGAGGCGCGCAACAGGGCGCCGATGAGCCTTCGCCGGCGGAGGATTGTTGCCCAGGACGACGTCGGACGGCGGATTGCGATCACCCGGCTTGGCGGCCGCGAAGACGAAGACCGTCAGGCCGGCAATCACGGCGAGAGTCAGCATGACGGCCTTCCCCGGAAACGAGCTCGAGCGCCCAGCCATGCTTCCACCGCTCGGCCGGAACGGAGTTTCTTCCTCCTCGAGTTCCCCACGCACGTAGCGCGAGTTGAACTCGTCGACGTAGAGCTGCCCGTCGAGGCCGAGGTAGTCCGCGTACGAGCGGAGAAAGCCCTTGACGTAGGTCTGGGCGGGCAGCACCTCGAACTGCTCTTCCTCGAGCGAGCGCAGGTACTTGCCGCGAATTTTCGTCGCTTGCTCGATCTCCGGAAAATCGAGCCCCTGCCGCAGACGAGCCTCTCGGAGGCTATTACCGATCTCGAACACGGGGAACCTGGGAGTCTAGTGCCCCGGCCGGTAATGCTGCCGAGTTTCTGGGTCGCGAGCCCAAGGCGCCGACTCGTCGGCGCCGACCAGAAGAGGCCGTGCCGGCTTTGCCGGCGCGGCCGTCTTTGCCAGAGGCCGCACTCGTCCGCGCAAGGCATCGCTTGCGATGCCTCTAGGAGGTCACGGCGGCTTTGCTGCCGTGACCGCTTCATGCTAGAAGCCTTGGCAAGGGCGAGGGTGGGCTCTGGCGCCGCGTGATCGCGGGCCAGAAGCCGGTATGTATTGCCGGGCGGGGCACTTCGCCGTCAGTCGAAGACGAAGTATTCGAGCGCGTAGACCCCGAGGGAGATGCTGGCGATAAGGGCGACATAGAAGCCGAGCCAGCCGAGAATCTGGCCGGCTCGCGCCGTCTTCGCTCCACCTGCGCGGCCGAGCGTCCGGTCGAGGTGTCGCCGCGCGCGCCGCGCGACCAGGATGGCGGCGACCGCGAGCGCCGCGGCGACCGGAACGGCGAACCCTGCGTGCACGAGCCGGAGGTCCTCCCGCGTGCCGGTGATGGCGGCCGCCACCGGGATCGCAGCGATCGCCAGCAGCCCGAGCAAGACCGAGACCGGAGCCGCGCGGTTCCGGGGCCGGCCTCCGTTACTGCTTGACGTAGGGACGGCCAACTGCGGCTGGGGGAATCGAGCGACCGATCAGGCCGGCGACGGCGATCAAGGTCAGCACGTAGGGCAGTGTCGAGATGATGTTCGCCGAGATGTCGGCTTCGCGCTGGAGCGGGATCGAGACCGCGAAACCGAACCCGAAGAGCAGCGTGGCGACGAAGGCCCAGCCGGGCCGCCATTTGCCGAAGATGACGGCCGCGAGCGCGATGAAGCCGCGCCCGCTCGTCATGTTCTCGGAGAACGTTCCGGTGAATCCGATCGAGAGGAACGCCCCACCCAGTGCGGCGAGCACGCCGGACGTCACGACGGCGAGGTACCGCACTCGGTAGACGGAGATCCCGACCGTGTCGGCCGCCCGCGGATGCTCGCCGACGGAACGGATTCGGAGCCCGATCGGCGTCTTGAAGAGGACGACGTAGGAGAGGATGACGACGGCAAACATGAGCCAGACGAGCAGGCTGAGGCCGCCGAAGACGCCGGCGAGGAAGTCGCCGAGCGCCGGCATGCCGTCGAGGAAGCCCAGGTCGAGCTCCGGCACCCGCGAGACGTCGGCCGCGGGGATTCCGTCCGGGTAGATCGAGCTGAAGAGGTAGCCCGTCAGGCCAAGAGCGAGGAAGTTGACGGCGAAGCCGCTGACAATCTGATCGGCGCGGAGCTGAATCGAGAAAAACGCATGAACGAGCGCGAGGAGCCCGCCGAAGATCATCGCCATCAGCAGACCGACGAGCCACGTCCCGCTCCAGATCGAGCCCCAGACGGCGAAGAAGGCGCCCATCAGCATCATCCCCTCGAGACCGATGTTCACGACGCCGGAGCGCTCGGAGAAAATTCCACCGCAAGCTGCAAACGCGAGCGGGGTCGCAAAACGCAGGGTCGAAGCGAGGAGGCCCGCGGTGAAGATGCTCTCGAGCGTCTCTTGCTCGACGCCTTGGGTCCACAGCGCTGCGCCTGTGCCGAGCACGGCCGCGGCGAGCGCCCACGCGCCTGCCTTGTGATCGCCCCTCACCCACGCAGGCGCCGCGCTGCCGGCAGCGAGGACGCCGACCACGATCGGGACAGCGGGGTCGCGAATCGTCCACGGCGGCAGTGCCAGCCAGAGCGCCAGCAGCCCGAGGACGACGCCGAGCGTGCCGAGCCCGAGCGCGCTATCGAGCCGACCCGCACCCGTGAAGAGTCGCGCGCGGGCCGCGTCGATCACAGCGCGGGTTCCTCCCCCACGGGCCGCCGAATCCGCACGTGGCGGCGTGCGCGCCAGACGTACAGAATCAGGAGCTCGGCGCCGACGAAGAAGATGACGAGCGCCTGGATCATCGTCGCAAGGTCGGTGGCGAGCGCCGGATCGAACACATCGGGATCGAGCTGACGCGTAGAAGTGCCCGTCTGGAGACCGGCGAAGAGCAGCGAGGCGAAGAAGATCCCGATCGCCTTGTTGCGCCCGAGTAACGCGACGGCGATGCCGGTGAAGCCGACCTGGCTCCCGAAGTCGCTCGTGTCGACCGAGTACTTGAACCCGAGCACGTTGACCGCGCCGGCGAGCCCGGCGAACGCGCCGGAGATGGCGAGCGCGAGGAAGTAGCTGCGGCGCACGGGGATCCCTCCGTAGCGGGCCGCCTCCGGGTTGAAGCCGACCGCGCGCACCTCGAAACCCAGCGTCGTCCGGTTGAGCACGACGTAGTAGACGACGAGCGCGGCGAGCGCGATGAAGATGCCGGCGTGGAGCGCCTGGAAGTGGCCCCAGACGTTCCACAGCTTCGCCGAGTCGTCGATCACATCGGATCGCGGCAGGGATGCGATCGGCCCCTGGAGCGGCCCGTTCAGCTCGAAGAGATACTGGCCGCCGAAGATCGCGATCCAGTTGAGCATGATCGTCGTGATCACCTCGTGTGCTCCGACCGTCGCCCGCAGCAAGCCCGCGATTCCGCCCCAGAGCGCACCGAAGACAATGCCTGCGAGGATGCCGGCTGCGACATGCATAGGCCTGTTGAGGCCGTGCAGATGCGTGCCGATCAAGAGCGCCCCGATGAATCCAAGCCAGTACTGGCCCTGGCCGCCGATGTTGAAGAGGCCGCAGCGGAAGGCGAAGGCGACGGCAAGCGCGGTCAGCATCAGCGGCGTCGCCACGACGAGTGTCTGCTGGAGGTCGCGCGCGGCCTCCGAGTGGTCCTGACCGGTCAGGACGCGGTAGGGCCAGTTGAATCCTGTGCCCTCGAAAATCGCCCGGTACGCCGTAATCGGGTTGTGCCCGGTGATGAGGACGACGAGGCCTCCGATCAGGAACGCGACCGCCGCCGCCGCGAGCGGGACGATGACTCCTCCGGCCCGCTCGTAGAACGCGGCGAGCCCCGAGAACCCTCCTTGCTCCTCTGGCACGACAGGCTCGGTCATGCCGCGTCCTTGCGCGCCCCGCCCGTCATCGCGACCCCCAGTTCTTCGTCCGACACGTCCGGCCCGTACTCGCCCACGATTCGGCCCTCGTAGATGACGAGAATGCGGTCGGAGAGCGAGAGGATCTCGTCCAGCTCCAGCGAGACGAGGAGGACAGCTCGTCCCTCGTCGCGCTCCTCGACGAGCCGGCGGTGGACGAATTCGATCGCGCCGACGTCGAGACCACGCGTCGGCTGTGCGGCGACCAGCACTCGCGGGTCGCGGCTCACCTCGCGTGCGACGACGAGCTTCTGCTGGTTCCCGCCCGACAACGCCGAGGCCGGCGTCTGCGGCTGTCCGCCCCGCACATCGAACTCGCGCAGGAGGCTCCGCGCGCTGTTGACGAGCCGACGCGGAAAGAGCCAGCCGAATCGCGAATCCGGCTCGTGCCGGTAGTCGTGCAGCGCAAGGTTCTCTGCGAGGCTGAACTCGAGCACGAGCCCGCGAAGCTGCCGGTCCTCCGGGATATGGCCCTCGCCGGCGTCGAGCGCATGGCGTGCGTTCGCGCCCGCGACGTCCGTGTCTCCCACGCGGATGCGTCCCGCAGCCGGCTTGCGGAGGCCGGTGAGCGCGTCGATCAGCTCTGTCTGACCGTTCCCGTCGACTCCGGCCAGCCCAACGATCTCGCCGGTCCGCACCTCGAACGACACGTCGCGGACCGCGTCCAGCCCCCTGTCGTCCCGGACTGTCAGGCCCTCGACGCGCAAGAGCGGGTCGCCCGGCTCAGGCGGCTTCTTCTCGACTCGGAGCAGCACCTCCCGACCCACCATCAACCGAGCGAGCGTCTCGGAGGTCGCGCCCTCGCGGGGGAGCGTCTCGACCTTCTGGCCGCGGCGGAGGACGGTAATCCGGTCGGCGATCTCGAGTACCTCCTTCAGCTTGTGGCTGATGAAGACAACCGACATGCCCTCCCGGGTCAGGGTGCGCAGGATTGCAAAGAGCTCCTTCGCCTCCTGCGGCGTCAGCACCGCCGTCGGCTCGTCGAGGATGAGCACGTCGGCGCCTCGGTAGAGGGCTTTCAGGATCTCGACACGCTGCTGTTGACCGACGCCGATGTTCTCGACGCGCGCTCCGGGATCGACGACGAACTTGAACGTGCGCGCGATCTGCTCGACGCGCGCTACAGCGGCGTCGTAGTCGAGGAGGACGCCGGCCCGTGTGGGCTCGGTCGCGAGGACGATGTTCTCGGCTACGGTCATGACCGGGATGAGCATGAAATGCTGGTGCACCATCCCGATCCCAAGGTCGATGGCGTCCTTCGGGGAATGGATCGAGACCGGTTGCCCCTTGACCCGGATCTCGCCCTCGTCGGGGTGGTAGAGGCCGTAGAGGACGTTCATGAGCGTCGACTTGCCGGCCCCGTTTTCGCCGAGCAGCGCGTGCACCTCGCCTCGACGCAAGTCGAAGTCGACGTGGTCGTTGGCGACGATGCCGGGGAAGCGCTTGACGATCCCCTTCAGCTCGAGGAGAGGCGCCTCGTTCATGCCGCGAGATCGTACGGGGGCGGACGGGGCGTCCGCCCCCGCAACCGATCGGTTCCTACTTGACCTTGTCGAGTGTTGCCGGCGGGTTGATCTTCCCGCTCTTCAGGTCCTTGTCCGCCTTGGCGACCGCGTCCTTGACTTTCTGCGGCACGTCTCCGTGGAAGGCCGTCAGCAGCTTGGCGTCCGGAAGCTGCTCCACGCCGTAGAAGTTGTTCGTGCCGCCCTTGATCGTGCCTTCGTCGAAGGCCTTGATGATCTCGTAGACCGAGCTCTCGAGCGGCTTCAGCGCGCTCGTGACGACACAGTCGCCTTGCGCCGACTGGTCGACGTCGACGCCGATTGCGATCTTGCCCTTCTCACAGGCCGCGTCGAGGGCGCCGAGTCCGCACTTTCCGGCCACCTGAAAGATGACGTCGGAACCGCGACCGATCTGGTCGAGCGCGATCTCCTTGCACTTCGCCAGGTCCTCGAAGTCCTGCGAGTAGGCGTTCAGCGTCTTCACGCCCGGCTTCGTGTCGTGGACCGCTTGCTGGAAACCGGCGATCCAGTTGTCGACCGGCGGGATCTTCTTTCCGCCCACCGTCGACACGGTGCCGGTCTTCGTCATCAGCGCCGCGACGACGCCCGCTTCATACCCGGACTCCTCGGTCGGGTAGACCATGCCGACTGCGTTCGGCTCCTGGCAGGTCCCGGCCTTCTCGCAGCCCTCACCGCCGTAGAAGTGGTCGACGCCGGCGAAGGTGGTGTCGGGGAACTCCTTCGCGACCTCAACCGTCGACGGGGTGAGCAGGAAGCCGACGGCGATCACGAAGTCGTTTCCGTCCTCCGCGGCAGCCGTCAGGTTCGGCTTGTAGTCGTCGGCCGAGTTCGAGACGTAGACGCGCGTCTTCAAGTCGAAGTCGTCCTCGGCGCGCTTCAGCCCCTCGATCGAGAACTGGTTGAAGCCGCGGTCGTCGACACCACCTGTGTCCGTCACGAGGCCGACTTTCTTCTGGTTACCGCCGCCTCCACCGTTGTCGCCGCCACAGGCGGTGGCGGCCATTGCAAGGAAAGCCGCTGTCAGTGTGACTGAGAGCCACGTCCATCTCGTTCTTGTCACTCCATCCTCCTCTGGGCCCGCTCTTGATGTCAGCGGGCCGATGCTAAACCACTAGCTGAGGACGCGGTCGAGCTGAGCTTCGTCGACGAGCACTCTCCTCGGTTTGCTGCCTTCGTACCCCGAGATGATGCCGCGGCGCTCGAGCATGTCGATCAGGCGCCCGGCGCGCGTATAGCCGACACGTAGTCGCCGCTGGAGGAGCGAGGTGGAAGCGGTCTGGGCCTGGACGACGACCTCGATCGCCCGGTCGAGGAGCGGATCCTCGTCGGGATCGAACTCGTCGTCGCCGGCGTCGTCCTCGCCCGGTGGTGGCTCCGGCGCCTCGAGCAGGGACGCGTCGAGCTCCTGCTCGCGCTGGCCGCGGCACTGCTCGACGACGAGCGCGATCTCCTCTTCGCTCACGTAGGCGCCCTGGACGCGCTGGAGCCGCGAGGTGCCGAGCGGCTTGAAGAGCATGTCCCCCTGGCCCAGGAGGCTCTCCGCCCCGCCCTGGTCGATGATCACGCGCGAGTCGGTCTGGCTCGAGACCGCGAAGGCGATCCGCGAGGGGACGTTCGCCTTGATCATCCCCGTGATCACGTCGACGGAGGGCCGCTGCGTCGCGAGCACGAGGTGAATTCCGACCGCGCGCGACTTCTGCGCCAGGCGGATGACCGCGTCCTCGACGGCCTGCGGCGAGATCATCATCAGATCCGCGAGCTCGTCGATGACGACGAGGAGGTACGGCAGCTGCTGCTCGCCGCGCTCGCGGAAAGCCCGGTTCGCCTCCGGCAGGCTCCGCGCGCGAACCTGGCTAAGGCGCTCGTACCGGCGTTCCATCTCGCCGATGACGTTGGCGAGCACCGCCGTCGCCTCCTTTGGGCTCGAGACGACCGGTGCGAGCAGGTGCGGGATCGACTCGTAGTAGCTGAGCTCGATCCGCTTCGGGTCGATGAGGATCATGCGGACTTCGTCCGGGTTCGCGCGCAGCAGCACTGAGGTGAGGATCGTGTTGATGCAGCCCGACTTGCCGGAGCCGGTCGTCCCGGCGATGAGGATGTGCGGCATGCGGGCGAGATCGGTCCAGACGGCGTTGCCGGAGATGTCCTTGCCCAGCCAGACAGCGAGCGGGCTGGCTGTCTGCGGCAGGTCGTCGTAGATGTCGCCGAGGGTGACGAGGTTCGGCGAGAGGTTCGGCACCTCGACGCCGACGGCCTGTTTCCCCGGGATCGGCGCCAGGATCCGGATCTCGGTCGTCGCGAGGGCGTACGAGAGATCGTCCTTGAGCGCTGCGACCTTCGACATCTTTGTGCCGGGCGCGAGCTGGAGCTCATAGCGGGTCACCCGCGGCCCGGTGATCTCGCCCATGACCGACGCCTGGACCCCGAAGTCCGAGAGCGCCTGCACGAGCGCCTGCGCGATCTGCCCGCTCGCCTCGGGGGTCGCGTTGCCGTTCGTCCCGGAGCTGCGGAGGAGGCTGCGGTCCGGCAGCCGGTAGTCCTCGACGGCCGGAGAGGCGTTGAACGGGCTCGCCTGCTCGACGGATTCCTGTGTATCCGGCTCGGGGAACGGGATCAGTGGCGCGGGCTCGGCCATGCCGACGACGTCGGGGTAGGCGGAGGCGGCGTCGACGAGCGGCGCGCGGGCATTCGCGGTCGAGATCAGCTCCGGCGGCTCCTCTGCGACCTCCGGGAGCGCGCGGTCAAGCGAGCGCCGTGCGGCGGTTGCGCCACGCCGGAGCAGTGCCCCGGCGGAGGCTCCGGTCAGGAGGAGCGCTCCTGCTGTGAGCGCCGTCCCGCCTGCGAGGGCGGCGCCGGTGCTCCCGAGCAGCGTGCCGAAGACAGCGTGCAGGCCCCGGCCGAGATAGCCCCCGTGCTCGCCGAGGGTCAGCATGAGCCCGAAGGCCGAGACCGCGAGGCCGGTACGGAAGGGACGAACGTCGACGAGGTCGCTCCGGGCCACCATCAGTGAGCCGACGGCGAGCAATCCGAGCGGCAGCGCATAAACGGCACCGCCGATGACCGCCGCCAGGCCGTCGGCCAGCCAGGTGCCGACCTGCCCACCACTCCAGCCCAGGTAGACGACGCTGGCCAGGAACAGCCCGAGTGCGGCCAGCCCGAGTCCGACCAGCTCAGGGTGTTGGTGGCCGCGCGCCTTCTTGGCGCGCTTGGTCTTCCTCACGCGCGCGGGCGCGCGAGGCCTGACCGCGCGCTTCTTGCGTCGTCGCGCCATGGCCGCGAGGTTCGACGCGACCAGCGCGACCCCTCTGAAAGGAGTTTGTGTTGCATCACAGCCGCGGCAGCGGCGAGAGCCCTGCGAAGAGATCGCACACGACTCGATTGAGGGCTTCGGTGTTCTCGGCCTTCCTTCGACGATCGGCGATCACGAACCTGCGGACACGCCAGTAGCTCGGCCGCGGAATCCCGAGACGCGCGGAAACAGGCCGCAACTGGCGCCACAACTCGGCATACGGCATCCCGAACGAGTCGAGGACGCGCATGGCGATCACGTAGTCGACGTGAAGCGGTTCCCATCGCGGCACGGTGGCTCGACGATGAAGAAGAAACTCGCGCGCGTGGCGCGAGTGATGCAACACAAAGTGTGACTTTGCGGCGTTAGGCGGCGAGCGCCTTGAGGTCCTCGACCGCGCGGCCGAGGAGGTTCTCCCGCAGGTCGAAGAGGCCGGCCCAGAGGTCGGAGGGCTCCGGTGCGGAACGCATACGGGCCGCCGTGGCCAATCCTTCGAGCGCCCGCACGAGCACCGCGAGCTCGAGATAGGCCTGCGCGACCCGAACCGGCGAAGCCTGGACACCCGCGCGCTTCAGAACGGGCTGCCACTCGACGAGCTCGGCCCGCCCGGGCTCGCCGTACCAGGAGCGCCCCTCGGCGCGGTCGGCCTCGAGCTCGAGGAGGTAGCGCCCCAGCGGCCCTTCGAGCCCGGCGAGCGCCGTCTCGGCCCGCTCGGCCGCGCGCGCCAATGCGGCCTCCCGTCCCCCCGGCGTCGACGGCTCGGCCTCTCCGCGCGCCCAACGTTCGAGCAAACGGCAGAAGGAGAGCGCCGCCACCTGGCATGCGCGCAGCTGGGCGACGAGCCGCTGCGCCGTCATCCCGTCAGGGGCGTAATCGACCAGGAGATCCGGCCAACCGGGCTCGGGCCGGACGATGCTCATTTGCACCGACCTTGCGTGGCCCGCTCTCGTGGACCTTTGGCGCGAAGCGTGCTCATACTTCCACTATGACGGGAAGAATCATCGGCCGCCTCCCCGTTCTGTCGTAAACGAGCTGCGCGAGCGCATCGTGCAGGTGCTCCTGGAGGAGCTTGATCTCGCTGACGTCCCCATCGAGGCACTCGGCGAGCACCCGCTCCGCCTCGCCCCGCATCTCGTCCAGCAGCGGCGCGGTCTCGCCGAACCCGCGCGCGATCAGCTCAGGCGCGCCGGTCGCGCGCGCGCCGTTCATGCCGACCGTGGCGACGACGATGACGACGCCGTGCTCCGAGAGATGGCGCCGGTCCCGGATGGCGACGTCACGAACATCGCCGACCCCGAGGCCGTCGACGAACGTGACGCCCGTCTCGACCCGGTCGACGATCCGCGGGCCACGCTCGTCGAGCTCGACGACCGAGCCGTTCTCGGCCAGGACGATCGAGCCCGCGGGCACGCCGCTCTCCCGCGCGAGCTGCGCGTGGGCCGCGAGCATGCGGAACTCGCCGTGGACGGGCATGACCCCCTTCGGCCGCACCAGGCCGAGCACCGTCCGCAGCTCCTCGGCGTTGCCGTGGCCCGACACGTGCACGTTCGCGATCTCCTGGTGCAGGACTTCCGCCCCCGACTTCGCCAGATGATTGATCGTGTCGTGGACACGGAGCTCGTTCCCGGGCACCGGCTTCGCAGAGAGGATCACCGTGTCGCCCCGGTCGACGCTCACCGCCGGGTGGTCGTTGTACGCGATGCGGGTCAGCGCCGAGAGCGGCTCGCCCTGACTGCCCGTGCAGAGGACGAGCGCCTCGCGCGGGGCAAGCTCGGCAAGCTCGGGCGGACGGATGAAGGTGTCGTCGGGAGCCTCGAGGTACCCGAGATTCCTGGCGATGTTCAGGTTCTTGCGCATCGAGCGCCCGACGACGCAGACCTTGCGCCCGGTCTCGATCGCGACGTCGACCGCCTGCTGCATGCGGTGGACGTTCGAGGCGAAACACGCGACGAGGACGCGACCCTCCCGCACCGGGATGATCTGGCGGAACGCCTCGCCGACGAGGCGTTCGGAGCCCGTAACGCCGGGACGCTCCGCGTTCGTCGAGTCGCCCAGGAGCAGGTCGACGCCGCGGTTTCCGATCTCCGCGAGCTTGCCGACGTCGGTCCGGAGGCCGTCGACCGGCGTGTGGTCGAGCTTGTAGTCCCCGGTGTGCAGGACGCGAAGGTCGGGCGTCTCGATGAGGATCGCCGCGGTGTCCGGAACCGAGTGCGCCATGCGGACGTACTCGAACCTGAAGGAGCCGACTTGAAAGGACCCGTCTTCGGGGCGGGCCTCCTTCAACTCGGTCGCGTGCAGCAACCCGTGCTCGTCGAGCTTGGGCTGGACGAGGCCGAGCGTCAGGCGCGTCCCCCAGACCTCGGGCACGGTCACCTCGCGCATGAGATACGGCAGGCCGCCCACGTGGTCCTCGTGGGCATGCGTGAGCAGCACGGCGCGCACGCGGTCGGCGCGCTCCCGGAGGTACGAGTAGTCCGGTAGGACGAGGTCGACGCCCAAATGCTCGTCGCGGGGGAACGCAAGACCCGCGTCGACGACGACGATCTCGTCTCCGAGCTCGTAGACGGTCAGGTTCTTGCCGACCTCGCCGAGGCCCCCGAGGGGGATGATTCGCAGCGCATCCATACGGCCCAGAGTATTGCTGGCGGCGCCGACGTCCGCGACGCGAAGTTCACCCTTCAGAGGGAGGAGCTTCACCCGTAGGGGGGACGTGCACTCCCGCTCCTGCTCCTTACTGTGATGAGGGCTCGCCGCTGAGCCGGACACAAATACTCAAAGGAGCACAAATGCTGCGGTATCACTGGCTGTACAAGCTCGGCTTCTTGGTCTTGGCCGTCGGAATTCTTCCTTGCAGCATCAAGTGGCCGTAGGCCGGGCCTGAGCGCCCGCTAAAGACCCCCGCAAGGCACGCCGAGCCCCTGACCTGAGCGTGTCGTGCAGTCTTGTTTGGCCAGAACGACGGTGGCGGCGTTAGACGCCGGCCGGTGCCCTCAGGCCCACACGCTCGAGACCTGAGCGGATCTGGGCGAGCTCGCCCTCGCTCGCCTCGACGAGGGGCAGGCGCAAGCCGCCGACCTCGTGCCCGAGCAGATTGAGCGCGGCCTTGACCGGGATCGGATTGATCGTCACGCCGAGCGCGTCGACGACGGGCTTCAGCTCCTCGTCGATGGCGTGGGCCCCCTCCGCGTCGCCCTCCCGGTAGAGCCGGATCATCTCCTTGACCCGCGCTCCGACGAGGTGCGCGTAGACGAGGACGCCGCCGACGCCGCCGAGCTCGAGGAACGGGTACACGAGGTGGTCGCTGCCCGCATAGAGCGCGAGATCGGTCTCGGCCACGATCCGCCTGGCCTGCTCGCGATCCTCCGTGGCCTGCTTGACCGCCTGCACAGACGGAATCCCGGCAAGCTCGATCATCGTCTCCGGTTCGATATTGACGACGACCCGCTGCGGGATGTTGTAGACCACGATCGGCTTGTCGCTCACAGCCGCGATCGCCTTGAAGTGCTCCACGATCCCCCGCGGCGGCGGCTTGTTGTAGTACGGCGTGACGACCAGGAAGCCGTCGACGCCTGCGCCGTGCGCGGCCTTCGTCAACTCGACTGAGTGCTGCGTGTCGTAGGTCCCGGTGCTTGCGATCACAGTCGCCCGGTCGCCAACCTCCTCGACTGCCGCCTCCCACAGACCGATCTTCTCCTGGTCGCTGAGGGTCGGCGACTCCCCGGTGGTCGCGGTGACGACGATGCCGTCCGATCCGTTCTCGACCAGATGACGAGCGAGGGCCCGAAAGCGGTGCTCGTCGACGGAGCCGTCCGGCTTGAACGGCGTCACCATCGCGGTCAGGACCTCGCCGAGCACCTTGTCAATCCTAGTCCAGGTCCGAGTCGGGTGACCTGCGCGAGCCCAGGGCGAGCTCAACCCTTCAGGAGGCTCTCGAGGCCGAGGGTCAGACCCGGAGGAAGGCTCGGCAGCCGCTCGAGCGCCAGCAGTACCCCCGGCACGTAGGCCTCCCTCGAGAGCACGTCGTGGCGAATCGTGAGCAGCTCCCCGGTCTCCGAGAGCAGGACCTCCTGGTGCGCGATGAGGCCGGGGAGGCGCACGGAGTGGATCGGCACGTCTCCGCCCATGCCCTCGGCCGTCGCTTTCGCCGTGCCGGACGGAGCGTCGAGCTTCGTGTCGGCGTGCAGCTCGACGATCTCGGCGCGCGGCAGCAAGCGGGCGGCCTCGGACGCGAAGCGCATCATCAGCACGGCCCCGATCGCAAAGTTCGGCGCGACGAAGAGCTGCACCGACTGCTCCTGGGCCAGTCCGCCGAGGGCCTCCAGCTCTTCCCGGCCGAGCCCGGTCGTGCCGACGACGTTCGCGACCCCCTGTTCCAGGCAGCGTCGCACCATCACGTAGGCAACGTCTGGGCGGGTGAAGTGGATCGCCGCATCGAGCCCCTCGACCTCGATCAAGTCGTCGCGGCCGACGCCCTTGACCTCGTGTCCGGCCGCCTCGAGCGCGGGGCCGAGCACTTGCCCAACTTTTCCCCGATAGCCGAGGAGGGCGAGCCTCACGCGGCGGCCCGCGCCGCGAGCTCCGGCTTCACCCGCCGTACGGCGTCGCGGAAACGCTCTTCGCTGGGACCGATTCCCGCCGCCGCGAGCTTCTCGGGCGCGAGCAGGACGCCGGCGAGCTCCGCAATCGCGTCAGGCGTGACAGCGTCGATCTCGGCGATGATCCGGTCGAGCGAGAGCAGCTCCGTGTCGCTGATCAGCGACTTGCCGAGCCGGCTCATCTGGTTCGACGTCGACTCCAGCGAGAGCATGATCCGCCCCTTGAGATTCTCTTTCGCGCGCTCAAGCTCGCCCTTACGGAGCCTGCTGGCTGCGACCTCCGCGATCTCCTCGGCGGCGATCTCGAGGCACTCGGCGAGGTTCTCCGCCCGGGTCCCGATGTAGAAGCCGATCAGCCCCGTGTCGGTGTACTGCGAGGCGAAGGTGTAGACGGCGTAGGCCATGCCGCGCTTCTCGCGGATCTCCTGGAAGAGGCGCGAGGAAGCAGACCCGCCGAGGAGGGCATCGAGGAGCGAAGCGGCGAAGCGGCGCCGATCGGAGCGGGCGATCCCCGGAGCGCCGATGCAGACGTGGTATTGCTCGGTCTTCTTGCGCTGGAAGCGCACGCCCGGACGAGGCGGCCGGACGAGCGGCGAGCGCACCCGGGGCCCGCGCGCCGGCGGGTTCGCCTGCTTCGACTGGACCCGCTCGAGCTGGGCGACGAGCTCGTCGTGCTGGAGGTTGCCCGCCGCCGCGACGACGACGTTTCCGGCCCGGTACATCGTGTGGTGGTAGCTCGTCAGAGCGCGGCGCCCGACAGAGGAGATGACCTCGCTTGTGCCGATCACCGGCCGCCCGAGCGGATGGTCGCCGAAGACGGCCTGGCTCATCAGGTCGTGCACGAGCTCGTGCGGCGTGTCCTCGTACATCGCGATCTCCTCGAGCACGACCTCGCGCTCGGCGTCGAGATCGGCGAAGAGCGGTGCGTAGACCATGTCGCTCATCACGTCGAGCGCCTGCTCGAGGTGGCGGTCGGCGACGCGGACATAGACGACGGTGTGCTCGCGGGAGGTCGCCGCGTTCAGCTCCCCGCCGAGGCCGTCGAAGATCTCGGCGATGTCCTGGGCGGTGTACGAGCGCGCGCCCTTGAAGAGCAGGTGCTCGATGAAGTGTGTGACGCCCGCCTTCGACGGCGTCTCGTCGCGCGAGCCCGCGCCGATCCAGAACCCGAGCGCGACCGAGCGCACGCTTGGGATGCGCTCGGTGATCACGCGCTGGCCCGAATCGAGCTCGCTCAGAATGTACTTCTGCACGAGAAGAGCGTACTAAGGGTGCTGTGGGGTCTTGATCGCTCGCGCCACGTCGGCCTCCGACAGGGCTGCGGTATAGACCTCTTCGCGCTCCCCCTCCAGACGGCGCGAGTCGGTCCACATCGGATGAGCCTGGCCTCCAGAAACGGCAAGCCCTTCGTAGTCGCCGTATTCGAACGTCCGGGCCCCCGTTTGGGTTTCATCTGAAGCAACCCCGGCGACCCGAACCGGCCCAAGCCAGGTCCGCCCACGATCGCGGGCAACCATGCACGAATACGATGCGCCGCGTCGCGATCGATCACCGGTCGTGTCGTAAAAGCACACCCACAGCCTCTTCGTGGCCGTGTCAAAGGCCGAAGCGGGCCAAAACTGATCCGCCTGCGATCCCTTTGGCTCCGGCGGCGTGATTCGTACGCCCGCCTGGGCGGCCGGTCGGCCGATGATCACGTGGCGCAGCGTCTTGTCGAAGGCGACGAGGAAGACGGACTGCGAGTCGTCGGCGTCGTCCGTGTTGCCGTACGTGACCTGCACCTGCATGGGCGCATTCGGATCGATGGTCAACGTAGGATTCGGACCGACGCAGCGGTGCGGCTGGGCTGGAATCGCCGCTCCTGGGACGTCGCACTCCTCTCCCACCGGAAGATAGGCCGCAACCAAATGGTCAGCGCCGAAATGAACGCCGTCACGGGAGCGGTCAATCCAGATACCGCGGTTACCGGGATCATCCCAGGCAACATAGATTTCGCCGTTGGGCGCGATGGCGATATTCGCCGAGAAAGCAAGCTGGGTCGCGGGCGAGACACTCGACAACCGAGACCATGTTCGCGCACCGTCGTCACTGTGCGTAATCACGATCGCACCGCTTGGTATTCCTTCCTCGTCCTCCCAGGAGCGCGCCCACGCAGCGTAGATCCGATTTCGGTGCATGCTGTTGCGACCGAGGTCGACCGCCAACGCCGGTTTGTCGTCCTTAAACCTCTCCGGGGCAACTGCCACCGGGCGCGTCACCGGAATCCAGGGTGTTGCGACATTCAACCGTCGAGCAACGAACACCCGCTCGGGCGCCGATTTCGTGCACTCGGTGCGACCGAGCACCGCGAGATACGCCCTTCCGCGCTGATCGATGGCAAGAGCAGGATCGGCATCGGCGCAGCCGAGGCCGGCGATCATTTGCGCCTCGTCGGCTTCCCAGCTTCCGCCAGCGTCCTTCGAAACCCAAGAGTTCACGCCCAGAGTCCAGTCGTTCGCCGCTGCGATCAGGAGCCGCGGGCTGCGAGGATCAACCACCACCGTTGTCTCGGCATGCGTGTCGCGAGCACGCGAGACGTCGACGTTCGCCACGCGCGCAGCCGGATGGTGGTGGGGCCTGGCCGATTTCCGGAAATGCAGGCGTGGGACGACCAGAGAAGCCAACAGCACGGCGACGGCGACTAGCCAGACCGATCTTCTCTGCCAGAGACGTGTCGCTCGCGCAGGTGGGAGCGGAGATAGCCCGGGGTGGGCTCCAAGCTGTCCGGATCGTCGGGGGCAGCCACAAGTCGTCTCGCTCAGATCACCGACGGCAGGTCGCCTAGCCGCCGCGGACGTACTTCCGTACGGCCAGATCGTACTCGGCGCTACTTCAGGTAGACGTCGTCTGGCCCGAGCAGAATGCGCCGGCCGCGGCTTCGTTCCCAAAGGACGACCTCCACCGCGTGGATGGCCGCGCCGAGGCCGAGCGCGGCAAGCGTGCCTGCGAGAAACGCGGCCAGCTCGGGGTCTGCCGCGAGCGCGATCGCGGTCAGCACCGTCAGGCCGATCGTGCTCGGGTAGGCGGCTCGAACCGTCGTGCGCACCCGGCCCTCGACCGAGGCCTCGCCCTCGAGCGGTGTCGCCTCGGCGACGGCGGCCCAGAAGAGTCGCCGCCGCCGGCTCGTCAGGAGCGGGAAGAGCACGAGCCCCGTGCCGAAGGCAAAGAGGCCCAGCGCAGCGCCTGGAGAGACGCCCAGCACGCGCGCCCCGGCGACCCCGCCGAGGGCAAGCGCGCCGCGAACCGGAACGATCAGGAGTGCATTGGCACGCGCCTCGACGAGGCGCTTATTCCCGATCGCCGCGCGGCCCCCGGCCCCGGCCGCCTCGGCCGCGGTCACCTCCGCGCCCGCCGCCGCCGTCGCGCCGCGGGGGGCGCTCCGACCGCTCGCGAGGCGGGGCGTCCTTCGCCCGCTCGATCAGCTCGTCGGGCTGGACGAGGGTGCCGTTCTCGTGCTTGGCGACGAGCTTCAGCCCGATGCGGCCCCGCTCCTTGTCGACTTCCTGCACGACCACGTCGAGCACGTCGCCGCGCGAGATCACGTCCTCGATGTGACCGACGCGGCCCGGGCCCACGTTCGAGACGTGGAGCAGACCGTCCGTGCCCTTCTTGAGCTCGACGAAGGCGCCGAAGTCGGTCGTCTTCACGACCCTGCCCGTGTAGGTGTCCCCCACCTCGGGCTCCTTCGTCAACGACTGGATCGCGTCGATCGCGGCCTCCGCCTTCGTGCCCTCGGTCGCGTAGATGAGGATCGTCCCGTCCTCCTCGATGTCGATCTGGACGTCGTAGTCGCTCTCGAGCGAGCGGATCGTCTCGCCGCCCTTGCCGATGACGAGACCGATCTGCTCGGAGTCGATCTTGACGCTCGAGATCCGCGGCGCGTGGGCGGCAAGCTCGTCACGCGAGGCCGACAGAGCCTCCGCCATCTTGTCGAGGATGAGCCCGCGCGCCCGCTTCGCCTGCTCGAGCGCGTTCCGCATGATCTCCTGCGTGACGCCGGTGATCTTGATGTCCATCTGCAGCGCGGTCACGCCCTCGCGGGTGCCGGCGACCTTGAAGTCCATGTCGCCGAGGTGATCCTCGGCCCCCTGGATGTCCGTGAGGATCACGTGGTCGTCGCCCTCCTTGACGAGGCCCATGGCGATGCCGCCGACAGGTGCCTTGATCGGCACCCCCGCATCCATCAGCGCCAGGGTCGAGCCGCAGACCGAGCCCATCGACGACGAGCCGTTCGACTCGAGCGTCTCGGAGACGATCCGAATCGTGTACGGGAAGTCCTCGGCTCCCGGGATGATCGGCTCGAGCGCACGCTGGGCGAGCGCCCCGTGACCGATGTCGCGGCGCTTCGGCCCGCGCATGAAGCCGGTCTCGCCGACCGAGTACGGCGGGAAGTTGTAGTGATGCATGAAGCGGCGATCCGTCTCCAGTGAGAGATCGTCGATCCGCTGCCCCTCCTTGGCAGTGCCGAGCGTGAGCAGCGACAGGATCTGCGTCTGTCCGCGCGTGAACAGCCCCGAGCCGTGAGTGCGCGCCGCAACGCCGACCTCGCACCAGATCGGCCGGATGTCCTCTGCTCCGCGCCCGTCGGGCCGGATCTTCTCGACCGCGATCTTCTGGCGGACGAGCTTCTTGTAGATCGCTTCGGCAGCCCGCTTGACGTACTGCTTCGTCAGCGAGTCCTTGACCGCCGGCTCTTCGCCTTCGACGGTGGCCGGGCCGGCCGGGAACGGCAGTTGGACGCCCTCGACGATCCGGTCGAAGAGCAGCTGCCGCTTCGCCGAGCGCAACTCCTTCGAGTCTTCCTCGGAGTCGGTCAGCGCCTTGAGGTCGC
>DASWDJ010000136.1:0-6723 GCA_036395295.1 Gaiellaceae bacterium | reverse complement strand
GAGAGCGGGCCGACGACAACGGTTCCATAGCCGAGGAGTTGCCCCAGAAGCGACTGGTCGATCTCGACCGCATCGACCGCTCCCAGCCGGACTGCCTTTGCCCGCCGGTGGAGAGTGCCGTTGATCAAATAGACCTTCTCGGTCGTGACGACGACACGCGTCCGCTCCCATTGCCACACCGCGCGCAACGTGAATGCCGCGCCGGCTCCGATCAGCACCGCGCCGAGGACTGCGGCAGCCGCCCACGGAATCAGCAGCGCGAACATTCCGAGCGCCACGAGCAGTAAAGAGCGGGCAAGCGGACGGGCGAGGACCACCCCGTGCAGGCGGGCATCCAGGCAGACCTGTTCGTCGCGCTCGAAGCGCATGCAGGCCGCTTCGCTGGAGAAACCGCCATTCCTGCCCGTTTGCATCCGGGGCCGACCGGCGAAAACCCCTGCTGATGAAAGAGACCGCCAGTCGCGCGTTCCTTGCGACCCTCGTCGCCGTCAGCGTCGTCGTCGCCGTGATCGCACTCTGGAAGCTGAGGCTGCTGATCGCGCTGATCTTCTTCGCATTCATCGTGGCGGCTGCCATGCGCCCGAGCGTGGAGGCGCTGAAGCGGCGTCGTGTGCCACGCGGGATCGGAATCGGAATTCATTACCTCGCGCTGGCCGGATTCATCGCGTTGCTGCTGTGGCTCGTCGTGCCGCGTGCGGTCGACCAGGTGCAGGCGGCAATCGGCGGAGATGCGCTCCGGGCGGAGGCGCGGGGGGAAACCGGCTGGAGGCATGACGCTCTCATCGCGCTGCATCGCTGGCTGCAGGATCTGCCGAGCACAGGGAACCTCCTGGGGCGGGCGCTCGATGCGACGGTACTCGGCTTTGAGATTCTCGTCGGCGTCTTCTTCGTGCTCGCGGCTGCGGCCTACTGGATCTTCGAGCGCAACCGCGCGATCGCCCTCGTCCTCGCGCTCCTGCCCCCCGGGAAGCGACGTGTCGTGCGCGACACCTGGGATCTGATCGATCTCAAGCTCGGGGCCTATGTGCGGGGCCAGTTGGTTCTGATCGTGGCAGTTGCGACCGTGCTCTCACTCTCGTTCTGGGCGATTGGGCTCCGCTACTGGATCCTCGTCGGCGCGTTTGCAGGTGTCGTCGAGATCGTGCCCGTGATCGGCCCGCTCAGCGCCGGCGCTCTCGCCGTCGGAGTCGGGCTCACGGAGTCGTGGCAGCTCGCGCTCACCGCCGGCTTGATCGTGCTCGCTGTTCGTTTGCTCGAGGACTACCTCGTGATCCCGAACGTGCTCGGCGACGCAGTCGGGCTCTCACCGCTGCTCGTCCTCGTCTCTGTGACCGCGACCGCCCTCCTCTTCGGCGGCTTTGCCGTGCTGCTCGCGATTCCGCTGGCCGCGGTCCTGGCGACACTCGTCGGCGTGATCGTGCTGGACCGAAATCCCGCGGAGGAGGACGTGCCGACCGTCCTGTTCCCGGCGCAGGACGCCGAGCGCTAGGCCTTGCGCCAGCGGCCGAAGACCAGGCCGCCGAGGGTGAATCCGAGGCCAAAGGTCCCAATGGCGAAGGCGCCGATCGTCGCTGCCTTGCGCGCGCCGGAGAGAGATTCCCAACGGCCGAGCGCCTCTTCTTCTTCCATCGTCAGCGGCTCGCCGCGGCGCTTCTTGCGCATCGCTCCGCCCGCTCGGAGACCGAGATAGAGGTCGTCGAAGATCTCGGTAGGCTCGTCCACCATCGCCATGAGTGTACCCAGTGTTTCGGCTCTCCCAACGCGCCTCCTGCACATCTCAGACCTGCACGTCGGCACCCCGGAGGCTCCGGAAGTCGAGCGCAGCCTCGCCGCCCTCATCGAGCGCGCGTCGCCCGAACTGGTCGTCGCGAGCGGCGACCTGACGCACCGGGGGCGGGCTGAGCAACACATCGCGGCGGCCGCATTCCTCCGCGCCCTGGGCCCGCCCGTACTCGCGGTTCCCGGCAACCACGACATTCCGCTCGGCTTCCCGGCCCGGTTCACGCGCACATTTACGGAGTTCGAGCGGCACTGGGAGACGACCGAGCCCGTCCACACGTCGTCCACCCTCCACGTGGTCGGCCTGAACTCCGTCCGCCCCTGGCGCCATCAGTCAGGCGGCATCCGTGAGGAGCAGCTGCGGCGAACAGCGGAGCTCTTCGCGCAGGCACCCGCCGGCGCGCTGAAGGTTGCTGTCCTCCATCATCACCTGATCGGCGCGCCCTGGCGCTCACGGAAGAAGCCCGTATCGCGGCGCTCACACGTCCTCGCCTCACTCGTGGATGCCGGCGCCGAGCTGATTCTCGCCGGCCACATTCACCAGGGTGCGGTCAGCGAGCGCCACGAGTTCGAGGTCATCAGAGGTGACGTACGCGGGGTGACGGTCTCGATCGCCCCGGGGCTCGGTCAGCCGCGGCCGCAGAGACGCGGCGAGGCCCGCGGGCTCCACCTCTACGAGTGCACTGAGGACTCGATCCTCGTCGAGACCTACGTCTGGCGAGATGACGACTGGGGGCTCACGGCGCTACGTCGCTTCGCGCGCGGCCGCGAGCCCCTCAGCGTCGAGCCTGCGTAACGGCTACCGAGCGGTCGCCGGTTGCTGACGGCTGCCCATGAAGCGGCCGACGAACGCAACGAGGATGACGGCGACGATCACCCCGACGATGAATTCGACCCAGCCGTTTTCGAAGATCGCCCCTGCCACCAAGAGCGAGGCGATTCCGATCAGGATCGTGACGATGAAGCCGATCGGATCGCGTCCCGGGTGGAAGAAGCGTCCAAGCGCACCGACGATTGCTCCAACGATGATGAGCCATATCCATTCCATGCTGGGTGAGATAACCGCCGGCCCCTTAGCCCAAACCCATCGCGAGTGCGTCAGCGCCGGAGACCCCAGCCGCGCGTCGGACGCTCCCTCGCACGAGGGCCGAAGATCGGCCGGTGCTGCACGAGGCGGCGATAGAGCATCACGAGCGCGATCGCGCTGAGGCAGGCAAGCACGAAGCTCCCGGCTCGCCCGAAGAAGACGTCTGCAATCAGGCCGCCAATGACCGCTCCGCCGACCCCGATGGCGACCGTGAGCCAGAACGGCATCGGATCGGGCCCCGGGACCGCGAGCCGGGCGAGCCCGCCGAGGATGAACCCGCCGAGAACGAGGAAGAGCAGGAAGACGAGCAAGCCCACAGGGCGAACCCTACGGAGATCCGACAGGTGCGGCTAGACGATTCGCGACGAGTCCCGAACTGACACTTGCGGCGGCTAAGCCGCGCCGCAGCCATCGGTCGCGTGGAGCAGCCGATCGAGCACCGGGACGTGACCACTACCATGGCCTTGCTCGGAGACATCATGAACGACGTCAGGCGAATCAGGACACTGCTCAAGGACGAGAATGACGAAGAAGAGGAAGAAGACCGGGAACCTCACCGCTGAGGACCATGCCCGCCACGCCGAGATCCAACGCATGGTGCTGGAGCGGATCGCGTACCACGAGGCCAAGGCGCGCGAACAAGAAGAGCGCGCCAAGCGCGCCCCGTAGCGGCTTTAGGCGGCGGTTTCAGCCGCCGCCTGCAGCTCCCGCCGAAGGTCCTTGATCTCGTCTCGCAGCTTCGCCGCGTACTCGAAGCGGAGCTCCTCCGCGGCGGCGAACATCTCCTCCTCGAGTGTGACGACGAGGCGCTCGAGCTCGGCCGGGGTCATGCCCTCGACCTCGCGCGCGCCCTTCCGCCGCCGGCGCGGGACGTGCGGCGCTTCCAGCGACAGGAACTCGGCGATGTCGGAGACGCCTTTCTGGATCGACTCCGGCGTGATCCCGTGCTCCTCGTTGTAGGCGAGCTGGACGGCGCGTCGGCGGTTCGTCTCGTCGAGCGCACCCTTGATCGCCTCGGTCAGCTTGTCCGCGTACATGAGGACCTTGCCGTTCGTGTTCCGCGCCGCGCGTCCGATCGTCTGGATCAGGGCCGTCTTGCCGCGCAGGAAGCCCTCCTTGTCGGCGTCGAGAATCGCGACCAGGGAGACCTCCGGCAGGTCGAGCCCCTCCCGCAGCAGGTTGACGCCGACGAGGACGTCGTACTCGCCGAGCCGCAGCTCGCGGATGATCTGGATCCGGTCGAGCGTGTCGACCTCGGAGTGCAGGTAGCGCGCCTTGACGCCGGACTCGAGCAGGTAGTCCGTCAGGTCCTCGGCCATCTTCTTCGTCAGCGTCGTCACGAGTGTGCGCTCGCCGAGCTCCTCGCGCCTGCGAATCTCGTTCAGCAAATCGTCGATCTGGTTCTTCGTCGCACGTAGCTCGACCTCGGGGTCGACGATGCCGGTCGGTCGGACCAGCTGCTCCGCGATCCTCGTCGAGTGGCGAAGCTCGAACGGGCCGGGTGTCGCCGACACGAAGACGAGCTGCGGAACCTTCGCCAGGAACTCGTCGAAGCGGAGCGGCCGGTTGTCGAGCGCCGAAGGCAGGCGGAAGCCGAAGTCGACGAGCGTCTGCTTGCGCGAGCGGTCGCCCTCGTACATGCCGCCGAGCTGCGGGACGGTTTGATGGGACTCGTCGACGAAGACGACGAAGTCAGACGGGAAGTAGTCGATGAGCGTGTAGGGCGCCGACCCGGCGGGGCGCCCGTCGAGGATCCGCGAGTAGTTCTCGATCCCGTTGCAGAAGCCGAGCTCCTTCATCATCTCGAGGTCGTACTCGGTGCGCTGACGGATGCGATGCGCCTCGAGCATCCGGCCCTCCGACTCGAATCTCTTGACCTGCTCCTCGAGTTCGAAGTGGATCTCGTCCACGGCGCGCTCGATCGTCGGCTTCGAGGTCACGTACTGCGTCGCCGGGAAGATGTTCAGGTACTCGAGCTTCCCGTAGACCTCGCCGGTCAGCGGGTCGAAGTGCGTGATCTGTTCGATCTCGTCCCCGAACATCGAGATCCGGTAGGCGGACTCCTCGTAGGCGGGCTGGATCTCGATCACGTCGCCCTTGACACGGAACTTGCCCCGCCCGAGCAGCGTGTCGTTGCGCGCGTAGTGGATGTCGATCAGCTTGCGGAGGATGAGGTCGCGGTCCTGCTCCTCGCCGACGTGGAGCATGACGACGCGCTTCTCGTACTCCTCGGGCGAGCCGAGGCCGTAGATGGCCGAGACCGAGGCGACGATGACGACGTCGTTGCGCGAGAGGAGGCTCGACGTGGCCGAGTGGCGCAGCCGGTCGATGTCGTCGTTGCGCGACGAGTCCTTCTCGATGTAGAGATCGGCCTGAGGGACGTACGCCTCGGGCTGGTAGTAGTCGTAGTACGAGACGAAGTACTCGACCGCGTTCGCGGGGAAGAACTCGCGGAACTCGTTGCAGAGCTGCGCGGCCAGCGTCTTGTTGTGGGCGATCACGAGCGCCGGCCGGTGGACCTGCTCGATGATCCAGGCCATCGTCGCCGTCTTGCCCGTGCCGGTGGCGCCGAGCATGGTCTGGTAGCGCTCGCCGGCGCTCAGCCCTTCCGAGAGCAGCTCGATCGCCTGCGGCTGGTCTCCGGTCGGGAGATACGCATCGTGGGTCTTGAACTCGGCCATCGACGACAGGGTATCCGTCTAACGCGGGCCGGCCACCCGCGCGAGCCGAGCAGCAGCAAGGGCTTCGAGGCCTGGCGCGTCGGCGCAGACATCGCACACGTACGTACGGACCGTCCCATCCTCGCCGGCGGTGACGATCCGGTGGCTTCCCGGCGCGAAGGCAGCCGCGTGGAGCATGCCTATGTGCCCGCGAAGGAGGAAGATGAGCCTGCGGGAACGGACTTGCCAGAGGCCGGCCGTGCCGGGGCCGGCCGTCACCAGCCAGCGCCCGTCGTCGCTGAAGCTCGCGTCGCTGACGATTGCGAAATGGGCCCTCAGGACAGGTCGGACGAGCCGACCGGTCCGCACATTCCACAGCCGCACGTCGTGATCCACGCTCGCCGTCGCCACGAGCTGACCATCCGGACTGAAGCGGGCCGAGGTCAGAGCATCCCGGTGACCGCGCAGCACATGCTCGAGTTTCCCGGAGTCGACGTTCCACAGACGTGCGGTCTTATCCTCGCTTCCGCTCAGTATGAGCTTCCTATTGGAGCTGAACGAGAGGGCGACGATCGGGCCGCGATGCCCGCTGAAGGTCCGTGCGAGCTTTCCACTCTGTGTGCTCCAGACGCGGACGTCGTTGCCCCTGGTCGCGGTGGCGAGCTGCTCGCCGTCCGGGCTGAACGCGAGTGGACCGGCCGCAGACAGGGTCCTCACGAGCCGGCCGGACTGCGTCATCCAGATCCGGACCCGACCGTCCGCAGCCGCCGTCGCCACGAGTCTCGAGTCGGGACTGAACGCGGCGCTGTTCACTGCTGCGCGGTGACCAAGCGTCCGGAGTGGCGATCCCGACGAGGTCCAGATCCGTGCCGTGCGGTCCGCCGAGGAGGTGACCACCAGGCGGCCGTCGTGACTGAATGCGGCATCGGTTACCTGGCCGCGGTGGCGAAGCACCGTGGAGCCGTGGCCACGGAGCTTCCAGATCCGGGCGGTCCCGTCGTGACTCGCGGTGACGGCCTGCGTCCCGTTCAGATCGAGCGTGACCGCCGGTTTGCTGTGACGTCCGAGCTCTCGCAACTCCGGTGTCGTGCCCGCATCCCAGATGCGCGCCGTCCCGTCCTCGGCATAGGTGAGCACGTTCCCGCCGGTGGGGCTGAAGCTGGCCGCTCGAACCGATCCCTTGTGTCCCGCCAGCAC
>DASWDJ010000135.1:0-9681 GCA_036395295.1 Gaiellaceae bacterium | reverse complement strand
CTCGTCACCTTGACGGACTCGCCGAGCGAGTACTCGACCTGCGCGCGCTGGCGCTCACCGAGCGCAGCGCCGGTGCGCAGGATGCGGTCAACCTCGGGCTGCGAGAGCGGCACCGGGGTGTTGCCTGCGCCGACGAACCCGGTCACTCCGGGCGTGTTCTTCACCACCGACCAGGCGTCGTCGTCGAGATTCATGTTCACCAGCACGTAGCCGGGGAGGACCCGCTTCTCGGTCTGCACCTTCTGGCCGTCCTTCGTCTCGATCACCTGCTCGGTCGGCACGACCACGCGCCGGAACCGCGGGCCCTGGTTCATGGAGACGATCCGGTGCTCGAGATTGGCCTTCACCTTGTTCTCGTGCCCCGAGTAGGTGTTGATGACGTACCAGCGGAACACGGCTACTTCAAAAGGATGTCGCGGACGAAGGGCTTGAACGAGAGGTCGGCAATCCAAAGGTAGGCGCCGACGATCGCGCAGGCGATGATGACGACGATCGTCCCCTGCATGACCTGGGCCTGGCTCGGCCATTCGACTTTCTTGAGCTCGGCGATCGCCTCGCCGACGAAGCGGCGAAAGCCGCCCCCGGGCATGCGACGCGCGCCCGTCTGGGTCTTGGGCACTTGCGCGGCGGGGCGAACCTGCTGCTGGCGGGTGCGCGCGCGCTGGCTGACGCTCTGCTGCTGCTCCCCGCTCTGAGCGCGCCGGCGCTGGCGCCGTCGCTGCCTGGTGTTCCTCGCCACGCTACGCGTCCAAGTTACGTTGAGTTGCCATATGGGTTCGCATCAGTATCCGCGTTACCTCGTCTCCTTATGGGCCGTGTGGCGACCGCACCAGCGGCAGTACTTCTTGAGCTCGACGCGGTCGGGCGTGTTTCGCTTCGACTTCGAGCTCTGGTAGTTGCGGCGCCTGCACTCGGTACAGGCAAGCGTGATTGCGTCTCTGACTCCGGTTGCCATTGTTCCCAGTCTACGAGGAGGTAGCGGCGGGAGGACTCGAACCTCCGACACGCGGATTATGATTCCGCTGCTCTAACCAACTGAGCTACGCCGCCGAGCCGAAGAAGAGTAGCAGTGCAATGAGCGCGATCGAACCCTGTTTACGGTGTTCGGCGCCGATGGAATGGCGCCACGGGACCTGGCAATGCGCTCGTTGCAGATTCAAGCTCGGCTGCTGCGAGGGCGAGCCTCAGTCCTGCGCTCCTCCCAGTAGCGCTCCCACCAAGCCCTGACCTCCTCCTCGCTCTTCCCCTCGGCATAGACCGGAGAGAGCAGTGGCTGCGCGCGCTCGACGCGCACGAGGACGATCGTCCGCACGCGGCCCGCGAGATCGCGCTCGATGCCCGCCTCGCCGGTGCCGTACCACGCGATGACCTTGTCGAAGAGCTTGCCTTCGCCGACGAGTTCGGCGATGCCCTTGAAGCGGAAGCCCTTGCGCGAGATCGGGTCGACGACGTTGACCTCGATCGCGGGATTCGAGCGCAGGTTCTCGATCGTCTGCGGTGACGCGATGTCCGCGAAGACGAGGTGGTCGTCGTCCCACACGGTCGTCGTCCCTTTCGGCGAGAGGTTCGGAGTGCCGTCCGGGCAGACGGTGGCCACGAGGCCGAGGCTCTGCTCGCGGACGACCCGCTTCATCTCTTCGGTCAGAACGCCCATCGCGCGAGTGCGGTCGAGACTGCGGCGAGGATCATGACGAGGATCAGCGGCGCGCGGAGGCGGATCGAGACGGCTGCGACGCCCACACCGACGAGTCGCTCGTCGACGACGAGGCTCCTGTTTCCACCGAGTGCCTGCGTGACCACCAGCGCGGCCAGGAGCGATGGCGCGAGCAATTCGAAGACAGCGAGTGCTCGCGCTGGCAGCTCGCGACCGCCCAGCAGGACCGGGCCCGCTCCTTTGAAGGCGATCGTGAAGATGCCGACCAACACGACGACGAGCCAGGTCGCGCTCATCGCCGGATGAGCCCCGCGAGGGAGACGGCGCTCGCCGCGATCACGGGCACCCCCGCCGGTGCGAACGGCAGGAGCAGGAGCGCTGTCAGCCCGCCTGCACCGGCTGCCAACAACGCCCGTCGACTGACGAGCAAAGTCACGAGCAATGCGAGGAAGAGGGCCGGGAACGCGGCGTCTAACCCCAGCCGCTTCGGATCTCCGAGGAGGTCTCCGCCGAACACCCCGAGCGCTGTCCCTCCGACCCAGCATGGGAAGAGCAGAAGCCCGGCTCCGACGAGCAGGCGCCGCTCGATGCGGCCGCCACCGATCTGAGCGACTGCCCAGGACTCGTCCACGATCAGCTGGCCCTCGAGCAGCCGTCGCAGGCGAGAGCCACGGAAGGCCGGGGCAACCGAGACGCTGATCGCCAGGTAGCGCGCGTTCAGCAGGACGGCTGCGGCCACCGCCGCGAGCACGCTGCCGCCGTCACGCAGGACCGACGCGGCGGCGAACTGCGCCGCGCCCGCAAACGTCGTCGCCGACATCACGATCGGAGCCACGACGCCCATTCCCGCCGTGACTGCGAGGACGCCGTAGGCGACGGCGAAGCTCGCCGACGCCGGGGCGAGCGGCGAGACCCGCTTGGCACCTTCCCGGTGGCTCCCAGCGCGCGGTTCGGTTGAGACCGAGATGGATCGACCGGTCATTTCAGACGGGCGCGCGGGCCGAGCCCGCGCGCCCTGACCGCGGCACCGCAAGCGGTGCCTCGGCAACCCAATCTCGCGTCAGATAGAGCCAGAACGCGAGGCCCGCGTAGTCGCCGTAGCGGCGGAAGCGGCGCTCGATCGTCGAGTCCTTCGCCCGCCTCGAGCCCGAGACGCGAAGGTACTTCGGGCGCGTCCACGAGTCGAGGATCAGCCGCGAGTAGCGCCCGAGCAGCATCATCACGTGGGCCGCGGCGTATGGGCCGACACCCGGGAGAGCAAGGAGCTGCGCCGCGAGCTCGTCGTCGGGGAGCTCCTCAGGGCTCGCGCGGCCGAGCTGCTCGAGGTCGAGCTTGCCGGACGCGACCGATTTGGCCAGCGCCCGGAGATACGGGCCCCGATAGCCGGCTCTGACAGTTTCAGTGTAAAACGCACTGGGCTTTCGGGCCATGGCTTCCGGGGTGGGGAACGCTCGTCCAAAGGGCCCGTCTGCTCCGGCGGCCGGCTCGCCGAGCTGCTCGACGAGTGCGCTCACCATCCGCACGGTCGCCGTCCATGTGCAATTCGTGGTGCAGATCGTCTTGACCACGTCCTCGAAGACCGTCGGACTGCGGATCATCCGCCCGGCCCCGGCCGCAGCCCAGGCGAGCTCCGGATCGGTTGCCGCCACCGCGTAGAACGGCGTCAGGTCTTCGTCGAGCCGAAGCACGTGGGCGACTTTCGCCCGCAGGACGTCGAGGTCTGACTTGCCAGGGGCCCGTCCGAGCAGGTCGAGGCTCGCATAGCCCCTGCGGCCTGCCGACACCCGCGCCGTCCGCGGTTTCTTTCCGTCGAGCGGCAACGTGAGCTCGAGCGTCCAGGACTCGTCGTCGATTCGGTTCGGCGGCAGGTCGGCGACGCCGTGTGAGGCCAGCGTGCGCCGCAGGTCGACGGGCTCCCCGCCGGCGCCGACGAGCTCGAGCTCGGCCGACCATCGCTTTGCCATCGTCTTTGTCGAACGCGCCACGGGTTGACACATTCCCAGCGCCCCCTGCGAACCAGCCGTTGTCCCGCAGGTCGCGGCCGGTGTCGTCATCGCCGACTTCGAGTCTTGAGCCAGTGCCGGCAACGGTGTAGCGTGGTTCGCATGTTGCGAGCCGCACTTGTCGTCGCAACGGTGATCGTCTTCGTAGGCCCGACCGCAGCTGCCGACCCACTACCACCGCCGCCGAACGACAATCGCGCGAATGCGGTCCTCGTCCATCCTCCCGCCACAGTCAGGGGTACGACCGTCGGCGCGACGAACGACATGAACGATCCCCGCCCGTCGTGCGGCGCGGTCCAGTCGACGGTCTGGTTCCGGATTGCCGATGCGCCAAGCGGGCGGATCATCCTTCGCGTGCAGGCGGATGGTGACCTCGACGGCGTCCTCTCTGTCTACGAGAGTCGAAGATCGCAGCTGATCCCACTTACATGCGATGCCACGGATGCAAACGGCCGCGCCGAGTTTGCACTCGGTGGAAGGGAAGGCGCGAACTACTTCATTCTCTTCGGGCGCCTGCGCAATTCCGTCGACGGCACCTTCACGCTAAGGGCCACGACACCAGGGCCCAGGTCGAGGCCGCCGGGCACGCGGTTGCCTGCCAAGGGAGTACGAGCAACGCTCGACCCGCTCGAGCGCCCGGACAAAGCATGGTCGACCGCAATGCGGGCCGGGACGACGTACAAGATCAACCTCGTAACGCTTCGCGGTCAATGCATCGCCTTCAGCGTCTTCGCTCCCGGGACGGCCGACTTCGAGGCCGCCCCCAGGCTGATCCGGCGCACATGCGGCGGCTACGCGACTTACACGCCCGGTCCGGGGCTCGGCGGCCGCTACAGCATCTTTGTCGAGGCCCGCGGTAGTCGGTCTGTCACGCTGCGCTACCGGCTCCAGGTCGCTCCGGCCGGACCCACGGACATCGGGCCGGGTCTCCCCCTCGCAAACCAGCAGACACGGAAGGGGTCGCTGAACGGGTCGCGCATCAACGTCGTCAACTTCTTCCACTTCGACGTCGCCCGCCCGAGCGACGTGGCGCTACACCTGAGGGCAGGCGGGCGCGCACAGTTCGACCTGGTACTGCTCTCGGAAACCGGCCACGTTCTGGACTGCGAGTGCGGGGGCTCGCGTCGCGCCTACATCCGGCGCGGACTCTCAGCCGGTCACTACTTCGCCGTCGTGCGTGCTCGAGAGGGCAGCCGAGGCTCCTATGGTCTCTCGCTGCTGATTCGCGAGATCACGCAGACGCGGACGCTCGTTGCCGGAAGCAGGCAGGTCACCCTGCGCCCCGGTCAGACGGCGAGCGTGGAAGTACTCGTGGCGCCGGCCTCGGCAGGACGCGTGCACATCCGCATCGACCGCTTCCTTCCGCTCGACGGCTGGGTCTTCTCGCGACTCGTGAGCCTTGAGACCGGTGCCGACGGCGTTGCACGACTTTCGTGGAGGCCGCCAGCGCTCGGACGCTGGCGCCTGCGCTCCTTTTTCCGTGGTACCCAGACCGCGAGCCCCAGCTCAAGCGGGTACCTCATCGTGACCGTCGGCTCGTAACGAGGCGAGCACCTTCCGCACCTGCGTGTCGGCCGGAAGATTCCTGCCCTTCGACGTTGCCGATGCATGATTGTCTGGCGCTACTCGCACTAGAGTCGACCCGTGGCCGTTCTCGGCGTCGACGTCGGCGGAACTTTCACCGATGCCGTCCTCGTGGCGGACGGACGAGTCTCGGCCGCTAAGGTGCCGACCTCGGCGCGTCAAGAAGAGGCCGTGCTCGCCGCCGCCCGCGCGGTCGGCGCCGGCCGGCTCGACCGTTTCACGCATGGGACAACGGTGGCCACGAACGCGCTGCTCGAGCGGAAGGGCGCGCGCACAGCTTTCGTGACGACGGCCGGTTTCGAGCACATCCTCCACGTCCGCCGCCAGGCGCGCGCACATCTCTACCGGCTGTGCGAGGATCATCCAGAGCCGCTCGTGCCCCTCGAGCGCTGCTTCGGAGTCAGTGAGCGCATTGGGCCGGAAGGGATGCTTCGCCCGCTCGATCTCGAGTCGCTCCCCGAGATCGACGCTGAGGCGGTCGCGGTCTGCCTCCTCTTCTCGTTTCGCGACTCGAGCCACGAGGAGGCGGTCGTAAGCGAGCTGCGGCGACGGCTGCCGGCTGCGCGCGTCGTCGCCTCGCACGAGGTCGCACCCGAGTTCCGCGAGTACGAGCGAGCCTCCACGACCGCTATCGACGCCTATCTCGGTCCCGTGCTCGAGGGTTACCTGCACGCGCTGGCCGAGCGGACGGCAGAGTCGGGCCTGCCCGAGCCGCTGGTCATGCGCTCCTCCGGGGGCGTCGCGACCATCGCCGAGGCGGCCGCGCATCCGGCCTTCGCTCTTCTCTCAGGGCCGGCGGCCGGCGTCGTCGGCGCCGCGCTCATAGCCCGAGCCGCGGGCGCGCCGAACGCGATCTCGTTCGACATGGGCGGGACGTCGACCGACGTCTGCCTGGTCGCGGGCGGCGAGGCCGAGCGCAGCGTCGAGCGCGAGGTAGCCGGCTACCCGGTGCGGCTGGCGAGCGTCGACGTGCACACGGTCGGAGCCGGCGGCGGATCGATCGCCTGGGTCGACGAGGGCGGTGCTCTGCGCGTCGGGCCCGAGAGCGCGGGCGCCATCCCTGGCCCCGCGTGCTACGCGAACGGAGGGACGCGCCCGACGGTGACTGACGCGAACCTCCTGCTGGGCCGGGTGCCCGCACGGCTCGTCGGCGGTCTCGAGCTCGATCGGGGCGCCGCCGAGGAGGCGCTCGGCGATATCGACCCGGCCGCAGTCGTCGAGGTCGTGAACGCCGAGATGCTGCGGGCGCTCCGCGTCGTCTCGGTCGAGCGCGGCCACGATCCGCGCGAGTTCGCGCTCGTTGCGTTCGGCGGCGCAGGGCCGCTGCACGCTTGTGCGCTCGCCGACGACCTCGGAGTCCAGACTGTGCTCGTTCCCGAGGCCGCCGGCATGCTCTCGGCACTCGGACTCGCCGCAAGCGAAGAGCGGCGCGATCAGGTCCGCTCGTACGTCGTCCCGCTCGAGGACGCCGGGAAGCTCCCAGCCGAAGGCGAGGCCGATCTTCGCTACAAGGGTCAGTCGTTCGAGCTGACCGTGCCGCTCGGCCCCGATCTCACCGAGTCTTTCCACCGCGAGCACCAAGAGCGCTACGGCTACGCCGACCGCAGCCGGCCGATCGAGCTCGTCGCCCTCCGCACGGCCGAGGTGCGGCCAGGCCCGCGCATCGAGCTGAGCAAGTCGACCCGGCAAGAGGTGTCCGGGCCGCACGTGCTCGAACTGGACGGGTCGACGTGCTGGCTTCCCCAAGGGTGGGTGGGGGCTAGGGATGGTTCCATCTGGAGGCTCACGCGCGCGTGAACATTCAGCTCCAAGTTCTCGGCAGCGCTCTCCGGTCGATCGCGGAGGAGATGGGCGCCGTGCTCGTCCGCTCGGCGTTCTCCGCGAACATCAAGGAACGGCGCGACTGCTCGGCCGCGCTCTTCGACGAACGCGGCCGGATGATCGCGCAGGCCGAGCACATTCCCGTCCATCTCGGAGCGATGCCCGACGCAGTCGCGGCCGTTCTGCAACACGACCCCGCGCCCGAGGACGTCTTCATCCTCAACGACCCCTACACGGGCGGAACGCACCTCCCCGACATCACGCTCGTCTCCCGCACCGAGACCGGCTTCGCCGTCACGCGTGCCCACCACGCCGACGTCGGCGGCCGCGAGCCCGGCAGCATGCCGGCAGGCTCCCGCACGCTCGCGGAGGAGGGCGTCGTCATCCCGCCGACCCGCCTCGACGAGCAGGTGCTCGCGGAGCTCGTCGCGCAGATGCGCAATCCCGAGGAGCGGCGCGGGGACTTCCGCGCGCAGCTCGCGGCCCACCGGCTCGCCGAGCAGCGCCTGGCCGAGCTCTGCGAGCGGCGAGGGCGAGAGCTGATCATTGCGGCGATGGAGCAGCTCTTCGCCCACTCCGAGCGTGTCGTGCGGGCCGCGCTCGCTCGACTGCCCGACGGCCGCTACGAAGGCGCGGAGGTGCTCGAAGCCCCGGAGGGCGACCTCGAGCTGCGGGTTGTGATCGAGATCGACGGCGACGAGATCGCCTTCGACTTCGCGGGGACAGCGCCCCAGCACGAGGGCAACCTCAACTGCCCGCTCTCGGTCACGCGATCGGCGTGCTACTTCGTCGTGCGCTGTCTGACCGCGCCCGACCTTCCGGCCTCGGGCGGCGCTTTCGCACCCGTTCGCGTGCGGGCGCCTGCCAGCACGCTCGTGAACGCGCAGGCACCCGCTGCAGTCGCCGCCGGCAACGTCGAGACCTCCTGCCGTATCGTCGACTGCCTCTTCAGGGCGCTCGACGAGGCCGTCGACGTGCCTGCACAGGGCCAGGGGACGATGAACAACCTCACCTTCGGGAACGAGCGCTTCACGTATTACGAGACGCTCGGGGGCGGCCAGGGAGCCTGCCCGAACGCGGACGGCCCGTCAGGCGTGCACGTGACGATGTCGAACACGCTGACGACGCCGACCGAGGCGCTCGAGCTGGCGTATCCACTACGGGTCGAGCGCCACTCGCTTCGCTCCGGATCGGGGGGAGCCGGCCGCCACCGCGGCGGGGACGGAATAGTTCGCGAGCTGCGCGCGCTCGAAGCGTGCCGGTTCTCCGTCATCTCCGAGCGGCGCGCATGGAGCCCACGCGGGGCCGGCGGCGGCGAGCCGGGAGCACCCGGGCGGAACCTCCTCAACGGAGAGGAGCTCCCGGGGAAGGCGACCCGCGACCTCGAAGAAGGCGATCTCATACGCATCGAGACCCCTGGAGGAGGCGGCTTCGAAACGCCCAACGGCTGACGATAGTCTCCGGGCATGGCCGTCGTCGAGGCGCAGGACCTCCACCGCACGTACAAGACGCACACGGGCACGATCCGCCGCCGGGTGAAGGAGATCGAAGCCGTCCGCGGAGTCAGCTTCGGGATCGAGAAGGGCGAGCTCTTCGGACTGCTCGGACCGAACGGGGCAGGCAAGACGACGACGATCAAGATGCTGATCACGCTGCTGATCCCCACGTCCGGGACCGGGCGCGTACTCGGCTACGACGTGGTCAAGGACGCGCGAGAGGTGCGCAAGCGAATCGGCTACGTCTTCGGCGGCGAGCGCGGCGTCTACGAGCGCCTCTCGGGCTACGACAATCTTCGCTACTTCGCCGAGCTCTACGGCGTTCCCGGCCGGGTCCAGAAGCAGCGAATCGAGGAGCTGCTCGAGCTCGTCGGGCTCAAGGGCCGTGAGCAAGAGCGTGCGGAGGGGTACTCACGCGGGATGAAACAGCGCCTGCACGTTGCCCGCGGCCTGCTCCACGATCCCGAGGTCCTCTTCCTCGACGAGCCGACGCTCGGGCTCGATCCCGTAGGCGCGCGGGAGCTGCGCGCCACGATCGCGTCGCTGACCGACGCGGGGAAGACGATTCTGCTGACGACGCACTACATGTTCGAGGCCGATGCGCTCTGCGACCGGATCGCCGTCATCGCCCGCGGCAAGATTCTTGCCGAGGGAACGCCGCGCGACCTCAAGCGCGGAGTCGCCCAGGGCAGCATCGTCGAGGTCGAGGTCTACGGCGTCGCCGACGAGACGATCGAGAGCGTGCGCGGCCTCGACGGGGTGCTTGCGGTCTCCGTCGAGGAGCGGGACCAGGCGCAGGTGCTCGTGGTGCAGACCAAGGCAGACGTCGAGCTGACCCATGCGATCCTCGGCCACCTGAACGGCGCCAACGTCGGCCGGATCTCCCGCCGCGAGCCGACGCTCGAGGACGCATACGTGGCGCTCGTCACCGAAGAATGAGGGCGCTCCGGCTGCTCGGAATGGGCTGGTATTTCCAGTTCAAGATGATCAGCCGGTCTGCCTTCGAGGGCATCGGGCAGGTCATCTGGCCGCTCTTCTTCGCGACGATTGCCTTTTTCGTCTTTCGTGCCGGCGACAGCCCTCGAACGCTGCTCTACGCCTCGCTCGGGGCGGCCGTGATGGG
>DASWDJ010000134.1:0-21555 GCA_036395295.1 Gaiellaceae bacterium | reverse complement strand
ACTCTCGTCGGCGCAGAAAATCAAGCAGGTCGTCGGCAAGTTCTTGGTTGCTAAGCCGCAGGCGGACTCGCATGGCCGCTGGTGAGTCCTCTCGAGATCGAAGCCCCGGTCGAGGCTCCGCCTCTCACCCTGTGCGAGCGCGCGAACTTCCGCAAGTGCTCGGATGAGGGAACTGCCGTTCGATGCCGGCGGTCGCGACTTGCGCCGCTCTCAGGGGCGAATCAATTCTGACCCGGCGAAGCCCCCTAGGATAGGGCTGTGCCCAGGGTCTACGACGCCGAATCGCGCTCGTCGGAGCAAGGCCAAGGCTTGAATGAGCGCCAACGCGTTCCGGCGGAGATCCGCACTGTCTCCTTCCCGCTGTCGGTTCGCGGCTACGACCGCCGGGCCGTCGATGCCTACGTCACTCGTGTCAATCGGCTGATCGCGGAGCTCGAAGCCACCCGCTCGCCGCAGGCCGCGGTCAGACACGCGCTCGAGCAGGTCGAGGAAGAGAGGGCCGCGATCCTCGAGCAGGCCCGGCAGGCGGCGGAGGAGATCACCGCCGGGGCGCAGCAGAAAGCGGAGGAGATGACCGCCCGGGCGAGAGCCGAAGCGGCGGACATCGTCGTCAACGCCAGCGCCGAAGCGGATCGCACGAGAGACCAGGCGGATGAGCACGTCGCCCAGGCAAGAACCGAGGCGGAGGAGATCGTCGCCAAATCGCGCACGGAAGCAGCGGAGCAGCTCCGACGCTCACAAGAAGAGGTCGCGGCTCTGCGCGAAGAAGCGCAGACATGGCTCCACGAGCTCCGCATCGACACCGAAGCCGTCTGGGGCGAGCGGCGCGAGTTGCTCGACGATCTCCGCGAGGTTGCCGTGCGACTCCAGAAGGCAGCCTCGCACTCGGATTAGGCTCGGTAAGCACGGAACCACCCGCGGGTTCCTGCAAGGGACGCCCGGCAAGCTCATTGATTTCGAGTCATACTCGGGGCTGTGGTCAGTGGCCCACCCGCCGAGCCCGACCAGAGCAATAGCGAATTGCCGCCCGACTCATCCGACCAGGGCGGTGTTTCAAGCGAGCTTCGACATGTTCCGGCGGAGATCCGGGACGTCTCCTTCCGCGTGTCCGTTCGCGGCTACGAGCGGGCGGCGGTCGATGCCTACGTGACCCGCGTCCAACGCTTGATCGCGGAGCTCGAGGTGACTCGCTCGCCCGAGGAGGCAGTCAGGCACGCACTCGAGCAGGTTGGGGAGCAGACGAGAGGCATCCTCGAGCGCGCGGGGGAGACGGTGCAAGAGATCACCGTCGCCGCAAGGCAGGAAGCAGAGGAGCGCACTGCCCAGGCGAAGGGCGAGGCGGAAGACATCGTTGGGAAGGCCAAAACAGAAGCGGACCAGATCCTCAGCCGCTCCAAGGCCGAGGCCGAAGCGACCATCGGGCAATCGCGGAAGGAGGCTGCCGAGCATCTTCAGCGCACAGAGGAAGAGGCCGCGGCCCTGCGAGAAGAAGCTGAGGCGCGGATGAGCGAGCTCCACGCCGACACCGAGGCCATCCGAGAAGAGCGCAATCAGCTACTCAAGGACATCCGGGAGATTGCAGCGCGGGTCGAGGAGGCAGCCAGCAGGGCGGATGCGCGTTTCCCACCCCGAGAGACGGCCGAGTCGGCGGAGAAGGGAGTGCCGGAGCGCGAGCCCGAAGCCGAGAGCGAGCAGCGCGACCCAGCTGGGGCGGAGGATTCCCACGATGGAAAATCGAGCCGCCCCGTCCAGCCGGGCCGCTGAAACGCGGGGTTTGGAGAGACGACGCGGGGCTAACATCGCTCGCGTGCATGGCGGCCGTGATCCGATCGGGGACGCCGACTTGTCGGCCGTGAGGCGCTCTTAGCTGAGACGGCGCGGGCGAAGGTACTGCTTGGCCGTGCGAACCTTCCCAACCGTCTCGGCGTCCAACTGCCCTAGCGCGCGCTCGCACCGAATGCGCGGGCATCTGGAATCACCCGCTGGAGATGTCCCATCGTGCGACGCTCGTTGGTCTTGGTCCTCGGACGCGACCGGTAACTCGACAGAGGAGGCAAGTCGAAAATGAGCAGAGTCATCGTGATCAACCACATCACGCTCGACGGCGTGATGCAGGCCCCCGGCCGTGCCGACGAGGACACGAGGGACGGATTCGAGCACGGCGGCTGGTCGCCGCCCTACGGTGACGACGTCATGGGCGCGGCGATGGGCGCGCGGATGGTCGAGAGCGGCGGACTACTGCTCGGGCGACGAACCTACGAGGACCTGTTGGCCTACTGGAACACCCAGGACAGCCCGTTCAAGGACGCGCTCAACAATGCCCCGAAGTACGTCGCATCAAGGACACTTCACGAGCCGTTGCCGTACAGCAACTCGACCTTGGTGAAGGGCGAAGCCCTCGGCGCAGTCGCCGAGCTCAAGAAGGAGCCCGGCAAAGATCTACACATCATGGGCAGCGGCGAGCTGATCCAATCACTGATGCGCCGGAACCTCATCGACGAGTACATGCTGATGATCCACCCGCTCGTCCTTGGGTCGGGACGCCGCCTCTTCCCCGACGGCAGTTCGTTCACCTCTCTCCGGCTGGTCGACGGCGCAACAACGACGACCACCGGCGTCGTGATCGCGACCTACGAACCGGTTAGCTGAAGGCGGCGCCAGGAGAGCCGGCCACCGGCACGACATCGGCTCCGCGTGCGTGCGAGTGATGATTTTCGCTGCGGCCGGCGGTCTGAGCTGAGACGTTCCGACCAGGCGAAATCGAGCGCACCGCAGTGATTGAGTCGCCGCTCGCGACTCATACGCGGTTCCGCGTTGGGCTTGGCGAAAGGTCGGTCGGCGGAGAGGAAGCCTCGGCTGGGGACTCGCAAGCGCTGTAGCTCCTCACGTCCTGGTGCGGTAGTGGAGGTGAACAAAGCCGTTGCCGAAACGGCGTTCGTCCAGCAGTTCGAGCTTCAGGCGCACATCGTCGGGGAGGGACTGTTTGCCGCCTCCCACGACAATGGGCGTGACGAGCAGGTGGTACTCGTCGACTAACCCGGCCTTGATCGCCTGGGCGGCGAGCTCGGGACCGCCGACGGTGATGTCCCGCCCCGCTGACCCTTTCAACTGCCGGACCGCCTCAGGGTCGAAGTCTCGCTCGATCCGCGTCCTGGCGCTGGATACTGCCTTCAGTGTCCTGGAGTACACGATCTTGTCGGCCGCTTGCCATATCTCCGCGAAGTCCTGGATGAAGGGCGGCTGGTCGGCGAGGGTGTGCGCGGTCTCCCAGTAGACCATCACCTGGTACATCCGGCGCCCGTAGAGGTAGGTGCCGACGGGCCGCTCGAGGTCGTTGACGAAGCTGTGCACTTCCTCGTCCGGCTCAGCCCAGTCGAAGTTGCCATCCTCGTCCGCCACGTAGCCGTCGAGCGACGCGATCGCGGAGTAGATCAGCTTCGCCATGGTGAGCCTTTTTACTATTCCACCGTTGCTTGCGGGGATGCGCGAGGGCCGACGCGCTCGCTGCGAGCCGGCCCTCGCTGATGAGCACGTGCTACGGCCCCGCGCTGTTTCCGATCCGTTCGGCGTCTCCGAGGTTCGAGTTCCCCTCGAGAAAGGAGATTCCAGCGGCCTCGTCGGCGTGCGGGCCGGTGTAGCGGAGTACGTAGAGCCCGTTCCGGATGTCGACGACGTAGATCAAACCGTTCCTGATGATCGGGAAGCTCCAGATGACGACCTTGTTCGGGCCGCGCGAGAGTGCCGGGTCCTCATTCGCCACTGCCGGAAGCGGCGAGGGCGAGAACCAGCCCACCTGCACCGGGCTACCCGGGTCGGAGACGTCGATCGCCTGCTCGCCGCCCGAGTGCCAGGAATCGAAGATCAGGTTCCTCAGCGGGGTCGGGTTGTGCGACGAGTAGGAGTTGAACTCGTTCTCCCCGGGAGCCGGCGTGTATGCGGTCGTGTTCTGGAGGATCTTGTACTCGCCGATGATGTGCGGCCGGCGCGGCTGAGCGACATTCCAGAGGCGGGCCCAGCCCCAGGGCCAGCCGAACGAGGGCACCGTAAAGGTCCCGTAGACCTCGTCGATCGTGAGTGCAAACGGGCGGCCGGGGAGCGGCACCGCCGAATGGCTCTCGGCGCAGCCGGCCGCGGTGTGGCCCGGGCAGTGCGGGCCGGTGCCCCAGGTCGGCAAAGGAACCGGTGTCAGCAGATCGTCGTTCAGGTTCTCCACCGTCCCCGTCGGCACTTGGTCGTTTGCGACCTTGCTCGTGTCGAGGACGCCGAAGCCGCCTCGCAGGTAGGCGAGGTACGTGCGGGTGCCGTCGACCGACGGCGTCATCGAGTGCAGCGAGAGGTCGAAGTCGTAGTTCGCCGGATCGGCCGCCCCTGGGAAGAACTGGTTCCAGTTCCCCTCGGCGACCTCGCCCACAGCTCCGCCCGAGGGCACAGCGCTGATGTCGACAATCATCAGGTTCGGACGCGTCGCGCTGACCGACACGCTTGGAGTCGAGAGCCAGAGCAGCGCCCTGTCGGAGTCTTTCGGGTCGACCCAGAGGTACATCTCGTGCGGCTTCACGAGCGCGCCCGCGTGCGAGGTCGGCACGTAGCTCGAGATGAAGGCCGGATGCAGCGGGTCGGTGAGGTCGAAGAACTTGATGTCGAACGGGAACGTGGTGTCGTTCCCGGGCGGGCAGGCGTGGATGACCGAGCTGCAGCGGAAGGTCATCACCATCAGCAGCTTCTTCTGCGGCCAGACGCGCAGCTCGCGTGTCGTGATCCCAATCTGGCCCGCGTACGGCGGTCCGAGCTCGCCGACCACGGTCGGGTTCGCGGGATCTGCGATGTCGGCGATCAGGATCCCCGGATGCGGGTGCGGACAGGGCTCGACACCGCGCCGTGGGTCGCCGACCCCGCAGGTGTCTGAGCCGTCGGTGCGGTTGCCGATGTAGACGTAGTGGTCGTAGATCGTCAGCGCGGCGTTCATCCCGCGGGCGAAGAGCGGGTTCGCGCCGACGAGCTGGAAGTTGAGCGACGTCCCCGGCGTTCCGCCGCCGGATCCGACCGTGACATCGCTCGAGGCCACGAGCGGTAAAGCCAGCGCCAATGCGAGCAGGGACAGGGCGACAAGCAGACGAGGTTTCATTGCTCCCCCTTCTCGACGTCGATCGGCTTTCGGTGTTCTATACCAGCTGAGCGCCGTGGGCGTGGCCCATGTACGTCAGAATGGGCCGCTTCAGGAAACGCGATCGGACTGAGAGGGGGAGACGATGCGCAAGCTGGCGATTGTGCTCGCCGCCGCCGGTGCACTTGTCTGCGCGGCGGTGGGGTTGGCGGCAGCGTCGCATGCCGACCTGCTAAAGGACGAGAAACACTTCTACGACCAGTCGCAGAAGACGTACAACGGCGGATCGAAGGCTGGCTCGGCCTGGAACATGGAGCTCGTGGGGCATAACAACCTGGGCGTGCGCGGCTTCAACGCCGACGTCTGGAAGTACAAGAACTACGCCTACGTAGGGCACTGGGGCTTCGCCGACTGGGCGACCGGTAACAACCGCTTCTGCCCGTCGCCGGGGGACAACGGCATCGCCGTCATCAACGTCTCGGATCCGGCGCACCCGAACCGGGTTGCGACGCTGCAGAACCCACCTGGGACCTCGGCCGAGGACGTGGTCGTCTACACGGCGCAGTACGGGCCGCTGGCGGGCCGTGACATCGCGGCCTCCGGCATCCAGTGGTGCGGCGGCGGCCGGCACGACCCGGACGCGGTTCACGGCCTGATGCTTTGGGACGTGACCGTTCCGACGCAGCCGGTGGAGCTCGGTTTCTATAACAGCGGTTGCTGTACGCGTGGCGTGCACGAATTCGAGGTCGAGAGTCGGGCCGATCTCGGGCGCACCTTCGCCTATGCGACAGTCCCGGCCGGGAGCTACCCGGATCCGGAGAACGCGAACGGCCTACGCGACGCAGCCGGCAAGGGCGATTTCCGGCTGATCGACATCACCGACCCGCGCACGCCCGTCGAGGTCTCGACGTGGAAAGTACAACAGGCGGGCGGACCTTTCGCCGCGCAGGGCTGCGACCCCGACGGTAACTACGGGCACGGTGCCGAACCGTCGGAGGACGGCAGGCTGGTGTTCCTTTCGTACTGGGACAGCGGCTACATCCGCCTCGACCTGACCGACCCAGCGCACCCCGTCTACACCGGCCGCGCTGCCTTCCCCACGAACGCGGACGGCGACGCCCATTCGTCGCAGTACGACGAGGAGCGCGAGTTGCTCTTCTCGGCAGACGAGGACTTCTGCAAGACATCCGGCTCGGGGATCGAGAAGGGCTTCGGTTACATGCGCGTCTGGGACTTCAGCGATCCGGACAACGTGCAGCAGATCGGGGCGTACCACACGCCGCGCTCGCTCGGAACCGACGACCAGGGCGCGGGCGACTTCGTGATCCACAACAACTTCCTCGTCGGCACGACGCTCTACGAGTCGTGGTACACGGACGGCGTGCGCGTCGTCGACGTGAGCGACCCACGCAACCCGCGCGAGGTCGCCTACTTCGTCCCGCCCGCGACCGAGAACCCGGTGAAGCCGTCGCAGCGAGGAGTGCTGACTAATACGACGCAGGTGTGGGGCGTTGTCGTCGACGAGGCCACCGGTCTCGTCTATGCGAGCGACATGAACTCCGGTCTCTGGATTCTGCGCCGGACGAGCTAACCAACCTTGGCAAAAAGCGGAGGGACCCGCCCCGGCGGGTCCCTCCGCTCGGTCACGCCTTCACGGTGAACGAGCGCGGGCCGAAGCATCCCGGTGTGGTGCTGCCTTGCAGCGCTTTCGAGACAGGCGTAACCTGGAACGTACGACCGGGCGAACTGCGGAGGGAAGATGTCGCCAAAGCAAGGCAATGCAGCTTCTTTTTGCGCCCTTGCGGTCGGCACCTTGGCCGTCGCGAATTGCTCCCCGGCAACAAGCGACCGTCGGTGATACGTGCCCAGGACTCCACAAGTAAGGGCCGCGCGTGTCTTGTCTCTCCCCACGCGCGGCCCTCCACCCCCGCGTACCCATGCTTCGTTAGAGGTCTGTTAACAGGCCTTTAGGATTTCCTAAGCCTCGGCGAATCCTGTTTGCCCCTCCGGGCGAACCGCGCGTTTTCAGCCGGAGTCGGCCGTAACGGCGACGATGCTGAAGGCTGAGACCGGCTTGACGAATCCCTTGAGCGTGAGCTCACCGGCCGGCTCCGCCTCGACAAGATCCTCAACCTCCGCGAGCACTCGCTTGCTCACCAGGATCTGGCTCGGCTCGGCCTCGTCGGACAGGCGCGAAGCCAGGTTCATCACGCTGCCCACCGCCCCATAGTCGTACCGACCATCGAACCCGATTCTTCCGAGCGTGGCGTAGCCGAGGGCAATGCCCACGGAAAAATCGAGCTCGTGGCCCCGCCTCAGCCATTTCGCGCTCAGCTCAGCCATAGCGGCGCGCATCGCGACCGCAAGCCTCACCGCCCGAGCCGCCGGATCGGGACAGGGAATGGGATCGTTGAACCAGACCATCAGGCCGTCGCCCGCAAACCACCCCACCGTGGCCTCGGACTGCATGATCAGATTGCCCATCGTCTCGTGGAAATCGCGGATCACGGCCATGACTTCCTCGGGCTCTGTCATCGCGCTGAAGCTGGTCCATCCGCGCAGATCCGCAAACATGACCGCGATCTCCCGCCGGTGGCTTTCGAGGATGTTCTCGCCTTCGGAGAGGATCACCTCGGCCAGCGTTGGCGAGAGGAAGCGCCTCAGCCGGCTCATCTTCTCGAGCTCTTTGACCTGTTCGTCGACGCGGGCCTCGAGGCTCCGGTTCCAGTCGGCCAACTCAGCCGACTGCGACTCGATCGTGTCGTGGTACTGCTTGATCCGCACGAGCGATCGCACCCGGGCCAAGAGTTCCTGCTGATTGAACGGCTTCGTAATGAAGTCGTCCGCACCGACCTCAATGGCGTCGACCCGAACCTCCGTGTCGCTCGAGGTGATCATGACGACAGGGAGAAAGGCCGTGGTCGGGTCCTCGCGAATCCGCCGGCACACCTCGTATCCGTTCATCTCGGGCATCTGGATGTCGAGCAACAGGAGGTCCGGAAGCTCAGCTGCCACTCGCTCCAGGGCCTCCCGACCTGAGAAGGCCGACGTGACTGTGTATCCGTTCGACGTCAAGACAGCCTCGAGCAGGCGCACGTTTTGGGGCACGTCGTCGACTACGAGGATTTTCGGCCGATCGGCCATCGTCAGCTCCCGCCCTCCGGTCGGCAAAAGCTCTGAACCTGGTCCGGGAACTCTCGAATGCTGATCGGCTTCTCGAGGTAACCGTCGAAGCGCTCCGCCAGGAAGCGCTCACGGTCTCCCTTCATGGCGAATGAGGTCACGGCAACCACCGGGATGCCCGCGGTTCGCGGGTCGTCTTTCAGCTTTCGGACGGCGGTCATCCCGTCCATGTCCGGAAGGCGAATGTCCATCAGGATCACGTCGGGGAGGTGCTCGCCAGCGAGGGAGATGCCGTCCCCGGCGGTTCCTGCCTCGAGCGTCCGGAATCCGGCGAAGCGCAGCACGTCTCGCGCGAGTTTCACGTTCTTCTCGTTGTCGTCGACGATGAGGACGAGCTCGTTCGGCATGGTCACACCCGCTGGACCGGCAATGTGAAACGGAAGGTGCTGCCCCTCCCTGGGACGCTCTCCGCCCAGAGACGCCCGCCGTGGAGCTCGACGAACCTCCGCGAGAGCGGCAGACCGAGACCGGTCCCCTCCGTGCGCTTGCCGGAGTCCCCCGCCTGCTGGAACTCCTCGAAGACGAGCTCGAGGTCCTCCGGGGCGATGCCGGATCCGGTGTCGGCGACCGCCACTTCCACGAACCCGTCGGCCTGCTTGGCGGAGACGTCGATACGCCCACCCGGCGGGGTGAACTTGACGGCGTTCGAGAGCAGGTTAAACACGACCTGACGCAGCTTTCGCTCGTCCGCGCGGATCGCGACGATGCGGGGATCGAGGGTCAGCTCGAGCTCGATTCCCGCGCGGGTCGCTCGCTCGGCGTGCATGGTCACCCCGCTTCGAAGGGCGTCACCCAGGACAACGTCGGCGAGCTCCAGCTCCATTCGCCCTGCCTCGACCTTCGCGAGGTCGAGGATGTCGTTGATCAGAGAGAGCAGGTGGCGGCCCGCCTCGAGCACGTCGCTGACGTACCCGAGCTGCTGCTCGTTCAGCTCTCCGAACATCTGCTCGTGTAGGACCTCGGAGAATCCGATGATCGCGTTCAGCGGGGTCCGAAGCTCGTGGGACATGTTCGCCAGGAACTCCGACTTGTGACGGCTGACCGTTTCGAGCTCTCCGTACAGCCGTTCGAGCTCGTCGTTCATCCGATTCAGGTTGTCCGCCAGCACCCCGAGCTCGTCGCGATTCGGAACCTCAATGTGACTCGAGAAATCGCCCGAGGCGATCTCGGACACGCGGGCTTCCATGCGCTGGATTGGCCCGCTCAGCGACCACGAGAGCACAAAACCCAGGAACAAAGCGAGCGCGATGCTCCCGACGCCGACGCCGACGAACAGGTTGCGCGAGGTGGTGTACGAGCTTCGGTTCCGGGCGATCAGTGCATTGGTCTGCGCCTGAGTCGTGCTGGCGAGGCTGGTCGTGAGGCGCTGAAGATCATTGGCGAGAGGCTCGCCCGTGAGGCGGGCGAGCCTCTCCGCATGGGAACGATTTCCAGCCTCGTCGGCGGCGATGATCCTGGTCATCACATCGGAGAATTGCCGCTGGTCGCGCCGGATCTGCTTGAGGACGTCCTCGTCGTCCGCCGGTGGCGCGAAACCCAGCTCCCTCACGCCGGCGGCTTGTCCGAGCTGGGTGAGAGTCTGCCCGATCGTGTGATCGAAGGAGCTCAGGCTCCTCGGCGCCGAGGGCGCACTGCCCGTGTACTTGCTGAGTGCGCTCCCTCCTGCGCGTAGACCTAGCAGCAGTCGGATCTGTGCCGACCCGGTCTGGAGCCCGCGGTAGGCCGCAGCCCGTTGTTGCAACGCTCCGAGCCTCTCGACACGCGCGTTCGATTGACCGAGGACCCGGAGACCGAGTGCGCCGACGACGACGAAGAGGGCGACGATGCCGACAAGGGCGACGAGCAGCTTCGTCCGGACCCTCGCCGGGAGCCGTCCGACGGCCCGCACGAGAGGGTTTTCGGCCCCACGCGAGGTGCGTGGGCGCTCCGCGCTTACTTGCGGGGCCGCGAGGGGGTCCGACTTCGCCGTCACTGGCGCGTCATCCTGTTTCTGTCGACAACTCAGGGGCTGAGCTCGACCGTGGCCGCGACGGCATTGGTGATCAGCCACTCGCCGTCGATGCGAGCGACGTCCTGATCGGCGCCGACCGTTGCAACCACCTTTCCGGTCTTCACGTCGACGTAGTGACATTGGAAGTAGAGAGTGCCCTTGTCGCCGTCGACGGTGGTTCGAATCTTGTAGGCGGGAGTCTCGGAGACCCAGTCGTTCCCCGGCTGGAACGGCGCGGCCTCCTTGGAGAAGAACTCGCGGATCTTGGCCTTCCCGGCGTACGTCTTCGGGCCGAGTGTGAGCGTCGCGTCCGGAGCCCAGATGGACATCATCAGGTCGACGTCTTTCTTCGAGGACGCTTGGTGCCACCTCACCTCGATCTGGTCGATCGCGTACGTATCCGCCTGCTTCTGCACGGCGTCACTTGAACCTGACTTGTCACTCGAACCACACGCGGCGAGCAACATGACTAGCGCGACGCCAAAAATCAGCACTCTTTTCATCTGCCGCAATCCCTTCCGTGCGTTGTCAGATTTTTATCCCGGTGAACATGGAACCGGCGGTATCGCACCCATGTTCGCTCACGTGAGCAAACGCGTCTAGAGGCTCCAAAGAAAAAGGCCCGCAGTTACGGGTATTTCCCGAGACGACCTCCTGGGTGCGATTTAGGGGCTAAGCGTTGCGACCGTTTGTCGTCTTTGCCGTTTCCCTCAACCGTGCCGAATCTGGCGCCGTGTCTTTCGTCGCCCTTTGCGCTTCTTTGCTGTGGCTAGTTGACCAGCAGTTGACCAGGGAATGCACACGCGGGTGAGGTCCAGTGCAACGAACCTGTTAGACGCTTGCCCGTAAGTACGCGAGCACGGCGAGTACGCGCCGATGCGACTCCGGCTCGACAGCCAGACGCAGCTTGAGGAAGATCTGCTTCACGTGCGCCTCGACGGTGCGCTCGGTGACGAAGAGGCGGGCGGCGATCGCCTTGTTCGACAGGCCCTCGGCAACGAGGCTCAGGACTTCTCGCTCGCGCTTGGTCAGCTCCGCGAGCGGATCCTCGCGCCGGCGCCGGCCGATGAGGCGGGAGACGATCGTCGGATCGATGACGGTCTCGCCGTCGAGGATGCGGCGAAGGGCGTCGATGAGAATGGCGACGTCGAAGACGCGTTCCTTGAGCAGATAGCCAACCCGCTCCGGATGCTCCTCGAGCAGCCGCATCGCGTAGCTCGGCTCGACGTACTGCGAGAGGACGAGGACGCCGACCGCTGGGTGTTCTGTCCTGATCTGCTCCGCGGCCGCGAGCCCCTCGTCCGTGTGCGTCGGCGGCATGCGGATGTCGACGATCGCCGCATCGGGGCGCGCAAGCCGGACGTGGCGGAGGAGGCCCTCGGCATTCTCGGCCTCAGCCACGACGTCCACGCCGGCGTCCCTCAATAGGCGGACAATGCCCTCGCGCGTCAGCATGACGTCGTCGGCGACGACTACCCGCACGGGATCACCGCCCGAAGACTGGTGCTCTCGACTTCGAGCGAGCCGTCGAGAGCGCCGATTCGGTCGGCCAAGTGGACGAGCGTCGAGGCACGGTCGGCCCCGTCGTCTCGGGTCGTGATGATGAGCAGCTCACCTTCGCGACCCAGGTCTACCGACACGAACGTCGCTTCGCGCCCGGCCGCGTCGTCGATCGCCTCCGCCACAGTCAGGTAGGCCGCCGTCTCGACCGACGCGCTGTAGCGCTCCGGCCTCACGTCGCCGAGTTCGACCGGCAGCGGCGCCGCGTCGGCCAGCGTCGCCAGCGCGGGCGCAAGCCCGGCTTCGGGCAGGATCGCCGGATAGATGCCGTGCGCAAGCTCGCGGAGCTCGGCGAGCGCGGTTTGAGCCTCATCCGCCGCAGAGGCGAGCAGTGTCGTCAGGTCCGGATCGTCGTTTGCCTCGGCTGCTGCCCGGACAAGGCGCAGGTCGTAGGAGAGAGCGAGGAGGCTCTGCTGAGCCCCATCGTGGAGGTCGCGCTCGAGGCGACGCCGCTCGGCGTCAGCGGTCTCGACGATGCGCGCGCGCGAGCCGCGGAGTTCCTCGAGCTGCGCTCTCACCTCGGCCTGGAGCCGCTCGTTCTCGACCGCGACGCGGGCCGCAGCGACGACCTCCTGCAGAAGGCCCGGCTGGTCGAGCAGGCGCTCGTCGTGCACGAGAGCGGCAAAAGGTGCATCGCCGCGCGAGAGCGGAGTCACAGCTCGCCCGGGTCCGGGATCCACGTCGACCGCGCGGCCGAAGACATCGACGTGGCCGCCGGTCTCGGTCCGGCGGTATGCAAGTTCGAGCCTCGGGTCGCCAAGCGTTTGTGCCAGCGCGTCGCGCAGGGCTCCAGGCCTCGGCATCTCGCCCAGCTCGACGATGAACCGCGCGACCGAGGCGCGCGCCTGTCGCTCCCGTACCAGCGCCCAGCCGACCGCGAATGCGAAGGCGGCGAGCGCGGCCCCCTCGTAGCGCCACATGCGCTGGTCAAAGGAGTCGTTGCTCAGGATCCCGCGCGCCAGCGAGTGCTGGAAGTCCCAGGCGACAAACGCGAAGTACGCCGTCGCTGGGACGAGAGCGGGAAGCACCACGGCGGCTGCGGCGCGCGACGAGCGGACGAGCCGCCACACGAGCAGAACGCCGAGCGCGGCCAGCCAGCCAATCCCGACCCGCAGCCCGTAGCGGTTGAACGTGTCGAAGAGCCCGCCATCGTCGCGGATCAAGACGAGGTTTCGGGGACACTGGAGGCATCCGGTCGCCTTCGGGTCGAAGACTGTCGCCGGCAGCAGGCCGAGCAGGAGTAGCGCCCCCACGTACGAGACGGCCAGAACGACGAGGTCCAGGCGTGACCGTAGTCGGCCCGTGGGGTACGCGAGGGCGGCGTGAGCCACGAGTGGCGCGCACGCGACAAATGCGACGAGTCCGACCGTGAATCCGAGCGGGGCGCCGACGCCCGGGTTGCTCCACTCGGGCAGGAACCAGGCCAAGCCGGCCGCCGTGATCAGAAGCCCGAACCGATTGTCCGCGTGGCGAATCCAGAACAGGAGGCCCGCCGCGACGAGCGACCATCCGGCGCCGAGCTCGGCGAAGCCACCCAGCGTCGACCCACCGGCGAACGACCCGGCTGGGTCGCGTCTCGCGGCGGCGAGGCTCAGGATCCCGAACGCCCCCGCGAAAGGCGCGATTCCAATCCGGCCGTACCGGCCGACCACCATCCATCAATCGTCCCATACAGCCAGCGTGCGCATGGACTGGGTCAACGGGCGCGAGCTCTCCCCTCTTGCCGGGCCGTCTAGCGCGTCGTAGGGTCGTGGCCATGCGGCTTGCTTGGCTCTCCCTTGCCGCCCTCGCTTTCGCCGTCGCCGGCTGCAGCGGCGGGACGAAGGCGGGCGGGAGGGGCCAGCACGCGGTCGTATTGACGATCGCGAATTACGAGACCGAGGGCCGGGACACGACGGAGTACATCGCGGCCGTGAGCCGCCTCTCGGACGGATCGATCAAGCTCGAGCTCCGCGGGGGCTGGCGGCACCAGGACGTCGACTACGACCGCGGGACTATCGCCGACGTCCGGACCGGCAAGGTCGACCTGGCGAAGATCGCCGTCAGGTCGTTCGACAGCCTCGGCGTCAACGACTTCCAGGCGATGATGGCACCCTTCCTCGTCGACGGGCTGGCGCTCGAGCAGAAGCTGCTCGCGAGTCGGCTGCCCGACGAGATGCTTCCCGCGATCGATCGCCTTGGCGTCGACGGCCTAGCGATGCTCCCCGGCGAGCCACGGAGGCCGTTCGGACTGAAGCGCCGCCTACTCGAGCCGTCCGGGTACCGGGACGCCGTCATCGGGATCAGGCCGTCCCTTCTCTCGGCGAGGACGTTCCGGACGCTCGGGGCCACCCCTCGCGGCTACCTCCCGGGCGAGCTGCCTCCCTGGGTGTTCGACGGCGCGGAACTCGACCTCGTGACGCTCGAGGGTAATCAGTACGACATCCGCGGCTCGTCGCTCACGGCCAACGTCGCCTTCTGGCCGAAAGCGTTCGTGGTCGTCGCGAACCGGCGTGCGCTCGCAAAGCTGACGCCGGAGCAGCGTGACATCCTTCGCAAGGCGGGCGACGAGGCGCTGGCGCCGGCCATCACTCGCCTGCGGAACGAGGATCGCGTCGAGGCCGGCATCCTCTGCCGACGCGGTCACATCGCCTTCGTGGTCGCCACGCCGACGCAGCGTGCAGCGCTCCGGGCGGCGGTCCGGCCCGTCTATGCGGGGCTCGAGCGCAACCCGAAGACCCGCTCACTCATCGAGGAGATCGAGGCGATGAAGGGGCAGTCAGTTCCGGAGCGGGCATTCCCGTGCTCTAGATCGCGACCTCGGCAGAAGGCCCCTACGGTCCTCGATGGCACCTGGGAGATGACCGCGAGCCGCGAGCAAGTCATCGACGCCACGCATAGCCCCGAAGCCGCGGAGGTCGACGCAGGCTACTACCGCATGGTCCTCAGGCGTGGACGGTACTCGGACCTTCATTGGCACAACACGGGCACCTTCAGCGTCCGGGGTGACACGGTCATCTTCCGGCTCAGCAACGGCGAGGTAGGGACCTACCGCTGGAACCTGTTCCGCGACACGCTGACCTTGCGGTACATCCCGGGCAAAGCGGAGGGGCCTCCCAATCCGACGTTCGCGCCGTGGCGTCGCGTCCGTCGATGAGCGCGTCAGGTGAGCGGGAGCTCGGCGACGACCCGCGTCCCCTCGCCGGGCGAGCTCGCGATCGTGAAGTGGCCTCCGAGCGCCTCCACCCGGTCGGCGAGGCCGCGCAGGCCCGAGCCCTCGTCCAGGCTGGCCCCGCCCCGGCCGTCGTCGCGGACCGAGACGACGAGCGTGGCGCCGCGCCGCGCGACGTCGATCATTGCGTGCGCAGCCGCGGCGTACTTGTCGACGTTCGCGAGCGCCTCCGAGCAGACGAAGTACGCCGCCGCCTCGACAGGCGCCGCCAAGCGGACGTCCGGGACGGTCAGCTCGACGGGCACGCCGCTGCGATCGGCGAGGTCACGCAGCGCGGCCGGTAGGCCACCCTGGGTGAGAACGCGCGGATGAACGCCTCGGGCAAACTCGCGAAGCTCGGACCGCGTCCGATCGAGCTTCGCCTGCGTCTCGGTGAGCATCGCAGCTAGGTCTCCGTTCGCGCCGCGTTCGGCCGTGCGAATCAGCGCCTCGATCTCGGCAAGCCGCCGCTCCGCGCCCTCCCGAAGCTCGCGCTCGAGACGGCGCCGCTGTGCGTCGGCCGCCTCGACCACCCGTCGTCGGGACGCTTCGAGCTCCGCGACCTGGCGCCGGACTTCCACTTGGAGGCGGGCGTTGGCGACCGCGATCCGGGCCGCCGCGGCGACCGACTGGATGAGCTCTGGATCGGCAAGGACGTCGGCGGCGTGCACGAGCGCGGCGACGGGCTCGCCGCGGTCGCGCACGATCGTGACGCGGCGATCAACGTCCTCCTCCGGGAGCTCGAGCTCGCGACCCCAGTCGTCGACGTAGATGCCGCGATCGGCGAGCCGGTAGCCGAAGACGAGGGAGCGGTCCCCGAGCGTGATCGCGAGGCGGTCTCGCAAAGTGCCGGCCTCCGCCACCTCACCGAGGTCGACGACGAGACCGGTGACCGTCGCGCGTACCCAGCGGCCGAGCACGAGGTCGAGCGCGAGCCCGATCGCGATACCGGCCAACACGACTTGGTAGGCCCATAGAACCCCGCGATCGAGCGAGGCGCTCGAGCCGGCGAGGCGGGTGAGCCCGGAGACCAGGAGGACGACTGCGAACGCGGCGCTCCCCGCGGCCGCCGGCAGGCGGGCCCGACGCTGCGGGCCGGTCGCCCGCACAAACCGCAGCGCTCCGACAACGAGCACGATGACGGCGAGGACGATTCCCGCCTCGGCGGTCTCCGCGACGACCGCGATCGCGGAGAGGACATACGCGAACATTACGGCGGCCCGCTCGGTCCCGCTCTCGAAGCGGCCGCTCGGGTACGAAAGGAGCGCGTGCACGAGCGGTCCGCGGTGGAGGGTGACGACGACCGCGCCGAAGTCCGCATAGACGGACTCGCCTGAGCTGGCAAAGGTGCCGAGGAACCAGGCGACGCCGGCCAGCGTCAGCAGCAGACCTGTCCGGCTCTCCGGCCGCCACGTCCACAATACGAGACCGCAGCCGAGGAGGACGAGCCCCACGACGAGGTCCGCAACGGCGAGGCGGATCTCGGCCGCCGAGGCGGCCGGCTCGAGAGGCCCTCGCTTGAGCGCCGCCCATTCGGCGTAGAGCCCGAGCGCGAGACCGGCCGGAAAGACCGCCAGGCGAAGTGTGCGCACTAGCCGACGAGCGCGGCGAGCGAGGCGCCGGACAGTTCTCTCTTGGCGAGGAAGCCGCGCGCCGGGGCCGCCTGGAGACGCGGAGCGTAGGCCGCCGCCTCGCGGCTCGAGATCAGCACCACGCTCGGCGGGTTGGGCGCCGCTGCCAACCGCTCCGCGACCGCGAACCCATCGAGGTCGGGAAGCTGGACGTCGAGCAGCACGACGTCAGGCCGCAGGCGCTCGACAGCGGCGAGCGCCGTGACACCATCCACGGCTGCTCCCACGACAGAGAAGCCCTCCGCCTCGAGCAGCGCGCTCGCCGATTCGCGGAAGCCGTCGTGGTCGTCGACGATGAGCACGGTCTTCCGCATGCGCTGATCGTTGCAGAGGTCGGGCGCGACCGCATTGTTGCTAGCCGCAATCCCGTCCCGCGACGTCTTCCGGCAAGCACGGAGAAAGACTGTGTTGCCGGCCCCGTTTTCCCGCGTCCATGGCTTCTCGCGTCGGTGACGTCGTAGACTCACCGACAGGAATATCGAATGAAGCGCGCATTCTTTCTCGTCGCGGCGATCGCCACGCTGACTGCGCTTCCTCTCGCCGCTCAGGCGTCGCCGTCCGCGACGCCGACCAAGGTCTCCTGCGGCCAGACCTTGACCAAGAGCACCACGCTCGCGAACGATCTCGTCGATTGCCGCGGCACCGGTCTGATCATCGGGGTCGCCAACATCACCGTCGATCTCAACGGACACACGATCGACGGGACGAATCACAAGGAAGGGATCTCGAACCAGAAGCGCGCGAACGTCACGATCGTGAACGGCACGATCTCGGACTTCCACTCAGCCGGCGTCAACGTGTTCGGCGCCCGCGGGCTTGTTCTCCGCAAGCTGACCGTGCGCAAGATCGGTGCCGGCTGCAGGCAGACAGACATCTGCGCCGGCCTCTTCCTCATGAACTCTCCGCGGGCCACGATCACGGACAACGACGTCTCGAACCAGGTTCAGGCGTTCCAGGTCAACGGGATCGACGTGTACGCCTCGCCTGGCGGGCGGGTCAGGCGAAACAGGTTCGACCGAAACTCGGGCCAGGGCATCGCGGTCTTCCAGTCGCCCGGGACCCGCGTGATCGGAAACGAGCTGGACGGCAACAAGCAAATCGGCCTGCACGCGAACGCCGACTCCGACTCGATCTTGATCTCGGACAACCGTGCACGCGGCAATCGGAACGCGGGCCTGGCTGTCGGAGCGATGCGTGGCGCCACGGTTGTCGGCAACGTGGTCTCGGGGAACGGCGAGGCAGGTTTGCTCCTGTTCGACATCCGCGACAGCCTGATTCGCCGCAACCGGGCGAGCGGGAACTTCAACGGAATCGTCCTCTACGGAGGCCAGGCGGGCGTCGCGCAGTACGGAGGCAGGCACGGCGCCCGGCACAACCAGCTCGCCGGGAACAAGGCAACGAAAAACACGCGCGTGGGAATCCTGGTCAGAGGAGACAGCCGAACGGAGGCCTCCGACAACAACGCCCTCTCCGGCAACGTCGCGAATGGCAACGGCCGCGCCGGAGGCATGGTCGTCGAGGGGAGCGCCAGGGGGAACAGGCTCCGCGGCAACACGGCGAACGCGAATGCCGGGCACGGCATCACCGCCGCCCGCGGCACGATCGACGGCGGCGGCAACCGCGCGCACCGGAACCGCCGCTCTCCGCAATGCGTCGGGGTCCGGTGCTCCTGACGGAGTCACCCCCGGAAGACCTGACGGCCCCTGCAGGTTCGCCGGGTCACCCGGACGGAGCTTAGGGGCCGGCGAGCGAAAGATTGGGGCTAGCCCAAGGCGAAACGCGTGTTGTCCCCGTAGCCGGGATGCTCCTTCGACTCCTACGGTGGTTGCCATGACGGACGCGACATCGCTCAAACTGACGCCCGCCTGTCTGGCCGAGTTGTGGCGCGAGGTAGCTCTCTACCTCGAGATCTGGGATCTGATCAGGCAAGCGCGCTTGTCGGGCCATTCGGCCTGAGGCTCGCCGAGGCTGATCGCGGCGCCTGCCACGAGGGAGGCGCGCGACGTAGGCCGCGGCGGCGCGGCTCGAGAGGCATGCAATGCCCGTCGCAGAGGTCGGGCGCGGCCGCATCGGGCGCGACTGCATCGCGGCTGGCCGCAATCCGCTTTGCCTGAGCTTTCGTGCGAGCACGGATCCAAGACTGTTGCTGGCCGCGTTTCCTTTCCCGGTGGTGCCTTCTAGCGTCGGTGGGCGAAAAGATCGACCAACCGAAAGGAGAAAACCATCATGCGTAAGCGGCTCGTGCTCGTCCTTCTCACCGCCGGGATCGCAGCAGTGGTCGCGATCCCTGCGGCGGCGAAGCCACGCGGCACAAACGGAAAGATCGTCATCAACGCCGACAATTCGGTGACCGGGCAAGAGCAGGTCTACACCGTCGATCCGGACGGAAGTGACCTGCAGTTGCTCGCAAATGACGCCGAAGCAGGCCAGTGGTCCCCGGATGGCACCCAGATCGCGATGAACGGGGGAATCCTCAACTTCGATACCGGCAGCTTCACCGATCTCTCGCTGGGCACGCTCTATCCGGATCTGTTCCTCGGCTGCACGACCTGGTCACCGGATGGGACGAGACTCGGATGCGAGGGTGGCTTCACCGATCCGAGTCTCCAGGGCATCTACACGCTCCGCTCCTCCGACGGCGGCGACTTGCAACGCGTCACCTCGATTCCGGGCGGCGACGACTGTCCCGGTGACTACTCCCCTAACGGGAACCGGATTGTCTTTATCCGCGCGTCGGAGAACTTCTTCGGGCTCGCCACGGTCAAGCTCGATGGCAGTGACCTGCGGCAGATCACACCCCCGATGTTCCTCAACTTCAACTGCGGGAGCTGGTCGCCGCAGAGGAACGAGATCCTGTTCTCGGCCCACGTTCCGGACAACAACTACCGGAGTACGACTTGGGTCATTCACTCCGACGGGAGCGGACTGCGGCAGATCCCCATCCCGGATTGCGGCGGTCTGATCTCGGACCCAAACTCGATCAGCTGTCCCAACCCCAGCTGGTCGCCAGACGGGCAGAAGATCGTCTTTTCGCGCTTCTCGGCGGCAACCGGGCAGCGTGATATCTACACCGTGAACTTGGACGGAAGCGCTCTCACGCAGGTGACGAACACGCCAGGGGTCGACGAGTTCACCGCCGACTGGGGCACGCACCCGGTCACCCCGTAAGATCGAACGCGACCGCGCGGCGGGACTCATTTTCCGCCGCGCGGGCCGCCGTGCGCCGCCGAACTAGTGCTGCTCTTCGGGCAAGCCGCGCGCACGTAGCTGCGGCTTGGCGGGGAGCACCGCCGCTGGCGATCGGTCAGGTCCTTGGGATGAGAAAGGCCCGCATTTGCGGGCCTTCTCTAGTGGAGCTAGCCGGACTCGAACCGGCGACCTTCTGGGTGCGATTCGGGCCGCGTGGGACCTCCGCGATGAGTTTTGCAATCGCCTCCGGTCTCCTATAGAGACACCGAAGAGAAGGGACGGACACGTGAGCTCGGCAAAACTCAAGCTCGACATCTCGATGTCGCTCGACGGTTTCATCGCCGGGCCGAACCAGACCCTCGAGCTGGGCGAGGGCGGCGAGCGGCTGCACGAATGGGCCTTCCGGCTCGCAAGCTGGCGCGAGCCCCACGGGCTCTCGGGCGGCGACGCCGAGGCGGTCGACAACGAGGTCGTTGCAGAAGGGCTCCGCACGACCGGTGCCATCGTCATGGGCCGGCGAATGTTCAGCGGCGGGGAGGGACCTTGGGCAGACGACGCCAACGCAGACGGCTGGTGGGGAGGCGACCCGCCATTCCACGTGCCGGTGTTCGTCCTTACGCATCACGTCGGGAGACGGTGGTCAAGGAAGGTGGGACTTCGTTCACCTTCGTCACCGACGGCGTCGAGGCCGCGCTCGAGCAGGCGCGTGCGGCCGCAGGCGACAAGGACGTGTCGCTGGCCGGCGGCGCGAACGTCGCTCAGGAGTACCTGCAGGCAGGATTGCTCGATGAGCTGCAGATTCACCTCGTGCCCGTGTTCCTCGGTGGCGGCGTGCGCCTCTTCGACGGGCTCGGGCCTGGGCCGACCGAGCTGGAGATCATGAGGGTGATCGGGTCAGACGCGGTCACACACCTCAAGTTCCGCGTCGTGAAATGACACCGCTTCCTCCGGCTCGGCACCTGCTTCGCGCGAAGGACCTGATCGACGCGCGCTATCGCGAGCCGCTCGACGTGCCGACGCTGGCCCGCGCTGCCCACCTCTCTCCCGCACACTTCAGCCGCGAATTCCGCCGCGCCTTCGGCGAGACGCCTCACCAGTACCTGCTCACTCGCAGGCTAGAGCGCGCGGCCGCCCTGCTGCGCAACACCGACCGTACGGTCGCGGACATCTGTCTCGTCGTCGGACTGCGCAGCGTCGGGTCGTTCACCACCAGCTTCAGCCGGACGTTCGGCCTCTCCCCGACCGCATATCGGGCGACCTACCCGCCGGCGCTCGCGCGCGTGCGAATACCCACCTGCGTGCAGCTCGCGTGGGCGCGTCCGAAGTCCAGCAGTTTTCGAGAAGACAGCCGTGCGCGGCGCAGCTAACGTCGCCGCCGACCCTGCGACAACGGAGGATGAAGAAGATGCTGGAGCAACTGACCAACGTCCAGGTCTGGGTCCACGACCAAGACGAGGCGCTCGCCTTCTACACCGAGAAGCTCGGGCTCGAGCTTCGCGAGGACGTCACGGTGCCCGAGATGGGCAACTTCCGCTGGCTCTCGGTCGGCGTGCCGGGACAGCCAGAGGTTGCCATCACCTTGATGGCGGTGCCCGGCCCGCCCGTGTTCGACGCGGAGACGCGCGAGAAGGTCATGGAGTTGATGGCCAAGGGCGCCGCCAGCGGGCTCTTCTTCTCCACCGATGACGTCCAGGGCACGTACGAAGAG
>DASWDJ010000133.1:0-1797 GCA_036395295.1 Gaiellaceae bacterium | reverse complement strand
TAGACGTCCATCGTGATCGTGAGCCCGATCGCCAGCCCGGCGATCGACTTGAACGCGCCGCGCGGGTCGACCGCGGTCGCGAAGATCACGAAGACGAGGAAGAACGTCAGGATCCCCTCGAGCACGACCGCTTCGCCCGAGCCGATCGCGTTGTTGACCGCCGGGACGCCAACCGCGAGCGCATCGCCCGGGAACAGCCACTTGACGAGCAGCGAGGCGGCGACGGCGCCCGCGAGCTGCGCCACCCAGTAGACGCCCGCCAGCGCCGGGGTGATCCGCCGCGTGACCAGGAAGCCCAACGTGACGGCAGGGTTGAAGTGCCCGCCCGAGATGTGTCCCACGGCCGACGCCATGACCCCGATCGCGAGCCCATGCGCGAGCGCGACACCGGTCAGGTCGGCCTGGAGGGCGATCGCGCCCATCCCGATGAACAGGAGGGCGAAGGCGCCGACGAGCTCGGCCGCCGCGCGATGTCCCCACTCCGGGCTCACGGCGCGGAACGCTGAGGCGCGGTGCGGACGACGCTCGCGGCTACCCTGGAGCAGTGGCCGAGGCGACGCACCCGGACGACGAGTTCGACGTCGAGTGCCCGCATTGCCACAGGCGCTTCCGCTCGAAGCTGCTCGCGGCGCAGACCGAGCGCCACGTGGGCTTCAAGTGCCCGCACTGCAGGCTCTTCGTCGCCTACGAGCGCACGGGCGACACCGACACTGACTAGCCCCGCGGGTTAGACGCAGTTCTTCAAGCCTTGCGCTTCGGGAAGGCTCTCGAGCTTCTTCAGCGTGTTGTTCTCGATCTGGCGGATCCGCTCGCGCGTGACGCCGAAGGCGCGGCCGACCTCCTCGAGCGTGCACGGCTGCTCGCCGAGCAGCCCGAAACGAAGCTCGATCACCTGCCGCTCGCGCTCGGGCAACGCATCGAGGGCCCGCTTGATGTCCTCTCGCCGTAGCTGCACCTGCGCGGTGTCGTACGGCGACTCCGCCGAGTCGTCAGGCACGAAGTCCCCGAGCGACGACTCCTCCTCCTCGCCGATCGGCTTCTCGAGCGAGACGGGCAGCTGCGACATCCGCAGGATGTCGCGCACCTCGAACACCGTGATCTCGAGCTCCTCCGCAATCTCCTCCGGCAGCGGCTCTCTCCCCAGCCGTTGCACGAGCTGGCGCTCGATGTGCACGACCTTGTTCAGCTTCTCGACCATGTGCACCGGGATCCGGATCGTGCGCGCCTTGTCCGCGATCGCGCGCGTGACCGCCTGGCGGATCCACCACGTGGCGTACGTCGAGAACTTGTAGCCCTTGCGGTAGTCGAACTTCTCCACGGCGCGGATCAGGCCCAGCGACCCTTCCTGGATCAGGTCGAGGAACGACAGGCCGCGGCCGAGGTACGACTTCGCGATCGAGACGACGAGGCGCAGGTTCGCCTCGATCATCTGCGTCTTCGCGTACATGTCGCCGCGCTCGATCCGCTTCGCGAGATACACCTCCTGGTCGGCGGTGAGCAGCGGCACTTTGCCGATCTCGCGCAGGTAGAGGCGCAGCGAGTCGAGCGAGGGCTCCACGGTCAGATCGAGCTTGGCGTTCGCCTCCTTCGCGGCCGCCTTCTCGTCCTCCGGGCTGATCTGCTCGTGCGGCGGTGTCTTGTGCATCTCGCCCGCCATCAACTCGACGCCGTGGTCGATCAGGTACGTGTAGAAGTCTTCGACCTGTTCCTTCGAGAGCTCGACCTCCTCCAGCCCCGCGACGATCTCGTCATAGGTGAGAAACCCCTTCTCCTGCCCATCCTGGACGAGCTTGTGCA
>DASWDJ010000132.1:0-17459 GCA_036395295.1 Gaiellaceae bacterium | reverse complement strand
CCGGAACGTCTCGGATCTTGCTCCTGAGCCTGTCCACGTCGGTGACGGCCATCACACCGAAGCGAGCTGACGTAGCGCTCGCCAAAACAGATGCTGGGAGAGCTCCTGGCCCAGCTCGGCCAACGAGCGGAGGTCTTCGAGTGCGGCCTGACGGCGCTCCGGATTCCGCGAGTGCAGCGCGGGCCCGAGCAGCTGCTCCAGTAGAGCCGCCTGCCGGTCAGCCGCGGTCCGGAAGGCGCGCAGGTTGCGCGGTCCGATGCCGTAGCCGGCGAGCTGGGCGCAGGCGGCCGCGATCTCCGCGTCACCGGTCGCGTAGCGCTTCTCGCCGCCGCTCCCACGCGCCTCGAGCAGGCCGTATTCCTCGAGCTCCCTGACGAGCTGCGGAGTCGCCCCGGAGCGCTCCACAAGCTCGGTCGCGTCGAGCTCCTCCTCGGGGCCCGCGAGCCCGGCAGCGCGCCGCCGGCGCCGCTGCTTGCCCGCGGTCGGCGAGGCCAGCTCCTGTCTGATCACGCGCAGCGGAAGGAACTGATCCCGCTGCAAGCGCAGGATCGTGCGCAGTCGCTCGACCGCGTCCTCGTCGAAGAGCCGGTAGCCGCCCTGAGTCCGCTTCGGTGCGAGCAGCCCCTGGTCCTCGAGGTAGCGGATCTTCGAGATCGAGATGTCCGGAAACTCGTCCCGCAGGTGACGGCAGACGGCGCCGATGTGCAGGAGACCCGCGCGCGGAGGTGCCTGGGCCGCCGTCGTCACGAGAGGAAGGTCAGCTTGTACTTGCCGATCTGGAGCTCGTCTCCGTCCTCGAGCGGCGCGGACTCGATGCGACGCCGGTTGAGGAAGGTGCCGTTCAGGCTGCCTTTGTCCTCGATGAAGAACTGCCGGTCGCGGCGCAGCACCTGCGCGTGCCGACGGGACACGGTCACGTCGTCGAGGAAGACGTCGCAGTCGGGCGAGCGACCGACCGTCGTCGCCTCCTGCTCAAGCAGGAAGTGCTCCCCCGCGCGCCCGCCGCCGGAGCGGACGACAAGCGCCGGCCCCTCCATCTTGATCTCGTCGAGAATCTGCCCGCTCTCGTCCTCGCCGTCATCCGGCGTGTAGCTCATCGTCGTGTCAGATCCTGACTCGTCTCGCACGAGCAGCGCGCCGCACTTCGCGCAATAGTTGGCGGCCACCGGGTTCTGAAAGCCACATTCCGGGCAGTAGACGTGGCTCAAGCCGGCTCTTCCTCGACCGGCGGCGACGCCTTGCCGGCGAGAATCCGCGCCAAGCCCTCGACGTCGACCTGCTCGAGCACGGTCCTGCCCTCCGACTTCTGGAGGCGTGCGACGAGCTCTGCGCGCAGGATGTCGATCTTGCCGTGCAGGAGGCGGCGCCGGTAGGAGATCTCCTGCTCCTCCTCGGTCAGGCCGTCGATGAGCTGCTTGAGCTCGGTGTCTGAGAGGGAGGCAAGGTCGGGGAGAGGTTCCACGTAAAGCCTTTCGTTCGGAGGGCCAGCCGCTGGCTAGTAAAGCAGTAGCGCGGCCAAGGTTCAACCTCAGCTTGAGATTCCCGCCTCTTGCCGCAGCACTTCCTCGACGAGGGACCGGAATTCCCCCTCGAGCTCGTTCGAGGCCTGCTCGTCCCGACCCTCGGCGTAGATGTGGACGAGCGGTTCGTCCGGGTCGGGCAGGACTTGGGCCCAACCACGGCGATCCTTGACCTTGATCCCGTCCAGCAGGTCGAGGTCACGGCCCTTCAGACGCTCGGTCAGTACACGCATGACGAGGCCCTTCTGAGCCCATGGACAGGGGAGCTGCCGGTGGACGAGCGTCGATTGCGGGAGCTCGGCAACGAGGGTCGACAGCGGCTGCCGAACAGGCGCCAGCAGCTCGAGCAGCTTGCAGAGGCTGGCCATGGCGTCGTAGGCCGGCAGGAAGTCGGGGAAGACGTACCCGCCACCGACCGCCCCCGCGAAGATGACGCCGTCCTCGGCCGCCGCCTTGGTCAGATCACCGAGCGACGCAGGCGTGCGGATGACCTGCAGGCCACTGCTCTTGGCGAGGCGGTCGACCTGGCTCGTGACCGTGACCGGGAAGGCGAGCTTGCCTCGGCGCCCGTTCGACCCGATCAGGCGCAAGAAGAGGAGCAACGCCTGCTCGACAGGAATCTCGTGGCCCTCCTCGTCGATCAGGTAGAGCCGCTCAGCTGCCCGGTCGAAGACGGCACCGAACTCCGCCCCGACGGCGCCGACGAGCTTCTTCGCCTGTCCGATCAGGCTGCGGAGCGTCGCGGACGAGGCGCCCGGCACCTCGGCCGCGAAGGCATGGGCAGAGACGGCTTCGACGCCGAGCGGCCCCAGCATGAGCGGCAGGACGAGCGAGGCGGGCGAGTAGCCGTAGTCGACGACGATACGGAAACCGCGCGAGCGGATCGCTTCGATGTCGAGGGTCGCGAGCAGCTCTTCGGCGTAGCTCTCCCGCGCACGAACCGGGTAGTCGACGTCACCGACGTTCGCGCCCGCCGAGCGACGGAGCTCGCCGCGTGAGAAATGCGTCTCGATCTCCTTCTGAAGCGATGCGGACAGCTGGATGCCGGGCTCCTCGAAGAGTCGGATCTGCAGGACCTCGGGGTCGGCGGTCGTGAGGCCGACGTGAAACCCCGCCACGTAGTCGTGCGTCTTGAGGAGGTGCCGCCCCACCGCGCTCGGAAGCACGCGGAGGTCGGCGACGCCGACGCCGGTCGAGTTGAGCCCGGCGATCATCGCGCGCTCGATCATCCGGCAGGACGGAGGGGCCTCCCGGCTCGCAACGACCTGTGCTCCGCGCGGCAAGGCGGTGCCGAAGGCGACCGCCAAGCGTGTCACGACTTCGGGCGTCAGGTCGACGTTGACTAGGCCGGCGACGCCGTCCTTCCCGAACAGACGTGACGAGGCGCGCGACTCCCAGATCAAGCTCTCGTAGATCTGCGCGCCGCTCTCGACCTCCTTGTACGGGTAGACCCGGACGGCCGGCATGAGGACGCTCTCCTCGCCGATCTTGACCTCGTCCCCGAGTGCAACTCCCTCGTGGAGCCGCGCGTGAGCGCGGATGTCGCACGAGCGCCCGATGATCGCTCCCTCGACGAGCGCGCCGCGTCCGATGTGGGTCGACGCATCGACGACAGAGCGGATCGCGCGCGCCCGCTCCCGAAGCGTCACGCTCGCGGAGAGAACCGAATAGGGGCCGACGTGCGCGTCACGCGCGACCCGGCAGTAGTTCGAGATCAACGCCGGGCCTTCCACCTGGTCGAGGTCGTCGAGCTCGACCCCCTCCCCCAGCCAGATGTTGCCGCGCAGGCGAATGCCGGGGACTGTCAGATGCACCCGCTCGTCGAGCGCGTCGAAGTTCGCCTGCCGGAACTGATCGAGGTTGCCGATGTCCTGCCAGTAGCCGTCCATCGGAAGCCCGTAGAGCGGCCTGCCCATCTCGAGCAGGAGCGGGAACAGCTCTTTCGAGAAGTCGAACGGCCTGTCGGCGGGCACGTGCTGGAGCACCTCGGGCTCGAGCACGTAGACCCCCGTGTTGATCGTGTCGGAGAAGACCTGACCCCAGGAGGGCTTCTCGAGAAAGCGCTCGATCCTCCCTTTGTCGTCGGTGACGACGATGCCGAACTCGAGTGGGTTCTCGACGGACTTCAGCCCGATCGTGACCGCCGCGCCGCGCTTGCGGTGGAACTTCACCAGCCGCGTGAGGTCGAAGTCGCAGAGGGCGTCGCCGGAGATGACAAGAAAGGTCTCGTCCAGCTTGTCGGAGGCCAGGCGGACCGAGCCGGCCGTGCCGAGTGGGGACTCCTCGACCGAGTACTCGATCGCGACCCCGAGATTCTCGCCCACTCCGAAGTAGCTGCGAATCGCCTGCGGCAAGAACGCGACGGTGACGATCACGTCCTCCAACCCGTGCTCACGAAGGAGCTCGATGATGTGCTCCATGCACGGCTTGCCGACGATCGGCACCATCGGCTTCGGCTGATTGGACGTCAACGGGCGGAGCCGTGTGCCCTCGCCCCCGGCCATGACGACTGCCTTCACCGTCTCACCAACCTGAATGCGGAGGCAACGTAGAGAGCACCGGCTGCGAGCGCGAAGCCGAGGCCGGTCCAGAAAATCCAGAGCGGCCAGGCCGCGCCTTTGTGCGTGACCATCAGGAAGCCCAGCGCTGCGTACAGTAGCCAGGTGGCGAGCTTGCCGAGGAAGTTCACCGAGAGCTCGTAGCCGCGGGGCACGATGAGCTTGTACCCAGCCACGAGCAGGCCGTCCCGCGCCAGGATCAGTGCAAGCGCGGCCCACGGTAGGCGGTGGTGGACGACCACGAGCAGGATCACGGCCGCGTCGATCATCAGCCGGTCGGCCAGCGGGTCCGCGACCTTGCCGAAGGCCGATTCGACCCGCCATCGCCGCGCGAGCCAGCCGTCGAGCTGGTCGGTGACTCCCGCGACTCCGAATGTGATCGCGGCGGGCCAGCTGCGGCCGCCGTCCGCGGGCACCAGGAGGGCGATGAAGATCGGGATCAGCGCCAGCCGGAAAACGGTCAGCGCGTTCGGGATCTGCGCAAGCGGAACGGGCACCGCGCGGGCGGACATGGGTTCAAGGATAAAGCGCGCGCGCCGCCCGTCGTTTGGATTTTGCTCGACTTTCGTGACTCACGCGTACGATTTTCCTCCCTACGATCGCATCGGGGAGGAGGTCACGGGTACCGCGCCAAGGGGCCTCCCGCAGGGCTGATAGCGTCGTCCATGTGGCGGAGCGCCTCACGATCCCGGGCTTCGTCAACGCGCACAGCCACGCCTTCCAGCGGGCACTTCGCGGGCGTACCGAGGGCGACGACTTCTGGGCCTGGCGTGATGCGATGCTCTCCGAGGCGGAGGCGCAAACGCCGGAACGCGTGCGCGCCGAGTACGAGCGCGTCTACGTCGAAATGCGCCGCGCGGGCTACACGGCGGTGGGCGAGTTCCACTACCTCGGCCTCGAGGAGGCCCTGGCGGCGGCCGAGGCGGCAGCCGCGGCGGAGTTGGCCTTCGTCCTGCTCTACGTCGCTTACGGGCGAGGTGGGCTCGAGCGTTTCCGCCAAGCATCGGCAGCGGACTATCTGCAACAGGTCGAAGATCTCCGTGGGCAAGGCCTCGCAGTCGGGCTTGCCCCCCACTCCATCCGCGCTTGCCCGGCGGACTGGCTCGAGGAGATCGGCCGCTACGCTGAGCAACACGAGCTTCCCCTCCACGTACACGCCGACGAGCAGCCCCGTGAGATCGAGGAGTGCATCGCCGAACACGGCATCCGCCCGATCGAGCTGCTCGCGCGCAGCGGGTGCCTCCGGACTCGCACGACCGTGGTTCACGCGACGCACGCCGACGAACACGAGCTCGACCTGATCGCCAAGGCGGGCGCGCGCATCTGCGCCTGTCCCACGACCGAGGCCAACCTCGGCGACGGCTTCCTTCCGGTGGAGCGCGTCTGCGAGCGCAGCATCGGGATCTGCATCGGATCGGACTCGAACGTCCGCATCGATCCGCTCGAGGAGCTCCGGGAACTGGAAGGGATCGCGCGCAGGCGCACGCTGCGGCGGAACGTGATCTCGCCGGACACGCTGCTTTGCTTCGGCTCCGACGAAGGCGCAGCCGCACTGGGGCTCGAGGCTTGGCCCGACATCGAGGTCGACCTCGAGCACCCGTCTCTGACCGGCCTCGACCGGGCGGACGTGTTCGGCGCGCTCGTCTTCGGCTGCTCGGCCGACGTCTTCCTCTAGAGGATTCGCACGCCGAGCGCGCTCGCGGCGAGACCGACGGCGAGGGCCGCGGTCGTGTTCTCGTGATCCCGGATCGGATTCACCTCGACCAGCTCGAGCGAGTCGAGCACGCCGGCCTCGGCCACGAGCTCGAGTGCCAGATGCGCCTCCCGGTACGAGAGCCCGCCGCGCACAGGATCGCCGACTCCAGGCGCGACCTCCGGATCGACGACGTCGAGGTCGACGGACACGTGCACGAACGAGCCGCCCGTGACTCGAGCAAGGGCCTCGTCGATCACGGGCTGGACGCCTCGGCGGTCGAGATCGCTGATCGTGTAGACGGCGAGGTCGAGCTGACGAACCACCTCCTGCTCGCCCGGATCGAGCGAGCGAACTCCGACGAGCGCCACTCGTTGCGGGTCGACCGCAGGCAGTCGCAACCCGTTCCGGGAGAACTCGGCTCCGCACAGCCCGAGCGCCGCGGCGAGCGGCATTCCGTGGACGTTTCCGGACGGCGTCGTCTCGGGAGTGTTCAGGTCGCCGTGCGCGTCGAGCCAGAGCACGCCGCCCGGCCCGGAGGCGGCCAGGCCGCTCAGCGTGCCGATCGCGATCGAGTGGTCGCCGCCGAGGATTAGCGGGAGTAGCCCGTCGGCGCGGGCACGTTCGACCTCGCTGCCGACCCGGTGACAGGTCTCGAGGATCTCGGGCAGGAAACGGGCGCGCTCCGGTCCGCCTGCCCGAGTCTCGGCGAGTGGAGCCTTGACGTTCCCGCGATCCTCCACCTCCATCCCCGCGCGGACGAGCCGATTCTGCAGGCCCGCGTAGCGAATCGCCGACGGGCCCATGTCCACGCCGCGGCGACCGGCCCCGAGATCGAGCGCGGCTCCGATGATTGCCACGCGAGCCGGTGCCACGCCGGAACCTTAATCCGAGTGTTGCCCCCAGGCGACCGCCCACAATTGGCGGGCGCCTGGGAGGCATCGTCTACGGACCGGCCGTCGTCTCGAAGACGTCGGTCCGGTTGGCGGTGTTGCCCGAATTCGCCTGCACGAACACGGGAATGAACGTGTTCCCGATCGTGGCGAGCCCCTCGTAGTCGCCGACGAAGAAGCCGCCCGCGCGCGGCGCGGTCTTCATGTCGAACGGGCCGGCCACGTGTGCCTCGTCGCCGAAGGTCGCCCCGCCGTCGTGCGAGTGCACGATGAAGTAGTCGGTCGGAAGCGTCCCGGGGTCGGAAGTGTTGTTGCGGAAGTCGTAGTAGGTGACTCCGACCGTGCCGTTGGCTCCGACCTCGACCGAAGGCGTTAACGCCTGCACGTCCGGCCTCTGGTTGACCTGCACCGGCGAAGTCCAGGTGAAGCCGCCGTCAGTCGACTTCGAGAGCGCGATGCCCGCATACGCGTGACCGGGCGGAGGAATGCTGAAGCGCGCGTCCTGCCAGACCGCATAGAGCGCGCCGCTCGCCCGGTCGACGGCGATCTCCGGGAGGATGTCGCCCGTCCGGATCAGCTGGCCGGTTTCCGGGTCGCGCACGGATACGGCCTGGACACCGCTGACGATGATCGGCGACGACCACGTCACGCCGCGGTTCGTCGAACGGAGAACCGCGACGTCCCACGCGCTGCGCTGATTGCTGGATCCGTGGGCGAGGAACGTGATGTCGACGAGGTCACCGTTGGGCAGGACGACGATCTGATTGCCGATCGAGAACTGGTTCGCCCGCGGCACGAAGATGGGGCGAGCTGGTTCCCAGCTGGCGCCACCGTTCGTCGTCCGCGAGAACCAGATGTCGCCGCGGAACGAGAAGCCGTGCAGCGCGTTGAAGCTCGCCTGGTCGCTCGGGAAGCGGCTGCGGTCCCAGACGGCGTAGACGTAGTTGGCATTGAACGGGTCGGCGGTGATCGACTCCTTGTCGTTGAACGAAAGCGGGTCGGCTTCGCGGATCAGCGTCGTCAGCGGGCTCCACGTGTCGCCGCCGTCGGTCGACTTGCTGACGGTTACGGCGTTGTCAAAGTTGAAGCCGCCGTTGAAGTTGATCGCGATCTGGTACGCATCGCCGTTCGGCGCGAACGTCACCCAGGGGTCTGACGCCCGCTCGAAGTCGCCGCCGTTCGCCGCGTTCCCGCCTGAGCAGAAGCTGAACGGCGCCCACGAGCGGGTCCAGGTGGCCCCGCCGTCGTGGGTGACGGAGGCCACGAGGCCTCGGGCTCCGCCGTTCGACCACCGGTCCTGCTGGTAGACGCCGATGATGTTGCTCGCGTTGGCGGGGTTGACGGCAACCCAGGGCTCGACCTCGGCGTTCAGGTAGTTCGTCCCGCCGTCGGGCAGACCGATGTTGCAGTTGGTGAAGGGGCTCGGCGCCGAAATCACCGCCGGCGGGGCGACGGTGAACGGCCCGGCCGTGGCCGACCCCGCGATAACTGCCAGCGTCGTGAGACATGCCGCGACGAGCGCGAGGATCGCGAGTTGTCGCTTTCTCATGAAATCCCCCTTCTCTCGAGCTCCCTGAAAGCTCTTGGGCGCGGAGACCCTAACTAGGCTGGCCGTAGCTCGCAACGGCGTATGCAGCCGGCTCATCCGCCCTGTCTCCTTGAGCCCCGACCCGCCCCGCTGCGGCTTGTAACACATCGCGTGGCGAGTCGCTCAGGCGATTTGGCCCAAGGTGCCGGATGACCTCTCGGCGCCGAACATACTCTGCGCGGGACACCGAGAGTCGAAAGGAGCCATCCAAGATGATGGATCGCACCGACGAGGTCGAGGGATCACAAGGACCGCCTCGCGGCGGAGAGGTCATTGAGCGCGTGGCGGTGGTCGCCAAGCTTCGGCCAGGCTCGCGCGAGCGAGCGAGTCAGATCCTCGCCGAGGGCGCGCCTTACGATCTCGGCGAGGCCGGTTTTCGGCGGCACAGCATCTTTCTCGCTGAGCAAGCAGCAGTCTTCGTCTTCGAGGGCTCGGGCGTCGAAAGGCTCGTCCGCGAGCTCGTCGACGACCCGACCCGCTCGGCCGCATTCAGCGCCTGGGGGCCGCTCCTTGCAAAGACGCCGACGCTTGCGCCGGAGGAGTTCTACTGGGAAGCCGGCGCTTCGGACAGCGGGCCCTGAACATCACCGCGGTCTGCGGGGCGCTTGTTTGCGTGTAAGAGAGTTGTAAAAGCCGCTCTCGGCGGCCGAGCAAAAGGTGTCAGACGGGGAACAACTTCGGTTGGCAGTTCTGTGAGCCCCACCAACAGACCAGGGGAGGTCCGAATGAAACTTCGCCTATTACTGCTTTCGATCACGGCTGGCGCGCTCATGACCGCCGGCATCGCGCTCGGTCAGAGTGGCGGCCAGGCTCAGTCTTCAGGCAAGACGACGATTTGCCACCGCACGAGCTCGCTGGGCAAGCCGTACGTCCGCATGCGCGTCAGCAACAAGTCGCTTGCGGCGCACCTGCGGCATAGCTGGGATGTCATCCCGGCCCCGCCGGCTTGCCCGACCCAGCGGCAGCCGCTGACGCCGACCCGCGGCGGCCGGCCGCTGAACGCGACTCTCACAGGAGCGCTTGGCGGTGATCCGGACGGAACCGGCACGGCACTCGTCCGGCTGAATCCGGGTCTTGGCGTCGTCTGCTACCGGCTCAGCGTGAGCAACATCCTGCTGCCGGCAACTGGAGCCCACATCCACCGGGGCTCGACCAGCGCGATCGTGGTCGGGCTGACCGCGCCTGATGTGTCCGGTACCGCGCAAGGCTGCACGACTGGTGTCGCCCGAGCGCTGGTGAAGGAGATCCTGCGGGATCCCTCCGCGTTCTACGTAAACGTCCATACGACGGATTACCCGGGCGGAGCGATCCGCGGCGACCTTTCGAAGTAAGTCCAGCAATGCGAAAGGGACGACAAGGCCCGGCTCCGGCCGGGCCTTGTGCATTCGTTTGCGTCCGGTCCTCCGCCATCGGCTGGCCAGAGGCCCGACCAAGCGCGTCGTCGCTGAGAACCAGTCCTGGACGGGCACCGTAGGACTCTCGAGGGGCCGGGTCTCTGCGGCGCAACCTTGCGGCATAGGTCTTCCCGACTCCCTCCCCGTGGACGGGGAGGCAACTAGCCCGGGGGGACAGAGGTCCCGGCCCCTCCAGTGAAGCCCGTCCACGGGCGGGCTCGTCCCTCGAATCGCCCCGGTGACGGCGCCCCCCGATCGTCGGCAGCTCACTCGTGCTCTGGCTGCTGCTCGTTCCGATGATCATCGAGCGAGTGCGCCGGGCACGGGCTTGTATAGGCGCGAAAACCGTCGTACGCTTTCTTACGCGGGGTCCCTGCGGTGACCAAGGAGGTCTCAGATGAAGGTTGCACTCACGGCGTGCCTCGCCGCTGTGGTTGTTGGCGGAGGCGTCGCCTCGGCCGCAACGGCAGATGCAACGGCTCTCCTCAGAGCAACCCCGAAGCGCGTGAACTTCGGGACCAAGGCCGTGGGCACCTTCACGATCAAGGGGTCGACGATCACGAACACCGGGTCGTCCGACGTGCTCGTCCAGACGTCGGCCGTACGCATGCCGGACCAGTTCTCGTGGGGATTGCTCCCCGGCCAGACGTGCCCCATCTTCTCGCCCGAGATCCTGCCCGCCGGCGCGAGTTGCGACATCGTCGCCGCCTTCCGGCCGGAGGATTTCTTCATCGGCCTCGAGGACATGGCCGTCCTCCAGGTCGCCGCGACGGATCCGTCGACCGGTGCGACCGTGGACACCGTCCTCCTCGAGTTCCGAGGCGTCGGAAAGAGCTAGCGTCGCTGGCGATCGACAATCGTTGCGTAGATGCGATTCGCCAGCTCGTCGCTTGATGAGCATGCGCGTTTATTAGTCGGGGCGCCCGGATTTGAACCGGTACTCTGCGAAATTCCGAGCGCGTTCGGAAATTTGCGCCGCTTCCCTCCACGAGCCGGTTCTCGGACGTTTGGGCCCGTCGCGGGCCCGACAGGACAGGCTCCGAAACTTGCCAATACCGCTCCGCTCGAGACGGTTCTAGGCTGATGTAGGGGCCAGCGAAGGGGGGGAGGCGCCTAAGGGTTCGACAATTTCTACCTACCCGCCGCCCCCGCCGTCCGACCCGATGCCGAACACCAGGAAGGGAATCACGAACAGGACAAGGACGACGACGGCTAGCACTATGAACCACGTCGGAGGTTTTATCGCCATCCGCTCCACCCCGGTGTACTCATGGGAGACGGGCGGGAGATTACAGAGCCGACCGGCAAAGCGCCTGCCTTTTGGCAGCGGAGATGCGCCGATACGGCTAGACACTCCGCTCCGCATTGCGCCTCATCCGGCCCGCCGCTGGCCCCCGGCCGCAGTTCAGGCACGTCGCCGGGACGGCCCACCTGACGGAGCCGCCGCCCGAGGGCTCTCGCCTTAGCCTCTCGACCGAACGCGGCAGGCGCTCGATACGTTCGTTTTGACGGCTGTGAGGCGGCTGCGGTTTAGGCTGCCCCTATTGGGCCCCGTCTATCGGCTGATTTGAGTCGGGGCGCCCGGATTTGAACCGGGGACCTCTTGTTCCATACAGCCGGTTTTTCAGTGCTCGCCCTTGCCGCTCGCTGCAGCGAAGTGCCTGCTAATCCGTATGTGTCTGCCCGCACCGAGTAGAACCGAAATGCAGGGAATGGCGGCGAGTTCGTACGCGTGCGTGCGGTACGCACAGGCTGTCCCACGCAGAGCTTTTGCTGCCTCAAATGAGAAGAGCACGCGAAGGACGAACGCCGAGCATCCGCCCTAGGGCGAAAATGCGTCTGTACCGATGACCGCCGTTGGCAACCCCGTGTACGTGGTCGTCTCCACGTCTCACGATCCGAACTGGTTCTACTCAACGCTCGCACAATCGACCGCCGCGATCGTTGGTCTGGCCGGCGGCTTCCTTGTCTCTCGCCTCATCGCGCGACGTGCCGAGATCGGTGTCGAACGCGCGAGCCTTGCCACCAGCTTCGCGTCCATCGTCGGCGAGTTCGCCGGCGAGGCCAATCGCTACGAAGAGGCCGGTTCGTGGCCTTCCTCGCAAACGCCGGTCAGCGACTGAGTCTCCGTTTCGGCCGAGGTGGACGCGGGTCCACCCCGGCTTATCCCTAAGTAGTGCGCGTGCGATGCCGTACATCAGCTCGTCGACGGCGAACGCCGTCAGTGCCCGCCTACAATCGCCCCTGGCACGCCTCCGTGCGAATGCGACAGTGGCGGGAGGGCGCACGATGGCTGAACTTCCCACTGGGACGGTCACCTTCCTCTTCACCGACGTCGAGGGCTCAACCCGACTCGAGCGGCAACTGCGCGGTCGCTATCGGGAGGTCATCGACCAGCACCAGCAGCTGTTGCGCGATTCCTTCGAAATGGCCGGTGGTCGCGAGATCGACACTCAGGGCGACTCCTTCTTCGTCGCCTTCCCGAAAGCCATGAATGCCGTCGCCGCCGCAGTGATGGGTCAGCGAGCCCTTATAGGCCATGCCTGGCCCAACGGTTCGCAGGTGCGGGTGAGGATGGGGATCCACACCGGAGAGGCGTCCGTCGCGGGGGAGCGCTACCTCGGGCTGGCCGTTCACCGTGCCGCCCGCATCTGCGCCTCCGGCCACGGCGGCCAGATGCTCCTTTCGAGCACGAGCCGGGATCTCGTCGAGGACGACCTGCCGCCGGACATGAGTGTGGTGGACCTCGGCGAGCACCGCTTGAAGGACATCCCCCGGCCCGAGCGGATCTACCAACTCGTCGTGAACGGTCTTCCAAGCGAGTTTCCCGTGCTGAAGACCTTAGACACCGCGCCGGCAGCCGGTCAGCCCTTCGCAGGACGTGAAGGCGAGCTGGCGGAGGCGGTTCGGCAGGAGGTCACATGGCCACTCCTGCGTCGGCGGACCGGTCCGATCATCGCCGCAGCGCTGCTGTTGGTCGCGGCGATCGTGGTCGCCCTCGTCCTGCTCAACCGCGGGGATGGCTCCCTCACGGTGCCGCCGAACGCGGTCGGCGTGATCGACCCGTCTTCGAACGAGGTAATCGCATCGATCCCGGTCGGAAACGCACCGGGCCCGATCTCCGCCGGCGAGGGAGCGGTTTGGGTCGCGAACGTCGAGGACAAGACGCTGTCGCGGATCGATCCGCGCACACGGCATGTCATCAAGACCATCCCGCTCCAGGCGACGCCCACCGGTATCGCCGTCGGCTTCGGAGCCTTGTGGGTCGCGCACGGGCTGAGCGGAGAGGTCTCGCGTGTAGACCTAAGCCTCAACGAGGTGCAACAAAAGATCGAGGTTCTTCAAGTCCCGCCGACAGGGCAATCGAAGACGGCCTCCGTAGCCATCGGCTTCGGACTCGTCTGGATCGTGTGGGGCGACTCGACCGTGTCCCGGATCGACCCGGACACGAACCGCGTCATTTCTTCGCCCATCTATGCCGGTGACAGGCCGTCGGCCATCGCCTCCGGCGCCGGGGCGATCTGGGTCGTGAACCAGGGGGAGAGTACGGTTTCCCGCATAAACCCGAGGACTGGCGTCGCCCAACTGATCACGGTCGCGGGCCGCCCGGCAGGCATCGCGGTCGGCGCGCACGCGGTCTGGGTCACGGACGCTGAAACCAATCTCCTCGCCCGCATCAACCCACTCGACAACGCCGCAATGACGACGCCGGTTGCGGGGGCGGGGCCGCTTGGGGTCGCGGTCGGCTTCGATCGTGTCTGGGTGGCGGAATCCAGAAGCTCGACCGTGGCTACGATCGATCCGTCGTCGCCAGAAATGCAGGAGACTCTCACCGTCGGCAACCGCCCTCAAGGGATTGCCGCCGGTGAGGGCGCAGTGTGGTTCACCGTGCGCGCGATTTAGCGTAGGCAGGCGGCGGCCAAGTTGAGACCAGTCAACGGGTCGAGGATCCTGCAGCCGACCCTGGCCCCGACAAAGAGCCTCTGATTGAAGATGCTGACAGCCACTCGCGGCGCCGCGTCTCGGGCCAGGTCGATGTCGACCGTACCGTAGGCGCGGGCGCGGGCCGCGCCGGAAAGCCTCGCGGCGTGATCCAAGAGCCGGTTGTACCTGGGCGAATCGAAGTGGGAGTAATTGAACGAGCCGATCGCGCCACCGTGGAACTGAAGATTGAGCATGCTGTAGGGATCGAGGTAGTCGGGCGCATAGGCCGCCCAGGCGATGTCGAACGGCTCGCCCCTCAGCAGCTCCTTCGCGAACAACACCTCGGGGGGGAAAGCCTTGATCTCGGCCTCGATCCCGATCCGCCTCAGGTTGTCCTGGATGATCCGCGCGTAAGAGAGCCCCAATGGACGCGCCGCCGTGTAGAGCACTGCCTTGCCGGCCCGCGTGCGCCCCTTGGCCAGGGCTCTTGCCCTCGAGAGGTCGGGCCGGCGGAGCGGGTAGACGTGCGCGTCGCGATAGCCGGGCATGCTCGGCGGCAGGTATTGATCCGTGAGCGTGCCGGAGTACGGTCCGCGCTCCGCGGTCAGTGCCGTACGGTCGATCGCGAAGTTGACAGCCTGTCTCAGCTTGGGATTGTTCCGAAATAGGGGCCGACTGCTGTTGAGCGCGAGGAAGAAGACACCCCCAGATGGCTTGACGAAGAACTGCGAGCGGTTGATCCCATATATGCGCGCAAGCTTGACGACCACCTCCTCCGGAGTTCGCGCCGGGGTCGCGTAGACATAGTCGGTCTCGCCTCGGGTCATCCGCTCGAGGGTCCGCTCCCAGCTCTCGCCGATCGTGTACACGAAGCGCGAAGCATGATGCGGACGCCCGCCACGGTACAGAGGGTTCCGCACGAGCTCGAGCGCTCGCCCCGGTTCCCAGCGAGCGACGTAATAGGGGCCGGCCGAGGGGAGGGGCGCGGAGGCCCCCTCCCGGGTGATGGGCAGGCCGAGCGGGATCGCACAGAAGAAGGGCATCGTCATGCGCGCGGTAAAGTCGGGTACCGGACGCAAGAGCCTGATCGTCAGCCGATTGCCCTTGGCCAGTACCCCGGACGCGGTGGCCGCAGCTCCCGACGTCACCCGCCCGGCGCCGACGACGTCCTGAAGGTAGGTCGCTGCCGGCGACTCCATCGTCGGGTTGAGATCTCGGTTGATCGCGTAGGCGAAGTTCCGCGCCGTCATGTGCTCGCCGGTGTTGAAGCGGAATCCCTTCCTGATCGTGAACGTGTATTTCTTCCCGTCGCGCGAGCTCCTCGGCCAACCTGCCGCGACCTCCGGGACGATGCGAAGGCTGCCATGGCGTGACAGCCTGTCGGCGGACCGCACCAGGAGCGCGCACGTCGCCTGCTCCATTTGCCATGACTCCGGGAGGAATGCGCGGGCGGGATCGATCGCGTCCACGTCGTACGGATCGCTGATCCGCAACGTGCCGCCGTTCTTGACTTGCTCGCTCGAGTCCCGCGACGGGACGCTGAGGCCGGGTCTTGCGAAGGCCGCTGCGATGAGCAAACCCGTTCCAACAAGCGCCATCACGCCTGAGAACAGCGGTTTCCGGTACCGGAACATGCTGGTGAAAGGAACTCTAGTGACGTGATACACCTCCTCCGTCGACAACGCAAGGAGCTAGCCCGGAGCGTCAGCTGACCGGCGAGAAGGCCGGGCAGGCGCAAGTAGCTAACACCCCGGAAACTGCGGATTTGCAGGACCTTCTTAGGTCGGGGCGCCCGGATTTGAACCGGGGACCTCTTGTCCCCCAGACAAGCGCGCTAACCAGGCTGCGCCACGCCCCGTGGGGGACAAGAGTAGCGGCCCCGCGTCGGAGACGCGCGGCCTCTTAACGGCATCGCAAGCGCTGCCTCAGGTCCCCCAGACAAGCGTGCTAACCAGGCTGCGCCACGCCCCGTCTAGGCGATTCTAGCCGCCTTCGCCGAGGCGCTTGTAGAGCCGGTCGATGAGGTCCGGCATCTCCTCCAGCCGCTCCGTGATCACCCGCAGCCGGTACTCGCGGAAGTGCTCAGGCTCGACGTCGAGCGCCGACGCGAGTTTGCGGACGATGTCGGTCGAGGGCACCGGCCGATTGCCGTGGACGAGGTGGTTGAGGTACCCAGCGGAGAGTCGCGTCTTCGCAGCGAGAGCCCGATAGGTGACGCCGTTCTCGGTCATCAGGCGCTCGAGCGTCTCGCCGAAGCCGTCCTCGCTGAAGCGCCGTCGCCGCGCCATCAGCGGAAGCTTCCCAGGTCGGCGATCGGCACGCGCCGTTCATCGCCCGACGCCCGGTCGCGAACGTCGACCGCGTCGTCGTCGAGCGTCTTCCTTCCGACAGTGACCCGTACCGGCAGACCGATGAGATCTGCGTCCGCGAACTTCTCCCCCGCCCGCTGCTCGCGGTCGTCCAGGAGCACGGCGTCGCCGGCCTCGTCGAGCTTCGCGGCCACCTCCTCGGCGCGTTCCTCGAGGCCTGGCAGCACCACGACATGGACGTCGTAGGGTGCAACCGAGCGCGGCCACGTAATGCCGTGCTCGTCGTAGTGCTGCTCGACGATCGCTGCCAGCGTCCTTCCAGGGCCGATGCCGTAGCTGCCCATGATCAGCGGTTTCTCGGTCCCGTCCTCGTCGAGAAACGTCGCGTCGAGCGGCGTGGAGTAGTAGGTGTCGAGCTTGAAGATGTGACCGACCTCGATCGCCGTGCGCAATTGGAGGCGCCCGCCGCAGCGCGGGCAGGCGTCGCCTTCCCGCACCTCGCGGATGTTCGCGAAACGCGGCTGAAAATCCCGGCCCGCCTCGACCCCGCGCAGGTGGTAGCCGGTGCGGTTGGCCCCGGCCACGAACTGTCCTTCGCGAAGCGCCTCGTCGGCGACGACCTCCACTGAAGCGCCCACCGGCCCGATCGAGCCTGGATCTGCACCGAAGGCCTCGCGGATCTCCTCTTCGGTCGCGGGCCGGAAGGCTTGGCCGAGGGCCTCGATCATCTTCCCCTCGTCGAGGCGGTCGTCACCACGCACGAGGCCGAGCACGACCTTGCCGTCGGCGACGACGGGCATCGCCTTCGACGTCGCCGCCTCGTCGACGCCGAGCAGCTTCGAGACGTCCTGGATCGTCGCCGTGTTTGGAGTCTCGACTTCCTCGGGCTCGTCCAGAGGCGGCGGGAACTCGGCACCCCGCGGCACGCCCTGCGCGATCTCGAGATCGGCCGCGTAATCACCCCGCTCGCACGTCACGAGCGTGTTCTGGCCGGTGGCTGAGGGAGCGAGATAGTCCATGCTCTCGCTCCCGCCCATCATTCCCGACTCCGCTTGCACGGCGTGAACCTCCAGCTCGCAGCGCTCGAAGATCCGATCGTATGCGCCCTTGTGGAGCTGGAAGCTGCGATCGAGGCCCTCCGCATCGCGGTCGAACGAATACGAGTCCTTCATGATGAACTCGCGCACGCGGATGAGCCCCGCACGCGGACGCGGCTCGTCACGGTCCTTGGTCTGGAAGTGGTAGAGCATCTGCGGCAGGTCTCGGTAGGACTGGATCTCGCGCGCGTGGAACGTGATCGTCTCCTCGTGCGTGAGCGGCAGCACGAACTCGCGGTCGTTGCGGTCGCGCACCTTGAAGACCTCCGGAATTCCGTACCGCCCGGTCGCCTGCCAGAGCTCCGCAGGCGTCAATACTGGCATCAGCATCTCCTGCGCGCCGATCGCGTCCATCTCCTCGCGGATGATCTGGGCGATCCGCTCGTGGGCGCGCCAGCCGAGAGGGAGGAAGGTCCAGAGGCCGGCGCTCACCTGACGGATGAAAGCGCCGCGGACAAGCAGCTTGTGGCTCACGGCCTCGGC
>DASWDJ010000131.1:0-6834 GCA_036395295.1 Gaiellaceae bacterium | reverse complement strand
GGCCGGACGCGGCTGAGGCCACGTGTCCTTCCTTCTGTAGACGCGCGCGAGAGTCTCTTTACGGCGGCGTTGACCTCCGGCCATTGTGTGTGGTCGCCGGCCGCCTCTTGGCCGCCAGTCTCGCCGCGCGTCAAGAACGGCCTGAACTCGTCACCCGTGGACGCCTATTGGATCCTCCACGCAAAGACCCGGAAGAGCCCGATTAGCAGGGACTTCGTGCGGTTCGGCAGGCGGGGCTGCCACGCCCTTTCAGGGGGTGTTCGGAGGGTCCCGCCCCATCCACACCCCATCGCGTTGTCGCCTCTTCAGGCAATGTCGGCTCTTTCGGACAACGGGCTACGCCCAGCGCTTGTGCTGAGGGTCCCATTCGCCGTCGGTGCGGCCGGCGAGGATCGGATCGAGAAACTTGGCGGCGGAGGCGAATGCCTTGTCGACGTCCGGCTCGACGTCGACCTCCGTCGCCAGTCGGCCGTAGGCCATCCGCCAGCTCGCGGGCGGCGGCGGCAGATTCGCGGGCAGCGGCTGTTCCTCGCGTTGGCCGAAGGTGACCTCGATCGCGTTCCGAAGGGCAGAGGCGTCGAGCCGTTCGGATCGCGAGATGAGCAGCATGTCGACGAGATCCTTCGGTCGCGTGCTCTCGCGTCCTGACGTGCCGTACTTCCGTGTGTAGGCGTGCAGCTTCTCTGCGATGTGTTGAGGGAGCGGCAGAGCCGGAACACGGATGCGTTCGATGCCGGCGAACGAGAGCAGGTCGGAGGTCTCGATCGCGTCCGGCGTCCAGGAGATCGAGTCGGCGAAGCCGACGTCGACGACGAATTGATCGAAGACGCGGCCTGCCAGCTCTGCAGTGACCTGGAAACGAATCGCCCTGAAGTCGTCGGCGTTGTCGAAGGCGTCTGTTCGCCGGGCGACGAAGGTGAAGAAGTCGTCGAGGGCGAGCTCCTGCGCCGCGGCGAAGTCCTCCGTCGCTGCGTCCTCGTCGTCGGCGCGGCCGAGATCCATGTCTCTGGTCGGCCGGGTTGTCGCGTGGAAGCGGAAATCGAGCGCGAGTGCGCCTTTCAGGACCCAGCGATCGGGCGCCACCACGACCAGACGACGGAGGAACAGCTCGAAGGCGACGCGCTTCCGGAGGCGCGCGATCCCGAGCCCGGTTGTCGCCGCCTCGGTCTTGAGCCGGTTGTCGAGAGCCTGGCGGAAGGCAGCGGCAGTCGCGTATCTCATCATTCCGGGAGAAGTGTCTCGAGGACGCGCGTCTTTCCCCGGCGTGCGGCTTCCTTCTCGAGCTGCCGGCGCGTGAGGAGACCGAGGCGTAGTGCCTGCTGGGCCGCCATCGCTACCTGTTCGGGTTGGAGCTCCTCGGCGACGTCGACGAGCGTTCGTGCCGGTGCCGTGACCGGCATGGCGTCGCGCCAAACGGTGCTCACCTTCTCGTCATCTGGACGAGTGTGGATGACGACACCCGGCGGGCGACGGAGTCCCCGGTGTCGGCGCGGGACGAGCAGATGGACCTTGTTGGGTACGTTGTCGCTCAGCTCGAGCAGCGAGAGCGCGCTCTCGTGTGAGAGGACGGCCTTGTCCATCCCGACAGCCATCCACTTCTCGCGGATGTCGTCGTACTGCGAGCTCGGGAAGCCTCTGACGCGATAGAGCCCTCGCCGCACCCGATCGAAACGTCCCATCCCGAGGTGATGGTTCAGAAGCTGGCGGCTGACTCCGTGCTTGCGGGCTTGGTCGACGGTGAAGTAGCCACTCTGTTGGTAGGCCTCAGCCTCCAGACCGCGGATATCGGGATGTCTGTCATGCATAAGTAAAGGATAACTTTACTTACGCGCGTCGTGCTGGACAGAACGACCCCTCGCTCCGGGGCGGCGTTGAAGGCGCCTGCTCAGCGGTCGCTACGCCGCATCGCGCGTCTGCTCGCCCGCGAGATGCAGTAGGCGCTCGTACTCGTTGATGTGGAGGACCACAGCCTGCGGACGGTTACGGAAGAAGACTATGAAGCGTCGGGCGGAGCCCTCTCGCAATCGCGACATCATCGAGCTGAAGCCACGAGCCGCGTCGCGCGCGGCTACGACCTCGTCAAGCATGAACGTCGACATTCGGGCCTCCTGGTCGGATTAACCCACCCTATGCCTTGCACCGGATGTCGAGCTGGAGGACGTCCAGGGCGGTGTCTCGAGCACCGTCCGGGGTGGTGTCTATCGTGGATGCATCATGGGCAATTTGCGCCAGACGACAGTTCTCGACGATGGGCATCCGGGGTAGATGGCACGCCTCGGCTTCGCCGATCGCGACGACCTCGTCCAATGGGGCCAGTCACAGGGCGCCTCGGCCGACCTGCCCGACCTCGTCCGCCAGCTGATCCTCGAGACGACGCCAGGCGTCGTCTCGCTGGGCTTCGCGACCGGTGCAGGCGTCTACGGCTCGGGCTGGGACGGCACGGCGAAGGCGACGCCGGGCGGGTTGAACGTGCCCGCCGGTCTCTCGTTGTGGGAGCTGTCGACGCGCAGCGACGTCAACGTCAAGGCCGACGAGGACTTTGACAAGCGGCGCACGACTCCCGATGGGACACCGACCACGAACGCCACCTACGTCGCCCTCTCGACGCGCACCTGGCAGGGCCGCGGCGAGTGGGCCAACGCGAAGCGCACGGTGGGTCGCTGGCGCAGCGTCGAGGCGCTCGGCGTCGACGATCTCGACACATGGCTTCAGGGCGCGCCGGTAACGCATGCTTGGCTGTCGGAGAAGCTCGGGCTGCAGCCGCACGGGTTGAAGACCACGCAGGCCTGGTGGGATGCCTTCATCCACGCGACCGAGCCGGCGCTGCCGGCGAAATTGCTGCTCCCCGGGCGCGACGAGGTAGCCGAGGCCGTGCGTCAGAAGCTTGCCGGCCCCGGCCAGCTAATCACCATCTCCGGCGCGAGCCGCGACGATGTCCTCGCCTTCCTGGCTGCCCTGGCCGTCTCCGCCGTCGACTTTGACGGGAGCGACGGGACTCGAACCCGCGACCTCCGGCCGAACGAGCCGGCTGTGACCGGCTACGACCGGTTGCGGCCCGGCAGAGCCTGTGTGGCACGCGTGTGGTCGGCTTGGTGCCTACTTCGACAACGGCGCCACTTTAGGGGGACACTTCGTCTCGCAGGGGTAGGGTGGGCACGAGCTGATCCCGGATTCGTAGGCGCCGACCCGTGGACGGAGCGGCTGCCGGGGCAGCCGCTCCAGCCGCATGGATCGTTACTGCGTGAACTCGAAGTGGTGGCAGGCGTAGTACTCGACCGGGCCGACGGGAGGAACCGGGAGCCACTGATCGGTCGGACACGGCTGGCCCGCGTAGAGGTCGGCGCGGATCAGGGTCTCCGTTCCCGCAAAGCTGCCGTCCGGGAGGAACACTTGGTGTTCGACGCTTGGGACGTCGGTGCCGGCAATGATGTCCGCCACCGACGGCCGCCCGGGAGGCGAGCAGTGGTAGTGGCCTCCGATGAGGATCAGCGGGTTGCAGTCCCAGCCCGCCTCCTGCGCCTGGGTGAGCGTCCGGTGACTCGCCCCGCCGGCGATGCCGACGAACGCCGTCGCCGCGGCGGCCGCCGCAACGAGCGCACCAATCGAGATCAGGACTGGACGCATGGTTCGGTCTCCTTTCGCTGTCACCCCGCCTCGTCGTCGCGACCGCTGACGCTTCAGCATTACGCGCACTGGGCTGCGGCGCTTCCGGGAAGCCCCTAAATCTCGTCTCGACCCGGGGGCCCTCGGTTACGGGTTGCGCCAGGGCCGCCGGTCCTTTCGTGCCGGCCTGAACGGCGATAGCCTCGATGTGTGCTGGTCGGACGTGAATACGAACGTGCCGAGATGGATCGGTTACTGGCGGCCGTGCGGAGCGGGCGGAGCAGGACTCTCGTCCTTCGGGGAGAGGCGGGCATCGGCAAGAGCGCGCTGCTCGCGCACGCTCTCGAACGCGGCGGCGACATGCGCTTGTTGCAAGCGCGCGGAATCGAGTCCGAGGCTGAGCTTGCGTTTTCGGGGCTCCTCGAGCTCTCACGCCCTGTCATCGACCGGCTCGACCATCTCCCGCCGCAGCAGGCGCTCGCGCTGCGGGTCGCGTTCGCGCTCGAACCGGCCGAGACGGTCGACCGCTTCGCGATCTCCGCCGCGACACTGAGTCTGGTCGCGGCCGTGGCCGAGACGACGCCGGTGCTGATCGCCGTCGACGACGCGCACTGGCTCGACACCGCCTCGCTCGAGGCGCTCGTTTTCACGGCGCGCCGGCTCGAAGCCGATCAGGTGGGGTTCGTCTTCGTCGTCAGGGAGGGCGAGGGTGCCTTCCCGGCGGCCGGGTTCGACGAGCTCGTGCTCGATGGCCTCGACGTCGACGAGGCCAGGTCGCTGCTCACGTCGGCCGCCGAAGGACGCCTTGCGCCCGAGGTCGCGCAGCAGCTCCATACGCTCACTCGAGGCAATCCGCTCGCCCTCGTCGAGCTGGCCCGTGAGTTATCGCCGGCGCAGCTCGCCGGTACCGCGCCACTGGAGGAGCCGCTTCACGTCGGCACGCGCATCGAGCGTGAGTTCGAACGGCGTGCCTCGGCACTCGGAGAGGAATCCCGTCGTGCCCTGGTCGTTGCCGCCGCGAGCAACACGGAGCACATCGCGCCGACCGCTGAGGCGCTCGCCCTTCTCGACCTCGATCTCGCGTCACTCGAAGCAGCCGAGACGGCCGGCCTCGTCTCGCTCGACGCGCATCGTCTCGCGTTCCGGCACCCGCTCGTTCGCTCGGCGATCTACTACTCGGCGGCTCCGGCCGAGCGCCGCGCGGCACATGCCGCTCTCGCGCAAGCCCTGATCTCCGACGAGCGCGAGGCGGAGCAGCGAGCTTGGCATCTCGCTGCCGCAGCACTCGGCCCGGACGAGCGGGTGGCCGCGGCGCTGGACCGCGCCGGGGCGGCTGCCCTCCAGCGCGGCGGCTACGCCGCGGCGGCCGCCTCCTCCGAACGCGCCGCGCGCCTCACCGCCGAAGGGCCCGATCGCTTTAACCGCCTCTACCGGGCCGCCGATGCGGGCTGGCTCGCCGGCCGGAGTGCGCACGCGCGTGCGTTGCTGGACGAGGCTCTGGAGATCTGCCGGGACGAGCGACAGCGTGGTGAGCTCCTCGCCCTTCGCGGCCACATCGAGCACCACAGCGGCAATCAGAGCCGGGCCTACGGGCAGCTCGTCGAAGCCGCATCGCTCCTCGAGACGCGCGTGCACGCGGGCGCGGTGGCCGCCCTCATAGACGCCTTCGAGTGCTGCCTCTGGTCGCTCGACCTCGCCGGAGGAATGCAGGTCTCTCGGCGACTGCACGCGCTCGCCCGACGGGACGGCGCCGAAGCCGTCCTCGCGAGTCTCGCCCTCGGCCATGCGCTCCTGTCGACGAACGGCGCCGAAGAGGGCTTGCCGCTCCTCGAGCAGGCGCTGGAGTTGGCGAACGCGCGCGAGCTGATGCGAGAGACGCCGCGGTTCCTCGGCTGGATCGCAATACCGTGGTGGCTCGACGAGCCGCAAGCGGGCCGGCGCATGGCGTACGACGTCGTCGACCTCGCCCGCGAGCAGGGCGCGGTCGGCGTCCTCCCGGAGGCCCTGACCTTCGGTGCGATGTACGCGATGTTCCAGGGGCGGTGGTCTGCCGCGTACGCGGCGTGCTCCGAAGCCGCGACCCTGGCGCGGGACCTCGGGCAGCCCGTGCAACTCTCGCATTGCCTCTGGCGGTTGGCCTGGATAGAAGCTGCCCGGGGCGACGAGGAGGCCTGCCGCGCGCACGTCCGGGAGTTGAGGGAGCTGAGCCAGGAGCTCGACATGGCGTGGAATCGATATCGGGCGGACCGTGCGCTCGCTCTGCTCGAGGTCGGGCTCGGCCGCTTCGACGCTGCGATCCAACGGCTCGCGCCGCTGGCTGAGGCCCTCGGGGTGCGGACCCGTTGGCCCGACCCCGACGAGTTCGTCGCAGGAGACCTCGTCGAGGCGCTCGTTCGTACCGGCCGCGGCAGCGAGGCCGTCGCAGCCCGAGAGTGCGTCGAACGCCTTGCCGCCACGGCGGGACGACCGTGGCTCGCCGCGCGCGCAGCTCGCTGCCGCGGCTTGCTCGCACCAAACGGCGACTACACGCGGCACTTCGTCGATGCGCTGACGTGGCACGAGGAGGCGGGCGAGCCATTCGAACAAGCGCGGACGCAGCTGTGCTTCGGCGAGCGACTGCGCCGGGGCGGTCGGCGCAAAGACGCGCGCGAGCACCTTCGAGCCGCGCTGGCGGTCTTCGAGCAGCTCGATGCCGTACCCTGGGCGCGGCGCACGCGCTCGGAGCTTCGAGCGAGCGGCGAGACCGTTCCGCACCGCACCACCGGTGTCGCCGAGCAACTGACGCCGCAGGAGTTCCAGATCGCGCTGCAGTCGCGGAAGGAAAGACGAACCGCGAGGTTGGCGCGGCGCTCTTCCTCAGCCCGAAGACGGTCGAGTTCCACCTCAGCCGCACATACCGCAAGCTCGGTCTCCGCTCGCGCGCCGAGCTGATCCGTCGGTTCGCCGAAGCGGAATCCGACCAGCCAGCCGGTCGCCCCGTCGTGGCCGGCGGCGCCGCCAGCCACGACGTCTAAAGAGCGAGTCGAACACTTGGCGTGCGAAAGTCGGCGCGGGCGAGGCGAGGGAGAACGGCCTCGCCCATCTCGGAGCTCGTGGGGTGCACAAACTCTGTCGTGAGGCGCGGTCGGTGCCGGAGGCACTTGGGGTGGGGGCCGGGGTAGCGTCGGCGCTCCCGTCCTTGGAGGCTGCTTGTGCTCGTATCGTTCGTCTACCTCGTTGCCTGCCGGCTGT